>DDTA01000152.1:9858-28142 GCA_002344285.1 Myxococcales bacterium UBA2376
TACGAGCTCATGTCGCGCGAACCCACGACCATCCGGGGGTTCTGATGCGCGCCCTCGCCGCCCTCGTCGTCGCCGCCGTCACCGTCCTCTCGGCGGGCTGCGAGAAGGCGGTCGAGATGCGGCTCGTCCCGCCGCAGGGCGACGACGTCGACACCAGCTGCGTCACCGCGGTCCAGCTCACCCTCACCGGCCGCCGGCTCGAGGACGAGACCTACCACTGTGTCGAGGTCGAGCCCGGCAGCGTGCGCTCGCTCCAGGATCACAACCTCTCCGGCATCTTCGACCTCGACCTGCCGCCGTTCGAGATCATCGGCATCCAGGTCCGCGGCGTCGCGGCGGCCGGCGGCTGCACCGAGGGCAGCGCCGTCGGGCCCACGATCTTCGTCGCCTCGAGCGACCAGTGGGGCGACGAGATCGAGCTGCCGATGCGCGGCGTGCTCTCGTGCGCCGACCGCATCGACCAGCCGACGCCGGTGCGCGTCGTCGACTTCCCGTCGCTCGTCGCCAACGGCAGCTGCGTCGCGGTCGAGGGCCTGCAGGCGCAGCCGGGCGATCTGTTCCCCACGCTCCTCTACAACAACTTCGCCGGCTACCAGTGGTGGTTCTACTTCTGGACGCCGCCGCAGCCCACGAACGCCGAGGGCATGCTGACGCTGCCCTACTCGTTCTCGGCGGCGTCGACCGGCTCGTGCCTCGGGCTCTACACGTTCGACGGGGTCTACGCCGGCGACGGCTGCCTCACGCCGGCGGGGCGCGGGGCATGCGGCGCCGAGGCCGAGTTCCACTACATCCCCTACGATCTCGCGCGCGACGCGACCTTCTCCATCGAGGACCAGATCGCGTTCCCGAGCGCCGTGTTCGGCGTCGTGCTCGACGACCAGCGCCGGCCGGTGGTCGGCGCCACGGTGACGACCTCGACGCCGGGCGCCGAGGTGCGGTTCGCGACCCCGTCGGGCACCGGCTTCACCCTGCACGACGGCCCGGGCACCGACGCGTCGGGCACCTTCGTCGTCATGACCAAGCGCCCGGCGCTGGTCGAGATCACCAAGCCCGGCATGGGCACACGGCGGGTGATGACCGGCGGCACGTCGGCGACCGTCGTGACGATGACGCCGGCGAACTGAAGGGAGCGCGCCCCTCGACTCGGCCCTTCGACTCGGCCCTTCGGGCTTCGCTCAGGGTGACCGGGCGGCGCTGTTCGTGGGTTCCTCGTCGCCGCGATCGTCGAGGCCGAGGCGCTTGATCATCTTGTAGATCGACATGCGATCGATGCCGGCCGCGCGCGCGGCCGCCGAGATGTTGCCGTCGTTGGCGGCGAGCAGCGCCTCCAGGTAGCGGCGATCGAAGTCGTCGATCATGCGCTGCTTGGCGACCTTGAACGGCACGGTGACGTCGATCGTCGTTCCGCCGCCGGTCGTCGCGCGCGGCGCCGCCTCGGCCGACAGCACGGTGGGGTGATGCGGCAGGAGCGCGGCGCGCTCGACGGCGTTGCGCAGCTCGCGCACGTTGCCCGGCCACGCGTGGGCCTGCGCGCGATCGAGGAAGTCGTGGGGCAACGGCGCCACGCCGGCGCCGTCGAGCTGGCGCAGGAAGTGCTCGACCAGGAGCGGGATGTCGTCGCGCCGGTCGCGAAGCGACGGCACGGTGAGGCGCGCGACCGCGAGCCGGTAGTAGAGATCGGCGCGGAAGGTGCCGCGGTTCACCTCGACCGCGAGATCGCGGTTGGTGGCGGCGACGATGCGCACGTCACACGCGATCTGCTTGGTCGAGCCGATGCGGCGGATGCGGCGGCTCTCGACCGCGCGCAGGAGCTTGGCCTGGGTGTCGAGCGGCAGCTCGCCGATCTCGTCGAGGAAGAGGGTCCCGCCGTGCGCGGCCTCGAAGACGCCCATGGTCGCGCGGGCGGCGCCGGTGAACGCGCCCGGCTCGTGGCCGAAGAGCTGATCCTCGACGAGCTGGTCGGGCAGCGACGAGCAGTCGAGGACCTGGAACGGGCCGCCGGCGCGAAGCGAGCGCTGGTGGATCGCGTCGGCGACCAGCTCCTTGCCGGTGCCGGTCTCGCCCTGCACGAGCACGGTGGCGTCGCTGCGGGCGAAGCGCTCGATCATCTCGAACAGGTGGCGCATCGGCGGGCTCTGCCCGACGAGGCCAGCGAGCCCGGCCTCGCCCCACAGCGGCAGATCCACCGCGTCGGCCAGCGGCGTGAACAGGACGGCGCTCTTGCCCACCGCGATCGTCGAGCCCGGCGCGAGCCACGCCTCGACCACGCGCACGCCGCGCACGTACGTGCCGTTGGTCGACGACAGATCGCGCAGGCGATAGCCGCCGGCCTCGAGCCGGAGCTCGCAGTGCAGGCCGGAGACCTTGGGATCGTTGAGCGCGAGATCCGCGCTGCCACCGGCGCGGCCGATCACGAACGCCGGCTGCGCCAGCTCGATGACGGTGCCGACGTCGGCGCCGGCGACGACCTCGAGCCGACAGCGGCGAACCGAAAGCGCCGAGCTGCGCCCGTGGTGGGGCGTGATCCAGGTGGCTCTCTCGAGATCGTCGCTCACGCGTGGATCGACTCTACCACCGCGCGAGCGCGCGACCGCTCACAGCGCGTGACCGAGTCAGAGCGCCTGCCAGCCGACCTGTAGACCGATGCCGGTGACTCGACCCCCATCGAAGAACCCCGGCGTCAACTCGACGGAGGCGTAGAACGCGTTCTTCGTCGACTGGTAGAAGTTGTACCCGGCGCGCAGATCGAGCGAGAGGCCGCTCTCCGCGTCCGTGCCTTCCTGGTCGTCGGTCAGGATGCCGATGCCGAGGCCGCCGCCGACCCACGCGACGTCGGTGACCATCTGCTGGGCGGTGATGCCGAGCATGCCGGCGATGAACTGCACCTCGGGCCCGCCGAACTCGCTGAAGTCCTGCGTGAACGACGTCACCGCGATGCGCCCGGTGACCGCCGTCGTCGGTGAGATCCAGGTCCCGACGCCGATGTTGAGGCCCGAGAGCCCGTTGTACGACTCGCCCTCGCCATTCTCGGGCGAGACCGAGGTGATGCCGAAGCCGAGGCTCAGCTCGAACGTCATGCCGCTGCGATCCGGACCGGCGGGTACGCCGTAGCCTCCCGGCGGCGGCGGCGCGCCGGGCGGTGGCGGCGGCGGCGGCGGGGCCTGCGCGGCGGCGAGGGAGGGAACGGCGACGAGCGCGAGCGCGCCGAGGAGAACGCTAGGAATGATGACCCGGGTCGACATGTGGCGCGGAGCCTAACATCAGCAGTTCTCGGTGCACGGCAAAGGTGACGCGTGTGCGCATCACCACGGGAGTCGGCAGAAGACGGCCGTCAGATGCCGGCGCCCGCCGAGACCTCGCGCCCGTCGAGCTCGCCCGCGATCTCGCGCGGCAGCCAGAACCAGCGGAGGTGCTCGAAGTCCGGGGTCAGCAAGGGGTCGCGCGCGACGCGCCCGCGCCGGCCGTCGACGGCCTCCGCGAAGATGCGGCGGGCGTCGTCGAGATAGCCGGGCAGAGCGCTCTCCGGCTCGGTCGCCTGCCGCGAGCGATACTCCATCTTGCCCGCGCGATACGAGATGTCGGCGAGACGCATCGCGGCGTCGGGCGCGCCTGCGGCGTGGTGCCAGAGCCCGGTCTCGGGCGCGAAGCGGTAGTCGGGCAAGAGCTTCCAGCCGTGCTCCGCGATCATGTGGATCGCGTCGAGCAGGAACTGGAACTGGGCCTCGGACAGGAAGTAGTTGAAGTTGACGCGCACCCACCCGGGCTTGATGCCCTCGCAGCCGCGCACGATCTCGCGCTCGAACTCCTTGGACGTGGCGAGGTCGATGCCGAGGAGACGGTGGCCGTACGGCCCCGCGCACGAGCAGCCGCCGCGGGCCTGGATGCCGAACAGGTCGTTCAGGAGCGCGACGATGAAGTTGTGGTGCAGGTAACGCGAGCCGTGACGGACGACGAACGAGACGATCGACAGTCGCCACGCGTCGCGGTTGCCCAGGATGCCGATGCTCGGGTTCTCGGCCCACGACGCGATCGCGCGGTGGATGAAGTCCTCCTCGCGGGCGCGGATGGTCGGGCAGCCGACGGCCTCCTTGAGCTGGAACACGAGCCCGGCGCGGATCGACTCGATGATCGCCGGCGTGCCGCCCTCCTCGCGATGCTCGGGATCGACGAGGTAGCGGTGCTCCTCGGGGTTCACGTACGCGACCGTGCCGCCGCCGGGCGTGCCGGGGACGCGGTTCTTGAACAGGCGGCGCTTGGCGACGAGGACGCCGGGCGTGCCCGGGCCGCCGATGAACTTGTGCGGCGACAGGAAGATCGCGTCCATGTGGTCGCCCATCTCGATCTTCACGTAGGGGCCGGCGGCGGCGAAGTCCCAGAACGCGAGCGCGCCGTGGCGCTGGAGGAGCGCGCCGATCGCCTGGGTGTCGCTGCCGATGCCGGTGACGTTCGAGGCGGCGGAGAAGCTGCCGATCTTGAGCGGCCGCGCCGCGTGGCGCACGAGCTCGGCCTCGAGCGCCGCCAGATCGACGTGGCCGTCGGCGTCCTCGCCGATGACGACGACGTCGGCGATCGACTCGCGCCACGGCAGCTCGTTGGAGTGGTGCTCGTAGGGCCCGATGAAGACGACCGGGCGTTCGCCGCTCGGGATGTGCGACGACAGCTCGTAGCGCGCGTCGAGGTCGGCGGGGATGCGCAGGTTGAGGACGTCGATGAGCTTGTTGATCGCGCCGGTGGCGCCGGAGCCGCAGAAGATGACGACGTCGTCCGGGCCGCCGCCGACCGCCTGCTTGATGATCGCGCGCGCCTCCTCGCGGAAGCGCGTGGTCTGGCGGCCGGTGCCCGACGTCTCGGTGTGCGTGTTGGCGTAGAGCGGCATCACGTGATGCCGGATGTAGTCCTCGAGGAAGGTGAGCGAGCGGCCCGACGCGGTGTAGTCGGCGTACGTGACGCGGCGCGGGCCGTACGGTCCGTCGATCGCCTGATCGTCGCCGATGATGCTCGAGCGGATCGTCTCGATCAGCCGCGCGCTCGGATCTGTCATGGGGTTGTTCTACCGCAGGTAGAGCGGCTACCGTGCGGGCCATGCGCATCGCGTTTCTCGGCACCGGGATGCTCGGCTCGGGCTTCGTGCACCATCTGCTGGCGACGACGGCGGGCGTCACCGTCTGGAACCGCACGGCGGCGAAGGCGGCGCCGCTCGAGGCCGCCGGCGCCCGGCTCGCGGCCACGCCGGCTGACGCGGCGCGTGACGCCGACCGGATCCACCTCTGCCTCAAGGACGACGCGGCGGTGGACGACGTGCTGGCGGCGGCCCTCGCCGACGCGCCGCCGGACGCGGTCTTCGTCGATCACACGACGACGTCGGCGGACGGCGCCGCGGCGCGCGGGGCGCGGCTGGCCGCCGAGGGGCGAGCCTTCCTCCACGCGCCGGTCTTCATGTCGCCGGCCGCGGCCCGCGACGGCAAGGGCATCATGCTGTGCGCCGGGCCGCGCGACGTGTTCGCGCGCGTCGACGGCGCGCTCGCGTCCATGACCGGCGACCTGTGGTACGTCGGCGAGGATCTGCGGCGCGCGGCGGGCATGAAGCTCGTCGGCAACGCCATGCTCGTCGCGATCGCCGCCGGTGTGGCCGACACGCTCGCGGTCGGCCAGGCCGTGGGCCTGGCGGCGGCCGACACGATGAGCGTGCTCGCGCGGCTCAAGCCCGGCGGCGCGATCGACATCCGGGGCAAGCGCATGGCCGCGGGGGACTTCGCGGCGACGTTCGAGCTGGCGATGGCGCGCAAGGACCTGGGCCTCATGCTCGACGCGGTCGGCGACGCGCCGCTCGCGGCCCTGCGCGCGATCGCCAGCCGCGCCGACGAGCTCATCGGGCGCGGGCACGGCGCGGACGACCTGGGCGTGCTCGCCGTCGACACGGTGCCGCCCGGTAGCGCGCGATGAGCAGCGGGGGCACGACCGTCCGCGAGGCGACGCTCCGCGCCGTCGTCATGGGGGTCGTCTTCGGCGCGCTGTTCGGCGCCGCCAACGCGTACCTCGGGCTGCGCGTCGGCTTCACCATCTCGACGTCGATCCCCGTCGCCGTGATGACGGTCGCGCTGTCGCGGATGATCGGCGCGCGCCCGTCGCTGCTCGAGACCAACCTCGCGCAGACCATCGGCTCGGCGTCGACCTCGCTCGCGACCGGCGCGATCTTCACGTTGCCGGCCTTGTGGCTGTGGGGCGCGCCGCCGTCCTACGAGCAGATCGTCGGGCTCGCGCTGTGCGGCGGCGTGCTCGGCGTCTCGGCGATGGTGCCGCTGCGCCGCCTCCTCATCGTCAAGGCCGACGCCGAGCTGCCCTACCCCGAGGGGCGGGCGTGCGCCGAGGTGCTGCGCGCGACCGACGCCGGCCACAGCGCGGGGCGCTGGATCTTCTACGGCCTCGCGTTCGGCGCCGTCGCCAAGCTCGCGCTCGCGCTCCTCGCCGTGGTGCCGACCGAGCTCCACGTCGAGATCCCGCACCTGCCACGGGGCGAGCTCGCGCTCGAGGTCGCGCCCGCGCTCCTCGGCGTCGGCTTCATCCTGGGCTACCGCCAGGCGGCGATCTGCGTCTCCGGCGGCCTCATCTCCGCGCTCATGATCATCCCGCTCGTGGCGTCGATGCTGGCGAGCGCCCACCAGCCGGTGCCGGACGCCTACACGCTGTGGAAGAGCCACGCGCGGTACGTGGGCACCGGCGCCGTCGCCTGCGCCGGCATCATCACCGTCCTCCGCGGCCTGCCCGCGATGGCCGCCTCGTTCACCGCCGTGGTCCGCGGCCTCGGCTCCGGCGGCGAGGCGTCGCCCGATCGGCGCGATCGCGACGTCCCGGGCTGGGTCGTCGGCGCGGGCGTGGTCGCCGTCGTGCTCGCGGTCGCGCTCGTCCCCGGGCTCCTCGCCGGCGACTTCGCGCTCGAGCATCGCCTGGTGCCGGCGGCCGGCGTCGCGGTCTTCGGCCTGGTCTTCGTCGCGGTCGCGTCGCGGATCGTCGGCATCGTCGGCGTGACGTCGCAACCGACCTCCGGCATCACGCTCGTCACGCTGCTCGGCATGGGCCTCGTCTTCCAGCAGCTCGGGCTCACCGACCAGTCGGGCATGCTCGCGCTCCTCACCTGCGGCACGATCGTCGCGACCGCGGCGTCGAACGCCGGCGACATGTCGCAGGATCTGAAGACCGGCCAGCTGGTCGGCGCCACGCCGGCGATCCAGCAGGTCGGCCAGTACCTCGGCGCGGCGACCGCGTGCTGGGCCGTCGCCGCGACCCTGCTCTTCCTCGGCGCGGAGTTCGGGTTCGGCACCAAGGAGCTGCCGGCGCCGCAGGCGACGCTCATGAAGACCGTCATCGAAGGGCAGCTCGACGGCTCGCTGCCGTGGGGCCTCGTCCTCGCCGGCGCCGGGCTGGCGGCGGGCGCGATGATCGCGGGCGTGCACGGCCTCGCCTTCGCCATCGGCGTGTACCTGCCGCTCGCGTCGATGATGCCGATCTTCGTCGGCGGCCTCGCGCGCCGCCTCGCCGATGCCGGCGCTCCACCGGCCGCCGCGGGCGCCCACGCGATGGCCGGCACGGCCGGCATCCTCGCCGCCTCGGGCCTCGTCGCGGGCGAGGGCCTCGCCGGCGTCGTGGTCGCCGGGCTGTGGGGCGGCGGCGTCGTGCCCAAGCCGACCTCGACGGTCTTCACCGGCACGGTCGGGCAGCTCCTCGGCGCCGTCTTCGTCGCGGCGGTCGTCGCGTTCCTGGTCAGGGCCGGACGCGATCGGCGAAGTTCGTGATCACGTGGCGCCGCGAGCGCCCGACGGGCTCGGTCGAGTACACGGTCGTGCCGTCGGGGGACACGGTCGCGCCGAACAGCGCCGCCTCGAAGAGGGTCGCGACCACGCCGGTCGCGACGTCGACGCGATCGACCCTGGGCTCCTGGTAGACCACGTACGCGCGGCCCGCCCCGTCGAAATCGCCGCCGAAGAACAGCTGGCCGTCCATCCGCAGGCCGGGCGCGGCGGGATCCGGCGTGCCGCCCGCCGGCACGAGCACGCCGGCGACCGGGCCATCGGCGGAGCAGCGGGTCCACAAGGTCGCGCCGCCGGCGGGCGCGGGATGGATGAAGCACCAGGGCGCGTCGGCCTCGCGCGCCGCCGCGCCGCCGTCGAGCGGCACGCGCCACGCCTCGATCGACGCCGCGCGATCGAGCATGACGTGCACGACGCGGTCGGGGCCCGCGCGCATCGCGCGGACCTGTCCGTCGAGGGCGCCCAGCGGCCGCGCCGCGCCGCCGGCCAGCGGGACGATCGACAGCGCCGCGTCGTCGCCGCCGCTCGCGACGACCACGTCCTGGCCGTCGGGGGTGACCGTGGCGATCGCCCCCGGCGCCAGCGCGCGCACGGCGCCGTCCGCGACGGCCACCGCGACGATGCGCGGCTCGAGCGGCCCGAAGTCGGTGGCGATCACCTCCTTGCCGTCCGGCGTCGCCTGCGGGTGGACGAGGATCACGCGCGCCGGGGTCGCGCGCGTCCGCGCTCCCGCGCCAGCGCCGGCGCCGGCGCCGGCTGACGCGACCGGATGGGCGAACAGCGGGGCCGACGTGACGTCGACCGAGAACGCGACCATCGTGCCGTCGGGCGAGACGTCGGGGAGCAGATCGTTGCCATCACCGAACGTGAGCTGCACCGGCTGCCCCCCGTCGAGCCGCATCTCCCAGAGGTTGGTCACGCTGCCGCCGCGCGCCGACGCGAACACGATGCTCTTGCCGTCGGGCGTGAACGTCGGGTAGGAGTTGCGCCGCCGATCGTTCGTCAGCTGCCGCGCGCGCCCCGTCGCGACGTCGGCGATCCACAGATCCGACGGCTGGTAGAACGGCGCCCCCTGCTCCGCGCGCCCCCACACGAACCGCGTGCCCGCGCGATCGCACCGGTACGTCGACACGAAGGCCTGGCTGTCGAGGCGCAAGACCTCGCGCTCGGCCCCGGCGTCGTCGCGCAGGACGAAGCGGGGGCAGTTGGGGCAACCCGGCGAGCTGAACTCGAGGCGCAGGAGCTTGCCGCCGCAGTCGGTCGCGTACCCGGCGCCGATGCGCTCGGCCGGCGCGCTGCCGTCCACGGGGACGCGCCACGTCGACATGCCGTCGGCGATGTCGGTGAAGAGGAGCGAGCGGCCGTCGCGCGAGAACGTCACGAACAGCGCGTTCTTGTCGGGCGGGGTGACCGCGACCTCGTCCTTGCCGGCGCCGGGGCCGCGGACCGTCCGCACCCGCCCGCGCAACCACCCGGAGCGCTCGCGATCCGACGAGAACGCGAGGCGCGTGCCGTCGGGCGAGAACGCGATCGTGTCGACGTTCTCGTCGTACGCCGGCTCGAGCTCCTGCACCAGCGGCGTCCAGGTGCGACGCGGCGCCGGCTGCGTCATCACCTTCACCACCGCGACGACGGCCACGGCGGTCACCGCGGCGCCGGCGATCGCCGCGGCGATCGCGATCCGCCGCCGACGCGGCCCGTCGAGCAGGCGCCTCACCTCCGTCGCGTCCTGCGGCCTCGCGGCGGGATCGGTCGCGAGCATCCGCGCGACCACGCGCGCCAGCCACGGCGGCACGTCGGGTCGGCGCGCGCGCAGCTCGGGGAGCGCCGCGGGACGGGTCCCCACCCGCGCCGCGGTGTCGAGCGTGCTCGCCGGGAACGCCACCTCGCCCGCGAGCATGTGGAAGAGCACGCACCCGAGCGCGAACACGTCGCTGCGGGCGTCGAGCTTGGCCCCGCGCACCTGCTCGGGCGCCATGAACGCCGGCGTCCCGGCACGATCGGAGACCACCTCGCCGCTCGCCGCCTGCGCGATGCCGAAGTCGAGCACGACGACGCGTCGCGTGCTCTCCTCGATCATCACGTTGCTCGACTTGAGATCGCGGTGGATCACGCCCTCGCGGTGCGCGGCCTCGAGGCCGAGGGCGATCTGGCGCGCGATCGCGAGGGCCTCATCGACCCCGAGCCGGCCGCGCGCGATGCGGCTCGCCAGCGTCTCGCCCGCGATCCACTCCATCTTGATCATCCATCGCCCGTCGAGCCGCTCGAGATCGTAGATGCGGCAGACGTTCCGGTGCGTCACCTGCTGGGCGAGCAGCACCTCGCGCCGCAGCTCGTCGAGCGACGCGGCGCCCTCGTCTTCCTCGGGCCGATTGACCACCTTGAGGGCGACGGCCTTGCCGGCGAGGACCTCGTCCATCGCGAGGTAGACCTCCCCCATCCCGCCCTTCCCCAGGAGCTCGACGATCTGGTAGCGACCGCCCAGCCGCTCCTTCGCCGGCAGCGCGGACGCGTCGACGTCCCCGCGCTCCTCCTCCGGCGACGTCTCACGCCGCGAGCCGCGGGCCCCCTTGCCCAGGGCCACGGTGGCGTCATCCCCGGTCCGCCGCGTCACGCGGCGATTGTAGCCACATCACTCGGTCAGGAGCAGGGCCCGCGCCTGATCGAGCTGTCGCGCGAGTGGGGCCGCCCTCACGTCGTCGAGCCGGGCCAGCGCCGGCGCGATCATCGACGCCAGGCGCCGCGCCGCCTCGGCCTCGGCCTCGAGCGTGTCGTGCAGGCTGCCCGCGCACGCGAGCGCCTGCTCGTCGAGCATGACCAGGGTCGCTCGCGTCTCCGCACCCAGGTTGGCCAGGCTCTGCGAGAGCGCCTCGATCTGCTCGTCGACGTCCACGCCGGCCGCGTCGTCGACGGCGTCGCGGTCGAACGTCAGCTCGCCGATGGCGAAGCTGAGCGACGCCTGACGCTCGCGCGCGGAGTGCTCGAGCGCGCTCGCCCGCTGCTCGAGCGCCTCGGCCTCGGCGCGCAGCCGCGCCGCGTGACCCCGCAGATCGCGGAGCTGGGCGGCGAGCGCGACCAGCCCGGCGTCCGCCGCGCGCGCGTCGAGGAGCGCGTCGGCGATCTGCTCGAGCGCGGCCGCGGCGATCTCGATCGCGTCGACCCGGGTCATGCGGTCGGTGGACGACGCGTCGCTCGACGACGCGCCCGGATCGGTCCCGCCCGGCGGCCCGGTCGCCGGCGTGCGGTGCCCCGGCGCGCCCGTGTCGGTGTCGCTCGCGAAGTCGTCGAGGGGCCGCGGCACCGAGACGCCGAGCTTGGTCTTGCGCGCCGCCGGCGCCGGCGCCGCCGCGGCCACCAGCGCCTCGAGCGCGTCGGCGAGCGCGTTGCCGTCGGCGAAGCGCTCGCCCGGACGCTTGGCGAGCGCGCGCAGGATCAGCTCGTCGAGCTCGCGCGAGATGCCCGCTGCCGGCTGCCGCCGCGACGGCCGCTCGGGCGGCTTGCGCATGTGCTGGTCCATCAGCGCGACCATGCCGCCGTCGAACGGCGTCGCGCCGGTCACCATCTCGTAGAGGATGCAGCCGGCGCCGTAGACGTCCATCCGGGGATCCGCGCTGGCCTGGTCGAGGAACTGCTCGGGCGCCATGTACGGCCCGGTNNGCCATCCCGAAGTCGAGCACCTTCACCACGTCGTCCTGCGTGCGGTGGCGGGTGAGGATGATGTTCGCCGGCTTGAGGTCGCGATGGACGACCTCGAGCGAGTGCGCGTGGCCGAGCGCCCGCGCCGTCTGCGCCGCGATCCGCAGCGCGCGCCGGACCCCCAGCGGCGCGCCGCCGATCACGTGGTCGAGCCGCTCGCCGTCGACGTACTCCATGGCGAGGAAGTACCGTCCGTCGCGCAGGCGCCCGAAGTCGTAGACCCCGACGATGTGCGGGTGCTGCACGCGGTTGGTGGCCCGCGCCTCGCGGCGGAAGCGGGACACGAAGTCGGCGTCGGTCGCCACGTCCTCGCGCAGCACCTTGATCGCCTCGTGCCGGCCGAGGTGCACGTGCTCCGCCAGGTACACCTCGCCCTGCCCGCCCGCGCCCAGCTTGCGCAGGATGCGATATCGCCCCTCCTGGATCGTCCCGATCACGCGGGCCGGGCCAGGCCAGCGATCGCCTTCACGATCTCGTCGGGCTCCTGCAGCTTCGACAACCAGGCGTCGGCGCCCTCGCCGGCGCCCGCGTGGGCCCCCGGCGGATCGGACGAGAGCAGCGCGATGCGGACGCCGGGCACGTGCCGGCGCAGCTCGTCGATGAGCTCGTGGCCGTGGCCGTCCTCGAGCTGCACGTCGAGCACCGCCACGTCGTACGTGCCGGCGCGCATGCGATGCCGGGCCTCCGACAGCCGCCGCGCCTCGACCACCTCGAAGCCCGCGTCCTCGAGCATCGCCATCATGACCGAGCGATAGAGCTCGCTGTCGTCGAGCAGGAGCACGCGGCCCTGCGCCGCCACCGCCGCCGGCCGCGGCACGCTGGCGACCCCGGCCGCGGCGTCGAGGGTCGTGCGCAGCGCCGCGATCGCGTCGTCGAACGGCTCGCGTCCGGCCGACGCCGCGACGCGCCCGGCGCTCGCGGCGCGCGCCACCTCGAGCAAGCCGAGCAGCGCGGCCTCGCCGGCCAGGGTGTGGAGCTCCATGCCGGCCGCCGCCGTGTCGTTCCGCCCGAACGCCCCCTCGGCGCGCCGGATGCGGCCGTTGGCGGTCGAGACCAGCTCCGCGACGAGCCGCGTCGGCACCTCGATCGCTCCGTGCCCCTCGACCCCGAGGATCGATCGCACGTAGGCGACCACGCCGGCGATGCCGAGCTGCTTCTCGATGTAGCCGGCCGCGCCACACTCGCGGGCGCGCCGCTCGAGCTCCTCCCCCGGCAAGCTCGACAGGAGGTAAACCGGCACGCTGGTCTCGCCGCCCAGCATGCTGGCGACGTCGTCGCCGAACGCCTCCGGCATCTCGACATCCATGAGGATGAGGTCGGCGTTGGCGCCGGGCAGCTTGGCCAGATCGTGGAGATCGCGGCCGCACACCGCGACGATGCCGGCCTCGCCCAGCGCGGCTCGCGTCAGCTCGAGCGCGAACGTGCTGTCGTCCATCACGAACACTCGCTTCGGGGTCGACTCGCTCATGCCACCTTGCCGCTCCTGGCTACGCCGCGCACAGCCGCTTGACCAGCTCCACCACCTGGCGGAGCCGTACCGGCTTGTCGACGAACTCGCTGGCGCCCGCCGTCACCGCCGCTTCGCGCGCCGACTGCCCGCCGGCGGAGACCGCGAGGATCGGCAAGCCATCGAGGGACAGCTCGGTGCGCGCGCGCCGGATCACCTCGGCGCCATCGATCACGGGCAGGTAGATGTCGACGATCGCCAGATCGAACGGCTTCGTCGACAGGAGCTCGAGGGCCTCGCGCCCGTCGGACGCGGTCGAGAGCTGGAACGAGAGGTCGTCGTTCACCGCGCGCAAGCCGCCCTTGATCAGATCGGCGACGTGGTGGTTGTCCTCGACGAGGAGCACCCGCAAGACGCGGCGGACCAGGGCCGGATCGCGCCGGCGCAGGCGCTCGATCACATCCGCCAGCGAGCGCCGCGCCTTGTCCTCGAGCTCGACGATGACCCCCGCCTCGTCGCCCTCGACCGGCTCGGCGACGACGGTCCCGTCGACCGCGATGGGCGACCGCAGCCCGGCGAAGGCGAACAGGAGCCGCACCTTCGCGCCCTCGCCGTACGGGTGATCCGTCGCGAAGAACGCCCGTCCGCTCGACAGGGTCTGATCGAACTCCGTCACCAGATCATCGGATCCATCGAAGTCGACGCGCAGCGAATGAGCGTCCGATGGCTCGCTGTCCTTGCGGGTCGCCATGGTCCCCCCGAGCCCCGATACTACCTCAACGGCGGGGGCCGCGGCGCTGGGCCGCGAGCAAGGCGTCGGGCCGCAGGAGAATCCCCTCGGCGCCGTCGATCCGCACGATCTCCACGGGATGCGCCGGCGGCGTCGGGCACAGGCGCTGCGCGCTTCCCGACATCGGCGTACCCACGCCGCGCAGGAACATGCGCTCGTCGTCGCGCGCCAGCACCACGGCGAGCGCCCCGTCCCCCTCGAGCGGGACGAGCCCGTAGCGCGTCCACGGGTCGAGATCCTCGGCGGTCACCTCGCGCGTGTCGCCGTCGGCGCCGGGGCGCTCGACCGCCCAGTCCTTCGCGACCGCGAGGAAGCCGCGCCCGCCCAGCGGGAGGCGCACGACGTCGACGTAGGGCCGCTCGTGCGGCACCCGCACGGTGACCGTGCTGCCCCGCCCCGAGCGACTGGACAGCGTCACGGTCCCGTCCTCGATCGCCACGGCTGCGCGCATGGCGTCGAGCCCGATGCCGCGCCCCGAAAGCTCGCCGGCGCGATCGCGCGTGGAGAACCCGGGCGCGAACAGGAGCTCGGTCGCGTCCTCGTCGCTCATCGTCGCCGCCTGGCCCGGCGAGACGATGCCGCGCTCGACCGCGCGCCGGCGCACCGCGGCGAGATCGACGCCGGCGCCGTCGTCCTCCACCTCGACCTCGACGTACGACTCGGTCACGGTGCCGCGGATCGCCAGCGACGCGCGCGCCGGCTTCTCGAGTGCCTCGCGCCACTCGGGGGCCTCGATGCCGTGATCCACGGCGTTGCGCACCGCGTGCAGCACGGCCTGATCGATCACGTCGACCAGCCGGGCGCTCACCACCTCCGCCGGCATCGTGAACGTGACCTCGATCGGCTTGGCCAGATCGTCGGCGAGGATGCTCGCTGCGCGCGCGTGGCGTTCCATCCGCTGATCGAGCCGGACCGCCCGCAGGCGCCCGATCTCGCCGACCAGGGCCCGCCAGCCGCGATCGAGGCGCGACCCGTTCGCCGCGCCTGCCTCGAGCGCCGCCAGGAACAGATCGGTCGCGATCACCGAGAGGCGCGCCCGTGTCTCCGCCGACAGCCGGTCGCGCTCGCCGCCCTCGTGGATCGTCCCGAGGGTCGCGGGCCGCGCACGCGCCGGCGCCGGCGCCGGCGTCGCCCGGATCCCGGCGAGCGCATCGTCGATCTCCTTGCTGAAGCGCTGGACGCCGCCCGCCGAGCCCGCCGGGCGCCGCAGCACCAGCGCGCCCACGTAGCGCAGGACCATCATCACGACCGTGTCGACGTCCTCCGAGACCCGGAACACGTGCTGGGCCGCGGCCTCGACCAGCTCCTCGAGCTTGTGGCACAGGTGCGAGACGTCGCGGAAGCCGAACACGTGGGCGTCGCCCTTCAGCGTGTGGAGCTCGCGGCGCAGGCGGTTGAGCTGCTCGTCATCGGGTGCCTGGTTGATGCGCTGCCAGGCCTCGGCGATGACGGCCAGCCGCTCCGACGCGCTCACCTGGAACCGCCCGATCACCTCCTCGGAGAGCTGGAACGCCACGATCAGGTGGTCCAGCGCAAGGCGGGGATCTGGTTGCCCAGGCGCTCGAAGGTCGCCATCGGGTACCAGCCGTCCAGATCGATGTGCGTGGTCAGGTACGGAAGGTCGTCGGCGGAGAGGCGAGCGGACCAGTCGACTCCTCGGTGACCACGGAGCATCCGCACGTAGTCGACGAAGCGGATGCCCTTGACCTGTCGCACGCGTCCGCGATGGTACGCGATCCCACGGGCTTGACCAGGTGCAGATCGAAGCCGCTCGCCGCCGACCGCGCGAGATCTTCGGGCCGCGATCGGCCGGAGAGCGCGATGATCGTCAGCTCGCGCGAACGCGCGGCGGAGCGCATGCGCGCCGCGACCTCGTACCCCGAGATGTCCGGCAGCCCCAGGTCGACGAACACGACGTCGAGCTCGTGGGCCACGCTCGCCGCGACCGCCTCCTCGCCCGTCGCCGCCGATCGCACCTGATGTCCGAGGAGCTCGAGGAGCTCCACCAGGCACTCGCGCACCTCGGGATCGTCCTCGACCACCAGCACCCTTCTACGCACGTTCTCCATCCGGATCCCCCCTTTCCCACGCTTGAGGGTCACGCAACTCCGCGCGTTCGTCAACGCTCGAAGAGACGGTCCTGGTGCGCACCCTCGTACTTCGACGGGCACTTGGCCGAGAGCGCGGTCGCGACGAAGACGGGCGCGCCGTCCTCGAGCACGAGCCTCCCCTCGGCGACCACCTCGCTCCCGTCGCGGAAGGCGTCGGGCTTGGGGCCGCGGCTTCTCACCTTCAAGCGCTTGCCCTTCTCCTCGAGCACGAACGTCCGCACGGTCTCCTGGTCGACGATGCGCTCGTCGATGCTGCCCATCTCGACCCACCCGTGAACCCGCAGGGGGCGACCGATCCACTCGCCGTAGGCGACCATCACCTCGTCCACCATCTTGTAGTGACTCGTGTGGCCGCGCGCGGAGTACCAGAGGAGGCCGAGGACCGCGAGCACCGAGGCGCTCGCGACGAGCTTGCGACGTGTGGTCATCGTGTCCCCGCAAGGAGCACGTCCCGCGCCAGCACGAGGCGTCGGGGGGTCGCGCGCTTGCCGCCGACCGCGCGCAAGCTTTGCGGCACGCGCGTTGCTTCGACACCGGACATGCGCATCCGGATCTTGCCCCGGGAGCACGGCGCCTACGCGCAGCTCGGCGTGCCGCTCGTCGTGGCGCTCGCGGCGGGACGGCCCGGCGTCGCGGCGTTCGCGTTCGCGCTCGGCGCGATCGCCCTGTTCTTCGTCCACGAACCGCTCCTGTCGCTCGCCGCCGAGCTCGGCGCGCGGGCTCGTTCGACGGCGCGTGCCGCGCGGCGGCTGGAGCACAGCCTGGCCGGCGAGCTCGTGCTGTCGTCGCTGCTCGCCGGCGCGGCGGTGCCGGCGGCGATGGCCGCGGGTGTCGCGTCCGAGCTCGCGCTGTGGATGTGGGCGGCGTGGGCCACGGGCTTCGGCGTGGTCACGTGCGCGGTGCACGGCGCGGTGGCGCGCCGCGCTCGCCACGGCCGCGACCACGTGCGCGCGGCCCGTGTCCTCGGCCCGGCGCTCGCGGTCACCGCCGGGATCCTCGTCGCGTTCCGGCCCGTGCCCGTCGTCGGCGTGATACCGCTCGTCGTCGCCGCGGTCGGGATCTTCGTCGCGCGGCCGTCGGCCCGCCGGCTACGCCGCGTGGGCTGGACCCTGATGACGGCGACGCTCGTGGCCGGCGTGTGGATGGTGATCGCCACCCGCGCCGCTGGCTGACGTCGTCAGACGTGGTAGCCAGCGCGCTCCGCGACCCACCGCGTGATGTCGAGCGTCGACAGGATGCCGACCACCGCCCCCTCCTTGTCGAGCACGGGCAGGCGGTGGACGCCCTCGCCCGCCATGAGCGCGGAGGCCGCCGCGATCGTCGTGTCCTCGGCGATCGCGAACACCACCGGCATCATCACGTCGCCGACGGTCGTGCTGTCGACGTCGGTCGTGTGGAACCCGCGCTCGACGCCCGGATCCTGGCCGGGCTCGACGGAGTCCCCGCGCTCGTGCAGGTGGCGGAGCAGATCCGTCTTCGACACGATGCCGACAGGGTGGCCGTCGTCGTCGACCACCGGCGCGCCGCTCATGCGCTCCTCGAGCAGGATGCCGACGGCCGTGCGAACGCCGACCTCCGGCCGCAAGCAGTACGTGGTGCGCGACATGATCTGGGTGACGGTGGCCCCGCTGGCGGCGCGCAGGGCGAACACCTTGTCGTCGGGTGTCCCGCTCTCGTCGATGACGCGGCGCAGGCGCAGGGTCGGCGTGGGCTTCATGGATCCTCCTGCGCGGGGTCATCGCAAGGGTCATGCCCGCGTGAACGGGTGCGCCGGGGGGCGGAGAAGCGCGGGGTTTGCGTCGCCCTCACGGGGCGGCGCAGGGTTTGCGCGAAAGCGCGCCGTGCAGGGTAGGCTGGGGATGGCACGACGCTCGCAACTGCGCATCCGGAGAGGAGAATCCCGTGAGCCGCCAAGGACGCATCCTGGTCGTCGACGATGAGGTGAACGCACGTACTGCGCTCGCGGAGCTCCTTCGCGACGAGGGCTTCGAGGTGGAGACCGCCGCCGACGCCTTCAAGGCGCTGGGCAAGTACGACTCGTTCTCCCCGCACCTGGTGCTGACCGACCTGAAGATGCCGGGCATGGACGGGATCGAGCTGGTCAAGAAGATCCACTCGATGGAGGAACCCGCCGCGGTCGTGGTGATGACCGCCTTCGGGGCCGTCTCGTCGGCGGTCGAGGCGATGCGATCGGGCGCGCTCGAGTACCTCACCAAGCCGCTCAACTTCGACGAGCTCCTGCTCGTCGTCGACCGCGTGCTCGAGACCCAGGCGCTCAAGGCCGAGACCCGGCGCCTGCGCCAGCGCCTGCGCGACAAGGTCGCGCCCAGGAACATCGTCGGCTCGAGCCCGCCGATGAACCGCGTCTTCGAGATCGTCGATCAGGTCGCGCCGTCGAAGGCGACGGTGCTCATCACCGGCGAGAGCGGCACCGG
>DDTA01000152.1:28248-32159 GCA_002344285.1 Myxococcales bacterium UBA2376
GGCACCCTGTTCCTCGACGAGATCGCCGAGATCTCGCCGGCGGTGCAGATCAAGCTGCTCCGCTTCCTCCAGGAGCACGAGTTCGAGCGCGTCGGCAGCGGGCAGACCATCCGCGTCGACGTCCGCGTGATCGCGGCCACCAACAAGAACCTGCTCGAGGAGGTGGCGAAAGGCCGCTTCCGCGAGGACCTCTTCTACCGCCTGAACGTGGTGTCGCTCGAGATGCCACCCTTGCGCGACCGCAAGAGCGACATCCCGGTCCTCGCCCGCTTCTTCGCCGACCGCTACGCGACCGAGAACGGCAAGCAGATCGACTCGCTGTCGAACGACGCGGTCGAGCTCCTCATGGCCTACGACTGGCCGGGCAACGTGCGCGAGCTGGAGAACGCGGTCGAGCGCGCCGTGGTCATGGCGCCGGGCAACGTGATCGAGCCGCGGCATCTGCCGGCGGCGGTGAAGCCGTCGACGCGCGCCGAGAGCGGCGCGCCGCCGGTGCCGGGGAGCACGCTCGCCGAGATCGAGAAGTACGCGATCCTCGAGACGCTCAAGGCGACGGGTGGGTCGACGTCGAAGGCCGCGGAGATGCTCGGCATCAGCGTGCGGACGATCCAGTATCGTCTCCACGAGTACAGCGCCGCGCCTCGCTCCGAGGTCGACGCGGTCGCGCGCAAGCAAGAAGCCTGACCCGCGTGTTCTACCTCGACGAGCTCAAGCGGTACGTCGGCTTCGGCGAGGAGGACGAACGTCTCCTGCGCGAGCTCCACGACGCCGCCAGCGCCGGCGAGGTCGTCGCCATCGCGGACCACTTCTACGACGTGCTCCAGCAGCACGAGAGCGCGCGCGCGGTCATCACCGACGGCGCCGCGCAGATCGCGCGGCTCAAGGGCACGCTCGTCGAGTGGCTCGTCTCCGGCCTCACCGGCCCGCACGACGAGGCGTACTACGAGCGACGGTCGCGCATCGGGCGGCGTCACGTCGCGATCGGGCTACCCCAGCAGTACATGTTCACCGCGATGAACGTGATGCGGCGCGACCTGCACCAGCTCGTCGAGGCGCACCTGACGGCGGAGCGCGCGGCGGCGCGAGACGCCGTCGATCGGTTGCTCGACATGGAGCTGGCGATCATGCTGCGTCACTACCAGCTCGAGGCGGAGGAGCGGCTGGTGCGGCGCGAGCGCATGTCCCAGGCCGAGAAGCTGACCGCGGTGCGCACGCTCTCGGCGGGCCTGGCCCACGAGGTCCGGAACCCGCTCAACGCGGCGAAGCTGCAGCTCGAGCTGCTCGAGCGGCGCCTGCGCCGCAGCGAGGGCGATCAGCGGCTGCTCGACGCCGCCGAGCTGGTCCGTCAGGAGATCGGGCGCCTGTCCAAGCTGCTCGACGAGTTCCTGGCGTTCGCGCGCCCCGCGGATCTCGCGCCGACGCCCACCGACCTGATGGCGCTCGCCCGCCACGTGGTCGAGCTCGAGCGGCCAGGCGCCGAGGTCCACCGCGTCACGCTGACGCTCCGCGGCGCCGACGGCCCGACGGAGGCGACGGTCGACGGGCCGAAGATCCACCAGGTGCTGCAGAACCTCCTGCGCAACGCGATCGAGGCGAGCCCGCCCGGCGGCGTGGTCGACGTCTTGATCGAACCGATCGACGGCGGCGTCGCGCTGCGCGTGCGCGACCAGGGCGCCGGCATCCCGCCCGAGGTGCTGGCGCGCATCTACGAGCCCTTCTTCTCGACCAAGGAGAGCGGCACCGGGATGGGCATGGCGATCGTGCACAGCCTGGTCTCGCTCCATGGCGGCGAGATCCACGTCCGCGCCAACGGCGGCACCGAGTTCTCGGTACACTTGCCGCGGTGAGGCGGTCGACGATCCTGGCCGACGATGGCGCGCCGAAGCTCCATCGCTACTACCTGATCGGCACCGGCAAGACGTTCGGCGTCATCCTGCATCACTTCGTCGGCAGCGATGCCCCGACGCAGTTCCACGATCACCCATGGTCGTGGGGCGTGGCCATCGTGCTTCGCGGCGGCTACGTCGAGGAACGCCGCGACGGCACCCAGGTCACGCGACGGTGGCTTCGGCCTGGCCGCATCAACGTGCTCCCGCCCGGGGTTCTCCACCGCGTCGAGCTCCAGCGCGAACGGGAGGCGTGGACGCTCTTCGTCCATGGGCGAAAGGCTCGAGGCTGGGGCTTCCTCGACTCGGTGACGGGGACGTTCCGTGCCTGGAACGGCGGATGAGCTCTCCTGCGGTGACGCCATCAGATCGTGGGTTGCGCGAGCGAGTGCTCGACGAGCGCGATCGCCAGGGGCCACGCGAGCTGCTCGAAGGCCCCCTCCGAGCACCGGAACGGGCGCGTGGGGGTGAGGAACGCGAGCGCCGCGCGCAGGCGCGCCTCGACGGTATCCGCCGGCGCGCCCGTCGTCGCCGCCATGGCGCGTTTCATCTCGGCCGCCGCGAACCCGAGGCCGCGTAGCGCGAGGGTGACCTCGGCGTCGCAGGTTTCGGCGCCGGCGGCAGTGTCCGTCGCGATGCCGCTGCCGTTGGCGGATTCATCGTTCGGTGGTCGCCCGGGCTGCGGTGAGGTCGGGCGCGCGGCGGCCGTGGCCGCGGGGTGGGCTCGGTCGCGACGCTCACGGGCCTGCTCGCGCTTCGCGCGCATGAAGTCGGCGCCCAGCAGGCGCTCTGCCTCGTACTGGTTGTGGGGTCTGCAGCGCCATCGCATCTCCTCGGCCGTCGGCTGGCCGCCACGGCACACCATCGTCCGGTGGTCGAGCTCGAGGAACCCGCGCTCGGTGCAGCGGACACCGTCGTCGCTCACGAACCCGCACTGCTCGCCGTCCCGCTCGGTCACGACACGGCGGACCTCGTTCGGGACGTGGCGCGGATCCGCGGCTTCACCGCGTGCCTTCGCCTTGCGCGGCCGTGAGGTCTTGCCGAACTTCTGCTTCTCGAGCTTCTCGAGGAGCGCGTCGAGGGCGAGATCGAGCACCTCGGCCAGCTCGCCGCTGGGGTTGCGGTGGCGCAGGAGCGCCTGCGCGCGCAGGAGCTTGTCGCGCGTCGCGCCTTCGATCGTCACCTGCAGCCCGTACCGGTCCGGCGCGCGCGCCTGGATCCGCCCGGGAGGTGGATCTGGATCCAGTGGACGCAGAGCTGGATCCGGATCCGGTGGCTGCCGAGCTGGATCTGGATCCAGCTGGAGCGCCTCGTTGGCGTCACCGGCATCACCAGCGTCCGGAACCCGCTCCATCCTCTCCGGCAGGTCCGGCCGCGGCGCGAGCCGCGCGACGAGCTCCTCGAGCTCGGCCTTGCTCCGGTGGCTCGCGGCCGCGAGCACGTCGTTCACGTTGGCGTCGGTCAGGTGCGGCGCGAGCACGACGACGCCGCTCACGTGCAGGCGGCCGTCGGCGATCGCGTCGAAGATCACGGGGAACCTGCGGGCGATCCGCGCCGCGCGGATCCGCTTGTACGCGACCTCCTCGGCGAGGTGCAGGATGCGCGTACAGTACGCGTGCATCGAGGCGCAGGCCGCGGGCAAGTAGAGCTTGCGTTCGTCCACTTCGCCCAGATGCGCGAGCAGGGCGGCGGTGGTCTGTCGATCGGTCGCGACCAGGGTCGCGAGCTCGGCGAGCAGCGTGTCATCGGGGAGGTGGTCGAGCGTGAACGCGCGCATGTTGTTTCTCTATCACGGTGATTTCGGAGCTCTCAGAACGCGCTCAGCGCGACGAGAAGGCCTCCGGAATCGAGAAACGACCGACGGTGCCTTCGCGTGCGGCCAGCGCGAGCACGCGCGCACGTCGATGCAGTTTCTCGTCGGTTGTCGACGAGGGGCTGCGCGTGCGCTCGAGAGCCGTCAAGGGAAATCGGTCGCGTGTCATTCGCGCGTCGTCGATTCTCGATCGAATGTCCGGGATCCGGACA
>DDTA01000152.1:32198-32519 GCA_002344285.1 Myxococcales bacterium UBA2376
CGGGGCACGGTTCGGGGCACGGTTTCGGGGCACGGTCGTCGGTGCTGCTGCATCGTCAACGCAAGCATCGCGCGGCCTGGCGCGCGGCTGCGCCGTCGTTCAACCCGGCTCGAGCCGCGCGTTACGAGCTCTCTCGCTCCGCTCGCAATCTCCATCTTGCCTGGCGCGCTCCGCCGAGGGGGCGGCCGGCGCGGGGGGCCAGGAACGCGAACGCGTCGCGCATGGAACGTGACCGACGCGGCCTCCGCCGCGCGCGCCACCCGGACCTCCATCTCCGCGGCGGCGCGCTGCGCCACCACCGCCGCTGGCGCGGCGGGCGCG
>DDTA01000064.1:0-415 GCA_002344285.1 Myxococcales bacterium UBA2376
CGGGACCGTCTTGATGTCGACGAGGGTGAGCTTGGGCGCATCCCGCTTCTTCTCCTCGCGCCCGACGACGGTCGCCACGTCGACCAGGACGGCGATGAGGAGGTGCACGGCCAGCGTGCCCGCGATGGCCAGCGGCAAGGTCNNGACTGCGACTGCGCCATGCCTACTTGGGAATGACCGGGATCTCGCCCTCGGGCAAGGGATCATTGGCGAGCGCGATGGTCTCGACTCCCGCCGACTTCGTGACCTCGATCGCCATGAAGATGGCCCCGTACGCGACCTTGGTGTCACCGGCGATGATCGCCCGTGGCTCCCCGCGCTGCTCCTTGACCAGCTTCTCGATGGCGGCGCGCGCGGCGTAGCGGTCGCGCTGCTTCTCGCCCATGACGTAGAGGGTCGCGCTCGCGTCGACGGT
>DDTA01000064.1:449-606 GCA_002344285.1 Myxococcales bacterium UBA2376
GACCATGAAGATCACCATGAGCACGAGCGCGACGTCGACGAACGGCGTCACGTTGATGTCGGTGATCGAGTCGTCGTCGCCGTCGGAGTAGAGGCTGCCGCCGGCCATCAGGCGCCGCCCTTCGGGTTGCGCTGCTCGTCGGTCGCGTGGGCGCCCG
>DDTA01000064.1:616-37973 GCA_002344285.1 Myxococcales bacterium UBA2376
TGCTCGGCTTGACGTCGCGGTGGACGACGCCGACCGCGTGCGCGGCGGCGAGCGCCTCGGCGATGCCCGACATGACGGCCTCCTCGCCCTCGGCGCCTTCCTTCTTCAGATCCTCGAAGGCCTTGATGACGCCGAGCACCGTGCCGAAGAGGCCGACGAACGGGACGTTGTTGCCCAGCGTGCCGAGGACGATGAGGTTCTTGTCGGCGTCGTTCTTCCAGCGCACGCGCTCGCCGTGCATCGCCTCGGCGGCCGCCGCGGCGCCGCCGCCGACGGCCTCGAGGCCGCGCGCCGCGACCTGCAGCGCGATCGACGGCGACGCCCTCCAGCTCTTGGCCAGCGCGCCGATGTCGCCGCCGGCGAACGCCGCCCGGATCTGGTCGCGCGCGGCGATGGTGTCGGTGTCGCGCCGGCGGAACCACATGGCGCGGTCGACCATCACGGCGATCGAGATCACCGAGAGCACGACGAGCAGCCACATCACCCACTCGGCGCCGAGGAGTGCGAAGTCGACGAAGGCTTGGGTCAGGTTCATGGTCCGGTCTCAGTCTCTCCCAGTTTCTGGAGCTCGCGCATCACGGCCGTCGCGTAAGCGCCGGCGGGCAGGGTGAACGTCACGCGGATGGCGTCGGGGGCGTCGCCGACGAGGTCGACCGCCGGCTCCCCGAGGAGGATCGTCGCCTGGCGGCGCGTGCCCTCGGCGATCTGACGCAGGGGATGGAAGTCGGCCGGGCCGAGCGAGAACGCGTCGAGGATCGCGGCCTCGCGCGCGTGGGCCGGCGTGCCGTCGGGCGGCCCGCGCATCGCCGAGCCGAACATCGGCCCGGTCACGACCACCTCGCCCGAGGCGACGCGCGCGCGATCGACGTCGGGCTCGGTCGACGCGAACGTGCCGCCCGACGCGCGCTTCTGCAAGAGATCGCCGAGGAGCACGTCGTGCAGGAGCCCGTCGCGGATGCGATCGGCGAGCCAGCGGTTGAAGAAGTACGACTGGAGCGCCGAGACCAGGAAGCGTCGTTCGCGCGGCGCGCCGGGCCCCTTGCCGCGCGCCCGCACGAGCGCGAGCCCGCGCTCGGCGTTGTCGCCGTCTCGCCCGAACCGCTGCTCGGCGTACCAGTTGGGCGCGCCGGACACGAGCGCGGCGAGGAGCTCGCGCGCGCGCGCGGCGGCGGCGGTCGGATCGGCGAGCCCGCGCACGACGAGGGCGAAGCGGTTGCCGCGCAGGTGCCCCGTCTTCAGCTTGTTCTTGTGACGCGTGACGCGCACGACACGCAGCGTTTCGTCGCCGTGGCCGAGGAGGCGCTCGGGCGCGGCCGGCGGCGGCAGCGACAGCCACTGGCGCGTGACCGCGTGCCGGTCCTTCATGCCGGCCCAGCCCACGTCGCGCACGGGCACGCCGGCGAGCTCGGCGAGGCGCGCGGCCGCCGCCGGCGTCGTGAGGTCGCGCTTCTCGATCCACACCCAGACGTGGTCGCCGTCGCCGCTGGGCTCGTAGGCGGCGACCTCGTCGACGGCGAAGTCCTCGGCGCGCTCGCGCAGGCGTCCGCCGATACCCGGCAGGCCGGCGGTGACGAGCGGTGGCTCGATCGGAGGCAGCGGCGGCTCGATCGACAAGGGCCTTACTCTGGCACGGTGGTAATCTCCTGGCGATGCGCGTGATGATCGTCGGCGCGGTCTTGCTCCTGACGGCGGCCTGCCCGGGCCGCTACAAGGAGCCGGCGGGTGGCACCGGGCCGCGAGGCAACGGCGCCGGCGTCGGCCCGGTCAAAGGCGTCGAGGCCGCGGCCTTGCCCTACGCGATCGTCGACGGCCGCACCGGCCGCGCCGTGACCGAGGCCGAGCTGTGGACCGCGCTCGGCGCCACCCGCGCCGTGTGTGTCGGCGAGGAGCACCCGAACCCGCACCACCACTGGGCGCAGCTCACGATCGTCGGCGCGGCGATCGAGAAGCTCGCCGGCAAGAAGCTCGCGCTGGGGATGGAGATGGTGCAGTCGCCGTTCCAGGGCGTGCTCGACGACTGGTCGGCGCAGAAGATCGACGAGGCCGCGCTGCTCTCGCGCACGGGGTGGGCCGATCGCTGGGGCTACGACTTCGCGCTCTACCGGCCGATCCTCGAGCGCGCGCGGACCGGCGGGATGACGCTGGTCGCGCTCAACGCGCCGCGCGAGCTGGTGAAGGCGGTGGCGCGGAAGGGCGTCGGCGGCCTCTCGCCCGACGAGCACGCCCGGCTGCCGCCGCTCGTCCTCGACGACACGCAGCACCGCGCGTGGTTCGACGGGGTGATGGCGTCGATGGAGGCCGCCCACGGGCACGGGTCGGCGCACGGGGGAACCGGAGAAGAAGAATCGGGCACGGGCACAGGCACGGGCACGGGTCCGGATCCGGAGAACGTGTATGCCGCGCAGGTGGTGTGGGACGAATCGATGGCGGAGAACGCGCGGAAGTGGCTCGGTGGTGGCGGTGACACCATCGTGATCATCGCCGGCAACGGCCACTGCCACGACTCGGCGATCGTGCGCCGGCTGGTGCGCCGCGGCGGCGGGCCGGTCGTGTCGATCCGCCCCATCATCGACGACGGCGAGGGCAACGTCGCCGCCGCGCTCGCCGAGGGGCAGAACGACTACCTCTTCGTGATGAGCATCCCGCGCTAGGCCTCGGCGAGGAGCTGCTTGCCCGCCACGTCGCGCAGCCACGCGCGGATGAACATCGCGTACTCGGCGACCTCCTCCTTGGTGTCGGGCACCGGGAAGATCGTCGCCGACAAAAGCGGGTTCTTGCCGACGACCTGGTCGTAGACCGCCTTCACCGCCGCCGCCGTCTTCGGGCCGAGGAAGCCGTCGGTGTCGAGCGTGGCGAACCCGGCGACCCCCGCGAAGCGGTTGAGGTCGGTCTGCAGCGCGACGAAGTCCTGGTGCACGGGGCCGGCGCCGTACGCGATCGTCTCCTTGACGTTCCAGTCCTTGCCCGCGCCCTTGTGGTAGCGGCGCAGGTCGGCGACGCCGAGCGCGTCGCGCGCCGTGTTCTCGAGCCACGTGCGCAGCATCGGCGCGTGCTTCACCACGTCGTCGACCGAGCCGGGCGCGACCACCGTCGACGCGAGGATCGGCTGCTTCGCCACCACCGCGTCGTAGATGGCCTTCACCGCCGAGAGCGTCTTCGGTCCGACGAGGCCGTCGACCTTGGTCAGCTCGATGCCCAGCTTGTCGGAGAAGAAGTTGAGATCCGCCTGGAGCCCCTTGAGCTCTTCCTTGTTGGTCGTCATGCGGACGACCGTACCCCGACCTGCGCGTTTGTCGCCCTCACTCCTCGGTCACGTCGCGGAGCGCACTCCCGCCCTGCGGTCCGGCGCCGTCCTTCACCATCCGGAGGTAGAGGAGCGCGCTCTTGTTCGTGGGGTCCTTCTCCAGCACGCGCTTCCACTCGCGCACCGCCTCGTCCTTGCGATCGAGCGAGAAGTAGACGACGCCGAGGTTCACCCACGCCGGCAGGAAGTCGGGCTTGAGCTTCTTGGCGTGCTCGAGCTCGATGACGGCGGAGTGGTGCTGGCCCATGTCGCGGTACACGTTGCCCAGCCGCACGCGCAGGTCGACGAAGTCGGGGCACAGGCCGAGCGCGTGCTTGTACTCGCGCACGCTGTCGTCGTAGAGGCCGAGGCCGGCGTACGCCGCGCCGAGGTCGGCGTGCATGTTGGCGAGCTTGCCGCGCGCGAACGGATCGAGGTTGTGCGACTGCGCGTAGCTGTTGGTGACGACGCGGCTGTAGATCTCGCGCGCCTTGTCGTACTTGCCGCGGTCGTTGTACGTGACGCTCAGGTTGAGCGCGGCCTCGGTGTAGTTGGGGTTGATGCGCAGCGCGGCCTCGAACGCGTCCTCGGCGTCCTGGAAGCGCCCCTGCGCGTGGTAGATGACGCCCAGCATGTTGTAGACGTCGGCGAACGTCGGGCGCTGGGCGACGGCCTCGGCCAGCAGCGGCTCCGCCTTGTCGTACTCGTTCGCGTTGTAGTGCTCGCGACCGAGCTGGATGAGCTGCTGCAGGCGTGTGCTCATACGCTTCCTTTGGGGAGGCCCGCGATCGCATCGCGCGCCTCCGCCGCCTTGCCGGATTTGGGGTGCTTGTTCACGAGCTCGGTCCAGGTCTCGCGCGCGCGGTCGGGCATGCCCACCTTCACGTAGGCCCGGCCCAGGAGCCAGAGCGCCTCCACGTCGTATCCCACGCCGGGGTGACGCTCGAGCAGCCGGCGCAGGCGCAGGACCGTGCCCATGTACTTGCCCTTGTCCCAGTAGAAGCGCGCGACGTACCACTCGTGATCGGCGAGGCGCTTGCCGACCTTGGCGAGGAGCGTCTCCGCCTTCTTGCGGAACGGCGAGTCCGTGTACTTCTTGAGGAAGCTGCGCAGCTCCTCCTCGGCGTCCTCGACCGACGACTGGTCCTTCTCGAACGACGGCGGCAGGATCCAGTAATCCCCCGGCAGCATCTCGTAGTACGCCTCGGCGATGCGCAGGCTGGCGTAGCCGTTGGCGACCATCTCGTGCGTCGGGTGGAACTTGACGAACATCTTGTAGCTGTCGACCGCCTCCAGGTACCGCTCGGCGCCGAACTCGGCGTCGGCGAGGCGCAGCTCGGCGAGCACCGCGTACTTCGAGTACGGGAACCGGCTCTTGATGAACGCGAAGTACTTGGCCGCGGAGATCCAGTGCTTGTCGGCGAGCTTCTCGAGCCCGCGCTCGTAGTTCTTCTGCGCGGACACCGAGTAGTCGACGGCGCCGTCGCCGCTCTTGCCACCGCACGCGACGGCGGGCGCGAGGGCGAGCCCCAGCGCCAGCATCGAGATCAGGATACGGATCGAAAACATGGGAGAAGTCCGAGAGTTGGCCATGGTGATACACCCTGCGCAGGGAAGTGGTCAACGGTTCGACTCCCGGGCCCGGCCCGGGGTTGCCGCGCCCGACGATCCACGGCTACATAGTCGCCATGCGCCGAATCGCGATCCTGGTGGCCCTCGCTGCGTGTAGCGGTCCGGAGAAGGGGGTGAAGCAGGTGACGATCGAGCCCGTGCCCGACACGGTGTCGCGGGGCACGTTCGCCGGGCCCCTGTGCGACGGCGACGCCTGCCGGTGCCGGGACGCGAGCGCGCCGGGCGACGGCGGCGCCGGCGAGCCGGGCGACACCGGCGGCGCCGTGAAGCGCTTCGAGGTCCGGATCGGGCCGTCCGAGCACGAGCTCTGGGTCACCCTCGACGACATGGTGCTCTACAAGAGCAAGGCGCGCGCGGAGGACTGCTTCTACGTCGACCTCGGCGCGGGCGATCACGTCATGGGCCTGCGCGCCTCGCAGGAGGGCGGCGTCGCCGCGCGCGTCGCGGTGTCGGAGTACGCCCCGGCGACGCAGAGCTGGTACCAGACCTTCCGCTTCGGCTGCGGCGCGCCCGGGCCGTGCTCGCACACCGAGCTCGACGAGTACAAGGCGTCGCTGGCGACGTACAAGCGCGGCATCCACGATCCGTGCGGCTCGGTGAAGGTGAAGCAGATCGGCTGGGACACGGGCAAGGCGCCCGACCAGCTCCACCCCAACGACCTGCAGGTGGCGTGGACGCTCGACATCTACGACTTCGCGCCCAAGAAGCCGCACGGCGACCCGTCGTGCGCGAACCGGTTCGAGTAGGAGCGCCGCCCGCCCGTGTACACGTACCCCGACGATTACGACGTCATCGTCGTCGGGGCCGGCCACGCCGGCTGCGAGGCGGCGCTGGCCGCCGCGCGGCTGGGCGCGCGCACGCTCGTGCTCACCGGCTCGCTCGAGATGGTCGCGCAGATGTCGTGCAACCCGGCGATCGGCGGCGTCGCCAAGGGTCACCTGGTGAAGGAGATCGACGCGCTCGGCGGCGAGATGGCGCGCGTCATCGACGAGACCGGCATCCAGTTCCGCCGGCTCAACGCGGCGAAGGGCCCGGCGGTGCGCTCGACGCGCGCCCAGGCCGACAAGCGCCGCTACCGCGAGCTCATGCGCCAGCGGCTCGAGGCGCAGCCCGGCCTCGCGCTGCGCCAGGCCGAGGTGGCGGCGCTGCACGTCGATGGTCGTCCCGGCGACGCCGGCGGGCGCCCGCGCGTGGTCGGCGTGGCGACGACGATGGGCGTCGCGTACCGCACGAAGGCGGTCATCATCACGACCGGGACGTTCCTGCGCGGCAAGATCTTCGTCGGCGACGAGCGCGCCGCCGGCGGCCGCGCCGGGGAGGCGCCGGCGATGGGGCTGTCGGCGTCGCTCGCGTCGCTCGGCTTCCCGCTGGCGCGGCTCAAGACCGGCACGCCGTGCCGCCTCGACGCCAAGACGATCGACACCGCCGGCCTCGAGCTCCAGCCCGGCGACGAGCCGCCGCCGCGCTTCCAGGTGCGGCCACCGGTGGGGCCGCCGCCCTTGCCGCAGCTCACCTGCTGGATCACGTACACCAACACGGCGACCCACGACGTCATCCGGGCCAACCTCGCGCGCTCGCCGCTCTACCAGGGCGCCATCGCCGGCACCGGCCCGCGCTACTGCCCGAGCATCGAGGACAAGATCGTCCGGTTCGCGGACAAGGACCGCCACCAGATCTACCTCGAGCCCGAGGGCATCGACTCGGGCGAGGTCTACCCCAACGGCATCTCGACGTCCTTGCCGTACGACGTGCAGCTGGCGCTGGTGCGCAGCATCGCCGGCCTCGAGCGCGCGGAGATGACGCGCCCGGGCTACGCCGTCGAGTACGACTTCGTCGATCCGCGCGAGCTCCTGCCCACGCTCGAGACGCGGCGCGTGGCCGGGCTCTTCCTCGGCGGACAGATCAACGGCACCTCGGGGTACGAGGAGGCGGCGATCCAGGGGCTGCTCGCCGGCGTGAACGCCGCGCTCGGGCTCGGGCTCGGACCCGGCGGCCTTCGCGAGCTCGTGCTGCGCCGCGATCAGGCCTACGCCGGCGTGCTCGTCGACGACCTCGTCACCCGCGGCACGCGCGAGCCGTACCGCATGATGACGTCGCGCGCCGAGTTCCGCCTGCTGCTCCGCGAGGACAACACCGCCGAGCGCATCCTCCCCGTCGGGCGCGCGCTCGGCCTCGTCGACGACGAGCGCTGGCGCTGGTTCGAGCGGCGGCAGGCGGCGATCGCCCGCGGCCTCGAGCGCGCGCACAAGGCCGGCGTCACCGGCACGCCCGCCGTCAACGACGCGCTCGCGCGGCTGGGCTCGGCCGCGATCGTCGGCCGCCGGGCGACGCTCGCCGAGCTGATGCGCCGCCCCGAGCTCGGCTGGGCGGAGGTGGAGCTCGTCGCGGCGGCCGGCGGCCTCGCGCCGTTCGCGGCCGGCGAGGTCGACGCCGACCTCGCGGCCGACGTGACCGCGCGCATCGAGACCGAGCTCGTCTACGAGGGCTATCTCCGTCGCCAGGAGGTCGACGCGGCGCGGATGCAGCGCGCCGATCTCGTCCGGCTCCCCGAGGACCTCGACTACGGGACGATCCCCGGGCTCTCGCGCGAGGTCGTCGAGAAGCTCACGGCGCTGCGCCCGCGCTCGGTGGGGCAGGCCTCGCGGGTCTCGGGGGTCACGCCGGCCGCGGTCTCGATCTTGATGACCCATGTCGCCTTGACGCGGAGGCGTGCGGCCGACGTACCATCGCCGTCCGAATGAGGGACCCCCGCTACCGCTCCATCCTCGCGGGCGCGACCGCGCTCTGCCTCACGCCGATGCTCGCGCACGCGGGCGGTCTCATCGTGCCGGGCTCCGGCCCGGTATCGACCGGCCGCGCCGGCGCCGCCGTCGCGTCGATCGACGATCCGGCGGCGCTCGGCATCAACCCCGCCGGCCTCGCCAAGACCGAGGGCACCGTCCTCCACATCGGCTCGGCGCTCATCGCGTACCACCAGACGGTGGGGCGCTTCGGCGTCTACGAGCAGGATCCCGACGCGCCGCCGTTGCCTTATGCCGGGCAGCAATACCCGTCGGTGTCCGACACGTCGTCGCCGGTCATCGGCCTCGGGCCGTTCCAGGCGGTGCCGGTGATCGCGGTGTCGACGGATCTCGGGGGCAAGGTGAAGGGCCTGCGCGTCGCGGCCGGCGTGTACGCGCCCAACGCGTACCCGGTGCGCGACATGAGCATGGGGTACACGATCGAGGCGCCGGGTGTGCCGCCGCCGCCGACCCGCTACGACACGATCCGCCAGAAGGCGGCGGTGGTCCTGCCGTCGCTCGCGGTCGCGTACCGCGTGAACGACAAGCTCGACGTCGGCGGTCGCTTCTCGTGGGGCTTCGCCGATCTCGAGGCGACCACGTACGTCTGGGGCCTCCTCAACTACAGCGAGTGGGTGGGCAAGGACGGCGAGTTCCACGTGAAGGTCTCGGATCCGTTCGTCCCGGCGTACGGCCTGGGCGTGCAGTTCCGTCCGTCCGACGCGATCGAGGTCGGTGCGCAGTGGTCGAGCATCATCAACGTGGCGGCCAAGGGCACGGGCGACTCGATCACCGGGTCGGGCACCGGCATCGGCGGCAACCCGGTCACGGTGATTCCCGTCGACGGCCTCGCCGACAACCTGTGCGAGGCCGGCGGCACCGCCGACGCGCTCAAGGCGTGTGTCAACCTGAGCCTGCCGATGAACGCGACGGTGGGCGGGCGCTACATCATGCGCGGCGACGACGGCCGGCAGAAGGCCGACGTCGAGCTGAACGTGCAGTGGGAGCGCTGGAGCGCGTCGTCCGACTACCAGGTGATCGTCGACGGCTTCGCCGCGGTCGACGTGCAGACCGGCGCCGGCCTGCGCCTCAACCCGACGTTCATCCGCCACAACCTGAAGGACACGTTCTCGGTCCGCCTCGGCGGCTCGTGGTCGATGCCGATGGGCAAGAACGACCTCACCTTCCGCGCCGGCGTCGCGCACGACACCGCGGCCGCCAAGGAAGGCTGGCAGCGGGCCGACTTCGACGGCGCCGCGCGCTGGACGATGGCGCTCGGCGCGTCGTTCGCGTTCGGCAGCTGGCGCGTCGACGCCGGCGGCGGCCTGGTCTACGAGGGCTCGCGCACCCAGGGTGCGCCGTGCAACCCGGCGGCGACCTCCGAGGGCTGCGGCCCGAACGGGGAGCGGCTGCCGGTCGACGAGCGCATCGGCCCCGACCCTTCGCAGCCGACGAGCGACTCCGGCGGCCAGGTCGAGAGCCCGTATACGTACGGCACGATCACGAGCGGCTACAACCTGCTCATGCTCGGCGTGACCAAGCAGTTCTGATCGGTCAGCGCTTCTTGCGGCCCGTGAAGTAGGCGTCGCCGACGCCGTAGATCCAGGTGGCGCCGCCGACGAGGGCGGCGATGGGGCCGATGAGCGGGATGGCGCCGATGAAGCCGAGGCCGGCGACCGTGGAGACGGCGAAGACGCCGATCGCCTTGTCGGTCTCGCCGTTCACGAGCTGGCCGAGGCCTGGGAGGAAGCCGCTGCAGACCGCCGGCACGATGCCCTTGGCGCCGCTGCCGGACGAGGAGGACTTCACCAGGGCCTTGCTCATGTGGGGAAGTATGACTCAGTCGGGCAAGGGCGGTAGCGGCTCGATCGGCGCCTCGCTGCCGATGAGGTCGCGGTCGACGGCGAGGTCCTCGAGGCGGAACGACGGCGACAGCGGCGGGCCGAGCAGCAGGTACATCGTCGGCGGCACCTCGGGCCGGTTGGCGAGCCACTCGGCGTCGAGGCGCTGCTTCTCGACCTCCAGCTCGTACGCCAGCGCGGCCGCGTCGCCCTCCTCGATCTCGGCCAGCTTCTCGACCAGCGCTTGCCGCTGCTTCGGATGGTCGGTGTAGAGGATGAGCTCGCGCAGATCGCGCACGGCCTTGTCGCGCTGGCCGAGCTTGGTGCGCAGGTGGGCGGCGACGGTGGCGACGTCCCTGGGGCAGCCCTTGATGCGCACCGCGCGCTCCAGGTACCGGACGCCCTCGAGCTGCCAGCGCGCGACCTGCTCGGGGTCATCGCTCTCGAGCTCGACGGTGTAGACCTGACCGGCGAGGAGCGGCAGCTTGCAGTTGTCGGGGAACTCCTGCATCCCGCGCTCGAGGAGGCGGATCGACGCGAGGAGGTCGTCCTGCGACGGCTCGGTGCCCATCGCCGAGAGCGCGGCGCCGGTGAAGGGATAGACCCGCTCGAAGCGCGGGTCGAGCGCGACGATGGCCTCGACCAGCGCCCGCGTGCCGGCCGCGCGGTCGTCGTCGCCGCCGACGTAGCCGATGGCGCGGATCCAGAGCAGGTCGGCCAGCATCTCGCGGTAGCCGAGCGACACGTACGGCGCGCTGCCGGCCGACGGCGCGAACGGCAGATCGATCGACTTCGGCCAGTCCGCGCGGGTCTGGTTGGCGTGCGCGCCGAGCGTGCGGGCGCCGAGGATCGACGCGAGGGCAGCGAGCACGGCGGCGGCGCGCAGCATGGTCCGCTCCATCGTAGCCGAAAACGCGAACGGGGCCGCGTGCGCGGCCCCGTCGTCGAGTCGTCAGGTCAGGCGTGAATCAGTCGGCGCGCGCCGGCTTGGTCAGCGTGCTGGTCGGGTTGCCGCTGGGGGCGGTGCCGTTGAGGATGTACTGCACGGTCGTGCCGTCGCAGTCGAGGTCGCCCTCGGCGATGGCCTGGTAGGCATCGCCGGCGGCGGCGTTGTACGAGTAGACGAAGTAGTGATCGTCCGTCACCGAGAAGTCGAGCTGGTCCCAGCTCGACGGCGCCAAGGGGGTGCCCTCCCAGGCGGCCGGGGTGGCCGTGCACTTGGTGACGCCGCCGGCGCCGCAGCAGGTGGCGGCGGGCGTGGCGGCCTCGGTTCCGACGACGTACGAGGCGTGCTCGACGAAGTAGGTCTTGTTGCCCTTCTTGATGGCGTCGAGGTTGAGCTCGGCCTCGGAGCGCTTGCCCTTCTTCATGTAGTCCATGAAGGCCGGGATGGCGACGGCGGCGAGGATGCCGATGATCGCGACGACGATCATGAGCTCGATGAGGGTGAAGCCCTTCTGGTTCTTGCGCGAGATGCGGATCATGTTGGTTTCCTCTCTTTCCGCGGGTTAGCCCTTCAGGGCGGTTGGGGACTTCAGGCAGGGCCACCCGCGGTGGTGGATGCCCGATGAAAACCGGAGCGGGTCAGTAGCCTTCGTTCAGCTTCTTCACGGTCGTGTCGCCACTCCACGTGAAGTAGTAGGAATCGCGGGTGTTGCTGCCGTCGAGGTCGCAACGGGCGAGCAGGTAGTACCAGTCGGTCGCCGGCGCGGTCGTGAGGCCGAAGGACGTCGCCATCGCGCCCAGGCCGGTCGCGTCGTTGGCCGCGCCCGCAATGGCGACGTAGCCGCAGTAGCCGTTCTCGTTCGGGAGCCGGACGCGGAGCTGACTCCACGATGCCGGCAGGGGCAGAAAGGACTGGGACGTCTTCACGGGCGTGGCCGGGTGCGTGTCCGCCTCGCCGGTCCCGGTGGACAGGTACGCGCCGTTCTCGAGGTGGTACTGCTCCTGCGCGACGCGGAGGGCGGCGAACATGGCCTGAGCCTCCGACCCGCGCGCCTTGCGGCTTTGCTTGTTGAACGACACCACCGCGAGGGCGACCAGGACCCCGATGATGGCGACGGCGACGAGGATCTCGATCAGCGTGAATCCCCGTTGCCGCACGCCGAGAGCAATGAGCACGGGATGTGCCATCGCTTGCCGGCGCCTAACTCGTTGAATCATGCGCGGCGGGCGATCCGCGACCGGGCGACCAGCGACGTTTCACGGCGGCACGGGTGCCGCAAAACGTCACCGCTAACCGTCTGCTAACCGTGCGAACGGGTTCGAGATTCGGTCAGTCGTCGGCGGCGTCGCCCTTGTCGAGGCCGAGCTTGTCGAGGCGGTAGCGCATGGAGCGGAAGGTGATGCCCAGGAGGTGGGCGGCCTTCTTGCGGACGCCGCCGGCCTTGTCGAGCGCCTTCACGACCCAGGCGCGCTCGTAGTCGGCGACGAGGCGATCGAGATCGACGCCGTCGTCGGGGATGTCGCCGGCGGGCGCGGCCTGGCGCGGCGCGGTCGCGCGCAGGGACGGCAGGTCGGTCTCGTCGATCGACGTGCCCGAGGCGAGGGCGACCGCGCGCTCGATGATGTTCTCGAGCTCGCGCACGTTGCCGGGGAAGTCGTAGGCCTCGAGGCGCTTCATCGCGGCGGGGGTGAGCGACGAGAGCGCCTTGCCCTGATCGCGCGCGAAGCGGCGGAGGAAGTGCTCGACCAGGAGCGGGACGTCCTCGTGGCGCTGGCGCAAGGGTGGCAGGCGCACCTCGATGACGTTGAGCCGGTAGTAGAGGTCCTGGCGGAAGGCGCCGCGCGCGACCTCGGCCTCGAGCTCGCGGTTGGTCGCCGCGACGACGCGCACGTCGACCTCGACCTCGCCGGTGCCACCGACCGGCTTCACCTTCTTCTCCTGGAGCGCGCGCAGGAGCTTCACCTGGAGCCCGAGCGACAGCTCGCCGATCTCGTCGAGGAAGAGGGTGCCGCCCTGGGCCTCGCGGAAGAGGCCGGGGCGGTCGGCGACCGCGCCGGTGAACGCGCCCTTCACGTGGCCGAAGAGCTCCGACTCCATCAGCTCGTCGGGGATGGCGCCGCAGTTGACGGCGACGAAGGCGCCGCCGGCGCGCGAGCCCTCGGTGTGGAGCGCGCGCGCGACCAGCTCCTTGCCGGTGCCGCTCTCGCCGGTGATGAGGACGCTGGTGCGCGCCGAGGCGATCTTGCCGATCAGCTCGAAGACGTGCTGCATCGCCTTGGAGCGGCCGAGCAGTTGCGCCATGCGCACGCGGCCGGCGACCTGGTCGCGCAGGGCGAGGTTCTCGGCGACCAGCGCGCGCTTCTCCATCGCGCGGCCGATGACGGCGTTGATCTCGTCGACCTTGAACGGCTTGGTCAGGTAGTCGTACGCGCCCTCCTTCATCGCCGCGATCGCCGTGTCGGCGGTGGCGAACGCGGTGACGAGGATGACCTCGGGATCCAGGCCGGCGGCGCGGATCGCCCGCAGGAGCCCGAGCCCGTCGAGGTCGCCGGGCATGCGCAGGTCGGTGACGACGACGTCGGCCGGCGACGCGGCGAGCGCGGCCATCGCCTGCGTGCCCGAATCGGCGAGCGAGACCTCGTGCCCGGCGCGCTTGAGGCAGATGGCGAGGAACTCGCGCATCGATTGCTCGTCGTCGACGACCAGGATGCGACCCATGCACGCTCACTGTAGCGGTCGCGGTCGCGTTGATGCGGCGTCACGGTGTGAATCACACTCTTCACAGAAATGTCGTTTTCTGAGCAGAGGTCATGACGCAGGGTGTCGTGCATGGACAAGAACACCGACTCCAAGGACAAGACCCCCCGCGCCACCATCGTCGAGGCCGACGGCCCGCGCGGCTTCATCCCCGCCGTCGCCACGCTCGCCGTCGACAGCGGTGAGATCGCCGCGACCACCGCGCTCGGCGTCACCGCCGACGTGCGCACCGAGCTGGCCAAGGGCGCGATCACCGTGATCGACGCCGGCGAGGCGCTCGCCAAGAGCGCGTTCGCGATCGCGCGGCGCGTGACCCAGCGCCTCGACGGCGCGGCCAGCGAGCTGCTGGCGTCGGTCGAGAAGATCGTCGGCACGTCGGCGAGCGCCGCGCGCACGACGACCAAGGACGCCGCGCAGGTGTTCTCGGGCGCGCTCAACGCGGTCGTCGCGCCCAAGGGCAACTGAACGGTATGCTGCGGGGCATGTCGCTGTCGCATGTCCTCGTCACCGGCGCCGCGGGCGCGATCGGCGGTGCGCTCGCGCGCGAGCTGGCGGCGCGCCACCCGGGCGTGAGGCTCTCGCTCGTCGACGTCGACGAGGCCGGGCTCGCGCGCGCCGCGGCGAGCCTGCCGCCGTCATCGCCGGTCACCGTGTCTCGGTGGGATCTGTCCGCCCCCGAGACGCTCGGTGACCGCCACGACGCGCTGGTCGCTTCGCACGGGCCGCTCGACGGCCTGGTCAACTGCGCCGGCATCATGGACGTGCGCTCGATCGCCGGCATGCCGTGGGACGCCGGCCGCCGCGTCCTCGACGTCGATCTGGTGAGCCCGATGCGGCTCATGAGCCTCGCCGTGCCCGCGATGGCGGCGGCGGGTCACGGCGTCGTCGTCAACGTGTCGAGCATGGCCGGGCGCGTGCCGCTGCGCGGCTGCGCGTACTACGGCGGCGCCAAGGCCGGGCTCGCCATGGCGTCGGAGATCGCGCACCTCGAGCTCGCGCCGCGCGGCGTGCACGTCGTCACCGTGTACCCGGGACCGGTCGCCTCGGCGCTCGAGCGCGGCGCGCGCGCGCAGCTGCGGCCGAGCCTCATCGCGCGCCTCATGCCGACGGGCGACGCCCTGCGCATCGCGACCCTCGTCGCCCGCGCCATCTCCCGCCGCGAGCCGCGCGTCGTCTATCCGCCGCTCTACGCCGTCGCCGATCGGGCGCTCGGCGTCGCCACCTGGGTCACGCGCCGCTTCAGCCCGGCGCCGGCCAGCTGACCTGCTACGCTCCGCGGACATGCGCCGCGTGGTCGCTTCGCTCCTGGTCCTCGTCGCGGGTGTCGCGGGCGTCGCCGTCGCGGGCGCCGGCGCCGACGACGCGTGGACCCGGAAGGTCGTCGCGCGCGGCGACGAGATCGGCAAGAAGGTCTCGAAGCTGCGCGGCCTCAAGATCAAGCAGCCGCTCGCGATGGGCGTCATGTCCGAGGCCGAGCTGCGCGCGCGCATCCTCGCCCGCCTCGACGAGGACTCGCCGCCGGCCGAGCGCGCCGCCGAGGCGGCCATGGTGAAGCGCTGGGGCGTGGTCGCGTGGGACCTCGACCTCGACCAGCTGACGGTCGATCTGCTGACCGAGCAGATCGCCGGCTTCTACGACCCGCGGGAGAAGAAGCTCTACGTCGCCGACAAGCCCGAGGGCGGCGAGGCCTGGGCCGACATGCTGATGGCCCACGAGATCGTGCACGCGCTCCAGGATCAGCACTTCGATCTCGAGGCGTGGATGAAGGAGGTCGAGGACGACGGCGACGCCAGCGCGGCGCGCTCGGCGCTGGTCGAGGGTGACGGCGTCGCGCTCATGCTCGAGTACACGCTCGCCGAGAAGGGCGTGCCGCCGCCGTGGAGCAACCCCGAGGTGATCAAGCTGCTCACCGGCAGCATGGATCCGACGTCGGGCGGCGACCTCCTCGCGCGCTCGCCGCTCGCGATCCGCCAGGGCCTCATGTTCCCGTACGTGCGCGGCCTCGAGTTCGTCGCCTACCTGCGCCGCACGCAGCCGTGGTCCAAGATCGACGCCGCGTTCCGCCGCCCCCCGCGCTCGACCGAGCAGATCCTCCACCCCGAGCTCTACCTCGCCGACGAGAAGCCGCATGCGATCACGCCGGCGGTGCCGCCCGGCTACACCGAGATCCACCGCGCGGTCTGGGGCGAGGTCGGCTGGTCGATGTTCTACGAGACCCACGGCCTGACGCCACGCGTGGCGATGTCGGCGGCGGCGGGGTGGGGCGGTGATCGCGTGCTGCTCGTCGCGCGCGCGGGTGACCCCGGCGCCGTCGCGTCGCCGGAGCGCACGACCGGGCTCGCGCTCCTCACCTACGACACCGCGCTCGACGCCACCGAGGCGTGGGACGCGATGACACGCGCGCTCGACGCCATGGTGATCGGCACCGAGATCTCGACGTCCGGCGACCACCACCGCTGGCTCGACGCGATGGGGCGGATCACGGTCGCCGAGCGGCGCGGCCCGGCGATCGCGATCGTCACCGGCGCGACCGTGCCGGCGTGGCGCGGCCTCCTCGACGGCGTCTGGCAGTGGAAGGTGACCGGCGCGCCAACGGCGCCGTGACGCGCTGAGCTCCCTCAGCGCTGCCAGGCGCCGGGGATCCACACGTAGCGATCACCCTGCCGCTCCCAGCGGCCGTCGACCCAGCGCATGCCGGCCTTCTGCCGCTCCCAGTGCCCCGGGATCCAGACGTACTGGCCGTTCTGCCACTCGTAGTGGCCCGTCACCCAGAGGTAACCGGCGCGCGGCTGCTGCGCGGGCTCGCCCTGCGGCGAAGGGGGCGGCGCCGTCGGGTATTCCGGGGCGTCCTCCCACGCGTCGGCGATGTACTCGTAGCGATCCTGTCGCTTCTCCCAGCGACCGGCGCGCCACCGCTTGCCCTTCTTCTCCTTCTCCCAGCGGCCTTCGAGCCAGACCCAGGTGCCGTGCTGCCAGTCCCAGCGGCCTTCGATCCACACCCAGTTCTTGCCGCGTCCCTTGCCGGGACGGTCGGCGCGCGGTGGCGGCGGCGCCTCCGTCGGGTGCACGGCGAAGTCGAGCCACACGTCGGCCTCCCACTCGAAGCGATCGCCCTTCTTCAACCAGCGGCCGGCCTGCCAGCGCTTGCCCGGACGCTCCTTCTCCCAGCGACCGGTCACCCACACCCAGCCACCGTGCTGCCAGTCCCAGCGGCCGTCGATCCACACGAACCCGCGGCGCGGGCCGGGGCGGCGTTCCGCGCGGGCCGGCGGCGGCTCGGCGATGGGATACGACGGGACATCGATCCACACGTCGGCGATCCACTCGTAGCGATCTCCCTTGCGCTCCCAGCGGCCGGCCTGCCAGCGCTTGCCCGCCTTCTCGCGCTCCCAGTGACCGGGCACCCACGCCCAGTTGCCGTTCTGCCAGTCCCAGCGACCCTCGATCCAGACGTGGCCGCCGCGCGGACCACCGCGGCGATCGGCGCGTGGCGGCGGCGGCGGCTCCGTCGGGTACGGCGGCAGATCGATCCACGTGTCGGCGATCCACACGTAGCGATCGTTCTGCTTCTCCCACTTGCCGCGCTGCCAGCGCTTGCCCGGACGCTCGACCTCCCAGCGGCCCGCGATCCACACCCAGTTGCCGTTCTGCCAGTCCCAGCGTCCCTCGACGTAGACGTGGCCGCGGCGAACGCCCGGGCGCTCGGCCTTGGCCTCCGGCGGCGCCGACGTCGGATACGCCGGCGGCGGTGGCGGCTGCGGCCGCGCCGGCGGCGGCGGTGGCTGCCGGCGGCGGTCGCGAACCTGGGCGAACGAGGTGGCGGTCATGCCGACGAGCAGCAGACCGATCAAGGTCAGTCTCGGACGTGCCTTCATGGCGTCTCCTTGAGGTCGAGGTTCGACCCGGGATGGGAGCGCGATATTCACACGGGAGTGGCCGTGAGCACATGACCGAGCGCGATCAGCCGATCGACGTCGTGGACGTCCTCACGCGCCAGCGGCACGCGGACGACGAGGGCATCGTTCCCGGCCGCCTGGCGCACGCGTGCCAGCGCACGATCGTCGACGCTCGCGAGCAGCTCCTGCTCGGCGTGTGCGGCGGCGAACGCTTCGGAGGCCATGCGGATGCTCGTGCCCGACAGCGCGAGCTGCTGCACCTGGGGCGTCGCGGCGAGCGTCCGCTCGATCGCCGCGGGCGTCACGTCACCCGGCTGGTGCTGGTGCACGCGGTTGATGACGAAGCCGGCCAGCGGCATCTGCGACGCGACCAGGCGCTCGTGGAAGAAGAGCGCCTCGCGCAGCGCCATGGGCTCGGGCGACGACACGAGCACGAAGCCGACCTTGGGCTGGCGCAGGAGGGCGAAGGTCTCCTCCGCGCGCTGGCGGAACCCGCCGAGGATGTCGTTGAACTCGGTGAAGAACACGCCGAGGTCGTCGAGGAAGCGCGAGCCGACGAACTTGGCCAGGCGCGCGAGCACGAACGAGCCGGTCTTGCCGAGCAGCGACCAGCCCGAGCGCCCGCCGCCCTGGAGCTTGCGGAACCACTCGATCGCCGGCGAGTCGATCGCCTGCGTGAGCTTCTCCGGCGCGTCGAGGAAGTCGAGCGCGTGCGCCGTCGGCGGCGTGTCGACGACGATCAGATCGAAGCGCCCGGTCGCGTCGAGCTCGTGGAGCTTGGCCATGGCGGCGTACTCCTGGCTGCCGGCGAGGGAGCCCGAGATCTGGGCGTAGACCGGGTTGGCGAGGATGCGCTTCACCGCCGCCGGATCCTTGGCGTGGCGCTCGACGACCTCGTCGAACGCGCGCTTCTGATCGAGCATCATCGCCGACAGCGACGCGGCGTTCGCGCTGCCCACCTTGACCAGCTCGGGCGCGACCTCCTGGATCTCGTGGCCGAGCTGGGCGAGGCCGAGCGAGCTGGCGAGGCGCTTGGCCGGATCGATCGTGATGACGAGCGTGCGGCGGCCGCTGCGCGCGCCGGCGAGCCCGAGGGCCGCGGCCGTGGTGGTCTTGCCGACGCCGCCCGAGCCGACGCAGACGAGGATCTGCTTCTCGGCGAGGACCTGCTGGAACGACCGGTACGGCATCCCTAGGTGAGTACCATCAAGAGCTCGCCGGTCTCGACCGACTGGCCGGCTTCCTTCTTGATCTCCGTGACCTTGCCGCCGCGCTCGGCGACGATCTCGTTCTCCATCTTCATCGCCTCGAGCACGGCGACCGGCGTGAGCGCGGCGACCTCGTCGCCGACCGCCACCAGGATCTTGACGACCTTGCCGGCGATGGGCGCGCGCACCTCCTCGCCGCGCGCGGGCGCGCCGTGCGAGAGGCTCTGCCGCAGCCGGCGGGTCTGGGCGTCCTCGACAGTGAGCACGGCCTCGGCGGGCGCGGCCGACGTCGCCACCGAGGCCGCGACGCCCTTCTTGCGCGGGTCGAGATCGACGAGGTAGCTCTGTCCGTCGACGAAGAGCGACCACGTGCCGGGGCGGACGAGGCGCGCGTCGACGGCGCGGGGCGTCCCGTCGACGGTGACGAGCCACGTGCCATCGGCGGCACGGTCGACCGTGATGGTGGCCTCGCGGCCGGCGCCGGTGACGAGCAGCTCCTTCTTCATCGGAGCCGCATCATGCGCGAAGAAGCGCCTTCAGGCTACTTGCGGAAGGCCCGGGTGATGGCGTTGATGCTCCGGCCGGACGGGTCGGCCTTGCGCTTGTCGGTGACGACGAGGAGCTTCTTGCCGCGCACCAGCGCCGACGCCGTGGTCGAGCCGCCCTTCTCGAGCAGCGCGAGCGCCGGATCCTGGGCCGCGGCCGCGTCCTCGCCGGTGTCGTAGCTGCAGATGGTCACGTCGACGCCGCCGACGGTGCCGGCGCGGCACGCCTGCGCCGAGTACGCGTCGGCGTCGACCTCGGTGAACGCCGACACCTCGAGCCCGGCCTTCTTCCACGCCGCGACCAGGGTCTCGTCGTCGGGCGCCTTGCCCGCGGCCTGGGCCTTGTCCTCGTCGCACGCCGCGAGCGCGACGAGCCCGAGCCCGAGCCCGAGCACGGCGATGGCGCGCTTCATCGACGCCCCCGCTTCCACTTCTTCGACTTGTGCTTGTGCCGCTTGTGCTTGTGGTGGTGGTGATGACCGTCGCCGACGATCACGCCGGCGCCGACGCCGATGTGCACCGACGGGAGGCCGACCTCGACCCGCACGGCGGGCGCGACGACCTCGACGCCGCCGACGACGTCGACGTGACCGTGGCCGTGCTTCTTGTGACCGCGGCCGCGGCCGGGGTGGGCGTGGATGTCGACGATGCCGATGCCGTACCAGCCGGGCGGCGGCGCCTCGACGACGACGACCGGCCGGGTGTAGACGATCGGCTCGTAGACGACGTCGATCGGATCGTAGACGACCTTGCCCTTCACGTACGCCTCGGGGAAGTCGCCGATGTACCAGTAGGCGCCAGCGTGGAGCTTCACCTCCATGCCCGGCGGCGGCTCCCACGCGTGGTAGTGCGCGCCGTCGAGGTAGCAGTACTCGATGTCCTCGTGGTCGTCCTCGACGATGACGTGCACCGGCACCGGGTGGTGCCCGTAGTACGACGTCTTGGGTCCGTCCCACTTGTACGCGACCGGGTCGCCGATGAAGTAGTGGTAGCCGTCGTGGACGCGGAACTGCACCTTCACGTCGATCGGCGCGTACGTGTGCACGTGCGGCGCCTCGATGTGGCACATGCCTCCGCCGTGCGCCTTGGTGATGGGGTGGATGCCGACGTAGCGGTGGTGCTTCTTGTCGGCGGCGGCGGTGCCCACGCCGACCAGGAGCAGGACGACTGCGATGAACGAAGCCCTCATGGGACGGCTTCAACAGCAAGCTCCGTTCCGTGCGCCCGGCCAGGGATGACGCGGGCTTGCGAGCGGTGGGGGTGTCGCTTTCCCGGAGGGCGGAGCCGATCGGTTCCGGCGCCGAGGTAGGCTCGTGGGGTGAGTCGTCCGGTCTCGGGGCACACGACGATCGTCGCCGCGGACGGGGCCGTGCGCCTCCGCTTCGACCGCCTCGCGGTGCGCGTGACGCGTGGCGCCGACGCGGGCAAGGAGGTCGAGCTCGGCGCCGACGAGGTCCGCGTCGGGACCCATCCGTCGAACCAGCTCGCGCTCACCGATCCGACCGTGTCGCGCTTCCACCTGCGGCTGCGCGGCGACGAGCGGGGCGTGCGCGCGATCGATCTCGACTCGGCGAACGGGACGTGTGTCGGCGGGCTCCGCGTGCGCGACGTCTACGTCGGCGACGGCACGGTGCTCGAGCTCGGGGACACCGCGATCGAGCTGCGCCGGCTGGCGGAGGCCGGCGAGGTCGAGCTTCCGGCGGACGAGGTCTTCGGCGAGCTGGTCGGGCGGTCGACCGCGATGCGGCGCGTGTTCGTGGCGGCGCGGCGGGCGGCGGCCTCGAACGCCACCGTGCTCGTGCTCGGCGAGACCGGCACCGGCAAGGATCTGCTCGCGCGTGCGATCCATCGCGAGAGCGCGCGGGCGCGCGGCCCGTTCGTCGTGTTCGACTGCGGCGCGGCGGCGCCGTCGCTGGTCGAGAGCGCGCTCTTCGGCCACGTGCGCGGCGCCTTCACCAACGCCGACAGCGACCGCCCGGGCGTCTTCGAGCAGGCGCACGGCGGCACCCTCTTCCTCGACGAGATCGGCGAGCTCCCGCCCGCGCTCCAGCCCAAGCTCCTGCGCGCGCTCGAGGCCGGCACCGTCCAGCGCCTGGGCGCGATGCAGCCCGTCTCGGTCGACGTGCGCGTCATCGCCGCGACCCACCGCGACCTGCGCGCCGAGGTCGACGCCGAGCACTTCCGCGCCGACCTCTACTACCGCCTCGCCGTCCTCGCGCTCGAGCTGCCGCCGCTGCGCGATCGCGACGGCGACATCCCGATCCTGGCCGCCCACTTCGCGCGCGCCGTCCTCGGCCGCTCGGGCGGCGACCTCGCCTGGCTGCGCCCCCACCTCGACGACGTCTTCGGCGCGCTCCGCAACCAGCCGTGGCCCGGCAACGTGCGCGAGCTGCGCAACGCCGTCGAGCGCGCCATCGCGCTGGCCGATCCCGACGCCCTCGCCGGCGATCCGCTCGCCCGCCTCGTCGAGCTCCGCCAGTCCCTCCGCCGCACGCGCCGCACGCGCCTGCCGCTCGAGACCGCGCGCGCCGAGTTCGATCGCGAGTACCTCCGCGACCTCCTCACCGAAAGCGGCAACGACCTGCGCGCCGCCGCCGAGCTCGCCGGCGTCCACCCCAAGTCGCTCGAGCGCCTGATCCGCCGGTATCAGCTGCAGCGGGGATGACTCGGCCTGAGGCCTCGTCGCGGGCCCGGTATCAGACCGTGCGGTCGCGCGGAATCCGGTAACGCTCGAGGATGCGCGGCGTGGCGCGGGCCACCTCCTCGGAGTCGAACATGATGAGGCCGCCCGACGTGGTCGTGATCTCGACCAGGCCCTGGATCGAGGTGAGGCGCGCGACGAACTCGGCGAGGTTGCGGGCCGGCGCGCCGTTCACCGTCGCGATGGCCTCGTTGTAGAGGTGCGCGTAGCCGATGTTGATCTCGTCGGCGAGGATCTGGGTGAGGATGACGACCTCCTCGCGGTCCGGCGAGCGCGAGCCCAGGTAGTAGTAGTTGAGGAACTCCTTGGGCGCCTTGTTCCACCACTTGTCCCACGTGCCGAGGAAGTCGCGGGTGAGGGTCTGGAACACGAGCCCGCCGTACACCATGTAGCGCGGCGCCTGATCGTAACGAGAACGGGGCACGAGCGGCCGCCAGGGCTTGAGCGTGACCTCCACCTCCATGGGCTGACCGCCGCGCAGGATGCCGAGCCTCATGACGTCGCCGACGAAGCGCGTGCCGAGCACGACGTCGTAGCGGGTGCGGTGCTTGCCGCTCCACGTCACCGTGCCGTTGTTGGCGATCGGCAGCCCGTCGACGTGGGTGATCACGTCGCGCGCCTCGAGCACGCCGTAGGAGGAGCCGCCGTGATCGATCTGCACGACCGCGATGCCCGACGCGCCCTCGTGGACGCCGAGCTGGCGGCGGAGGAACGCGTTCTCGAGGTTCTGGGTCAGGATGCCGAGCGCGGGGATCTCGGGGCGCTTGCCGGCGGCGACGCCCTCGAGGAACGCGCGGATGATCGGCGGCGGCACCATCTCGCCGATGTTGTCGACGCCGGTGAGCTTCTGGAACGCGATGCCCACGACCTTGCCGGCGCCGAAGACGGGGCCGCCGCTGTTGCCGGCGTTGATCGCCGCGTCGACGGTGACGGCGAGCAGGTGCCGCTGCGAGTGGCTGTAGCGCTGCACCTCGATGCGTGACACCACGCCCTCGGTGATCGAGATCTCCTCCCCGCCGACCGGATAGCCGACGACCGCGACCTCGTCGCGCAGGCGCGGCATGTCGCCGATCTCGGCCGGCGTCACGTCGTCGAGGAACCCGTGGGGCTCGACGACCTCGAGCAGGGCGAGGTCCGAGTCGTGGCAGACCGCGCGCACGCGCGCGATCGCCTTGTCGGGCATCGAAGGCTTCTGGACCTGGAGGAAGGTCGCGTCGGCGACCACGTGGGCGCCGGTCAGGATCGCGTTACCGGCGATCACCACGCCCGAGCCGGTCGAGGACGACGGGCTCTTGGTCTGCCAGGGGGAGTCGTAATCCGGCTCTTGCGTCGTCGCGAAGACTCGAACGACCTCGGGATAGGCCATGCAACCTGCACCCTAGCATGCGGCCGCGCGTCTCGCCCTGCGCCGGTCCCGCCACTGCAGGAACGGCTGCTCGACCAGGTAGAACGAGGCGATCGCGCACGCGAACGCGAGCGCGATGTTGATCGGGAAGGTGTTCACCTCCGATCGGGCGAAGTGATCGAGGAACGGCTGCTGCCACAGGTAGAGCGAGTAGGAGAGTCCGCCCAGCCACACGAAGGGCGCCCAGTTGAGGACCTTGCCGATCCAGTCGTCGGGGGAGCGGACGCAGCGGTCGACGATCAAGGCGACGCCGATGTTCTGGATGGTGACGTTGCTCGTGTACTCGAGGGCCCACCACGTGGGCAGGTTGGCGATCACCACCGTCAGCGGGACCAGCGCGAACCAGCGCGACCGCAGCGTGGCCAGATACGCCGGGCTGCGATCGAGGCGGTCCCGCAGCGCCGCGAGCAAGCAGCCGGTGGCGATCGAGTCCATCACGCACGGGTACGCCTCCATGGCGACGTCGTCGGCGTGATCGAGGAAGACGAACGACGCGGCGCGCAGGCACGGCGCGAGCACGATCATCGCCACCGCCACGGGGACGATCCGTCGCGGGCCGGCGAGGAGGAACGTCGCCGGCCACACGAGGTAGAACTGCTCCTCGATCGAGAGCGACCAGATGTGGCCGAGCTCCCACGACCGCTCGTAGTGGTAGTTCATCGTGTAGGTGACGGCGGCGAGGAGGTCACCCGCGTGGAGCGCGATCGAGCCCATCGCCCACGCGGCCATCATCGCGGCGACGAACGTGTAGAACGCCGGGAAGATGCGCCACGCCCGGCGGACGTAGAAGTCGGTGACCGAGATCGTCTGCGTTCGCCGGTGCTCGGCCAGGAGCAGGCTCGTGATGAGGTAGCCCGAGATGACGAAGAAGACCCGCACGCCCAGGTAGCCGAAGTCGCCGATCGCGCCCATCGCGCGCGTGCCGACCGGAAAGCCGCGGGTCCCGAGCAGGTGGGACAGGAGCACGAGGACGATCGAGACCGCGCGCAGGCCGTCGAGAGATGGGATACGACGCGAGCCCGACACGTGATCGCCGCTAGTTAACACGATATGGTGCGACGGTGGAACGGATCCCGCTCCAGGCCGTGACCCCGGAGGCGCTTGCGCGCGCGGTCCCGGCGTGCACCCTCGGCGAGGCTCGCAAGGTCGTCGCGCAGATCCACCGCGGCGAGGCCGTGGCCGCGTCGTCGTCGGTGAGGCGCGTCGCCGCCGAGGCGGTGGCGGCCCGCGGCCACGTGCCGTCGCTGACCGTGCGCGCCCGCGAGGCCAGCGCGATCGATCCGTTCGAGAAGCTGGTGCTGGCGCTCCCCGACGGGGAGGTGATCGAGACCGTGCGCATCCCGCTCGAGCGCGCGGGGCGGATGACGGTGTGCGTGAGCTCGCAGGTCGGCTGCGCGCTCGCGTGTACGTTCTGCGCGACGGGCCGCCTCGGGCTGCGGCGCAACCTGGAGACGTGGGAGATCGTCGAGCAGGTGCGGGTCGTCCGCGCGACGCTGGCCGCCGGGGAGCGCGTGCACGGCGTCGTGTTCCAGGGCATGGGGGAGCCCATGGCCAACCTCGATCACGTGCTCGAGGCGATCGCGGTGCTCAGCGAGCCCTGCGCGTTCGGCATCGACGCGCGTGCGATCACGGTGTGCACCTCCGGCAACCCGAGCGGCATCCGCCGGCTCGCGCGCGAGGCGCCGCGGGTGCGGCTCGGGCTCTCGTTCGGCAGCGCGCGCCCCGAGGTGCGGCGCTCCCTCATGCCGATCGAGCGCGCCCACTCGCTCGACGAGGTGCTGGCGGCGGCCGCCGAGCACGCGCGCACGACGGGCCTCTCGCCGATGTGGGCGCTGACGCTCCTCGCCGGCGTGAACGACGGCCCCGACGACGCCCGCGCCCTCGCCGCGCGGGCCCACGCGTTCGCCGCCGAGACCGGTCTGCGACCGCGGCTCTCGCTCATCGCCTACAATCCGATCGGGCCGATCGCGGGTGAGGGGGGCGCCGACCCCTTCGCGCGATCGAGCGACGCCGCCATGACGGCGTTCCGCGCCGTCCTGGCCGACGCCGGACTGGCCAGCCACCGGCGCTACTCCGGCGGGGCCGATATCGCCGCCGCGTGTGGACAATTGGCGTCCCGCGCACCTTCTGTGGCAGGTTAGTGTCACCAACGTGACGGGCCCACGAAGCGCGCCATCGATCTGGTGGTGGGCCTTCGGGTACTTCGCCTGCTACGTGCCGTACGCGGCGCTGACCAAGGCGTTGACCGGGGGGCTCGTCGAGACCGGCGATACGCCCGTCGGGGGTACGGAGATCCTCCCGCCGTCGGTGATGGCGGCGGTGGCCACGCTGATCATCTTCCTCCTCGCCACCGGGTGGTGGCGCAAGGCGAGGACCGTCGAGATCGCGGGGCTCAAGATCCCGAGGCCAGGCAACCTCCAGATCCTCTCGGGGCTGTGCTCGAGCGGCATCATCGCGACCACGACGCTGGCCTACACCTTCAAGGGCGTGAGCATCGTCTTCGTCATGCTGCTCATGCGCGGCGGCGTGCTGGTGATGGCGCCGATCATCGACCGCTTCACCGGCCGCAAGGTGCGCTGGTTCTCGTGGATGGGCCTGGCGCTGTCGCTGTCGTCGCTCGTGGTGGCGTTCCTGTTCGACAAGAAGCGCGGCGGCGACCTCACCTTGCTGTGCGCGATCGACGTCGCCTTCTACCTCGGCTTCTACTTCGTCCGGCTCTCGCTCATGAGCCGGCTCGCCAAGTCGAACGAGCCGGGCGCCAACCTGCGGTACTTCGTCGAGGAGGGCATGGTGTCGGCGCCCGCGCTGCTCGTCCTCCTCGGGCTCGGCGCGCTCTTCCTCGGCGGCGATCCCGGCGACCAGCTGCGCGCCGGCTTCACGACGTTCTGGGATCGCCCGGTCGTGCTCGAGGGCCTGGCGATCGGCGCGCTGTCGCAGGGCACCGGCATCTGCGGCGGCCTCATCTTCCTCGACAAGCGCGAGAACACGTTCTGCGTGCCGGTGAACCGCGCGTCGAGCGTGCTCGCCGGGCTGGTGTCCTCGTACTGGCTCTACCTGGCGTACGACTACCGGCGCGTGCCGAACAACGAGCTCTGGGGCGCGATGCTCATCATCGGCGCCATCGTCTTCCTCACGATCCCGCCGATGCTCCAGACGCGGCGCCTCAAGGCGCGAGCTCGCGAAGCGTCGCCGCCGCGCGGTCCTTGACGTCCTTGCGCCATCGCCCCTCGATGACCTCGCGCAGGTAGGGCACCGCGGCCTCGCCGATGTCGTTCACCAGGAAGCGGCGCACCGATCCGTGGTGGCCGTCGTTACCGAGGCCGTACATCACGCTGCGCAGGAGCCGCTCGTCGGACTTGAGGTCGGCGTCGATGCGGATCGCCTTCCTGAAGTTCTCGAGGCAATCGTTGACCCACAGCTTCTCGCAGTAGATCTGGCCGAGGGTGAGCGGGATCTCGGCGTCGGTGGGGTGCGCCGACGCGAGGCGCTGGAGCGCGCGCACGACGTCGTCGGGCGTGCTGGCGCCGCGCACGCGCGCGCGCAGCCTGGCCAGCTCCCCCGAGGTCGTGTCGCCCGGCATCTGGACCTCGTCGCGCGGTCGGGGCGGGTCCTTCGGCGCCGGCCTGGCGTCACCGCCGCCGCCGCCGCCGCTCGTCGCGACGATCGCGATCACCAGCACCAGCGCGAGCCCGGCGACGCCGGCGGCGATCTGCCCGTGCCGCGTCTTCAGGAACGACCGCGTCCTCGCCGGGAGCGGGGGCGGCGATGGCGCCAGCTGCGCGGGCAGCGGGGGTGGGGGCACGACGGGGATGAGCGCGTCGCTGGCGAGCGCCATCGTCTCGTTGTGGCGCGGCGCCGGGTTGGGTTGCGACGCGGTCTCCACGGCCGGGGAGGGCGCGGGTTGCGAGGTCGCGCGCTTCTGCGCCTCCGGCACGGCCTCGAGCGCGCGCGCCATCTCGGCCGCCGACGCGTAGCGGTCGTCGGGCGCCTTGGCGAGCGCGCGCATCACGACCGCTTCCAGCGCCGCCGAGAACTTCGCCTCGGGCTTGCGCTCGGAGAGGAGCGGCGGCGGCCTGGTCTGGTGCGCGATGATGACGTCGGTCGGCTCGTCGCCGACGAACGGCGGTCCGCCGGTGAGCAGCTCGAACAGCACGAGCCCGGTCGCGTAGAGGTCGGTGCGCGCGTCGACGGGATCGCCGCGGCTCTGCTCGGGCGGCATGTACGTGGGCGTGCCGACCGCGAAGTGGCCGGTGAGCCCACCGCCGGCGTGCTCCATCAGCTTCGCGAGCCCGAAGTCGAGCACCTTCACCTGATCGCCGAACTCGGTCGACGTCATGATCTGGATGTTGCTCGGCTTGATGTCGCGGTGGATGACGCCCTGCGCGTGGGCGTGATCGAGCGCCGCCAGGATCTGGCGCACGATCTCGATCGCACGCGCCGCCGGCACCGCCCCGCGATCGAGGAGGTCGATCATGGCCTCGCCGCCGACCAGCTCCATCACGACGTAGGGCTCGTCCTCGTGCACGCCGGTGTCGATCACCTGCGCGCAGTTGGGGTGCTGGAGCCGGGCCATCGCCATCGCCTCGCGCTCGAAGCGCTTGACGAAGGTCTCCTCGGCCGCCGCCCACGCGTGCAGGAACTTGATCGCGACCTCGCGCCCGAGCTTCAGGCGCTCGCCGCGATAGACCACGCCGATGCCGCCCGCGGCCAGCGGCTCGATCACGCGGTAACGATCGTCCAGCACCGCGCCGAGGCGCGGATCCTCCTGCATCGCGATCATCCTACAGGCTGCGCGCTACGCCTTGTAGCTGGAGCGTGCCTTCATGTCGGCGTACCAGCGCGCGAGATGTGGGGTGTCCTCGCCCACGCGGATCTGCGAGACCTTGCCGAAGTCGATCGCGCACACGGCCGTGATGTCCGCGACCGAGAACGTGTCGCCGGCGAGCCACGGCCGGTCGGCCAGCTCGCGATCGAGCCAGGCGAAGCGCCTGGTCAGGTGCTCGCGCATGATCTCGGCGAACTCGGGAGCCTGCCGGATGCGGCCGAGCCAGAACGGATGGCTGTTGCGGAACACCTGCGCGACCGGGAACAGGAGCTCGAGCTCGGCGTGGCGGTTCCACTGCTCGATCTGCGCGCGCGACCAGGCGTCGGTGCCGAAGAGCGCGGGCTCGGGGTGGAGCTCCTCGAGGTAGCGGCAGATCGCGATCGACTCGCGCAGGAGCCGCCCGTCGGCGAGCTCGAGCACCGGCACCAGCGCGAGCGGGTTCTTCTCGAGGTACGCCGGCTGCTCGTGGGCGCGGTCGTTGATGCTCACCTCGATGAAGTCGACCTCGCCGGTCAGCCCCTTCTCGGCCAGGAACATGCGGACGCGGCGCGGGTTGGGGGCGCGGGTGTCGTGATAGAGGAGCATCGCCATCGCCGGGAATCTACCCGGCCGTGACCCAGGTTCCACCGGGCGAGCGTCGCTCTTGACGTCTCAACTACACCCGTAGTAGCAATACGAGACCTGTCGTGACCCGAGCACCCGAGCTCACCCCCGCCGAGTTCAACGTCATGAAGGCGTTGTGGCACCTCGACCGTGCCACCGTCGCCGAGACGCGCGCCGAGCTGATGCGGCGCGGCGGCGGCGAGCCGGCCTACACGACGGTGATGACCTTGCTGGGGCGGCTGGCGACCAAGGGCGCGGTGATCGTCGATCGCGAGCGCGAGCCGTTCGTCTACAAGCCGGCGTTCGCGCGGGCGTCGATCCTGAAAGAGCGGTTGCGCGCGTTCCTCGACGACGTGTTCGACGGCGAGGCGCAGGCGATGGTGCTCGGGCTGGTCGAGGACGAGTCGCTCACGCTCGACGAGCTGAAGGAGATCGAGAAGCGGATCGGCAAGCCGACCGGCGACCGGGAGCGAAAGGAGAAGCGCTGATGGCGGACATCGGCGCCATCTCCGGCGACGTCGTCGGCGCGCTCGGCACGTCGCTCCTGTTCGGCACCGCGCTGGCGGTCGCGGCGTGGCTGCTCGCGATCACGCTCTTGCGACGCGCGCGGCCCGCCGTGATCGCCGCCCTGTGGACGGTGGTGCTGCTCAAGTTCCTGGTGCCCGTCGGGCCGGGCGCGACGTACTCGCTGGCGTCGCTCGTCGACAAGCTCACGAGCGACACCGCGGTCACGGCGCCCGTCGTCGTCACCGCGCCGCCCGCGGGCGCCCGGCTCGCGCCCGAAGCGGCGCCGTCGTTACCCTGGGGCTCGATGGCGCTCGCCGGCGCCTGGCTCGCGATCGTCCTCGCGCTCACGGTCCGCCAGGTCCGTCGCGCGCGGGCCGCGCGTCGCCGCGCGCTCGCCGCCGATCCGGCGCCCGCGTGGCTCGCGGCCGAGGCCGCCGCCATCGCGCGCTCCCTCGGTCTCCGGCGGGCCGCGCGCCGCGTCGAGGTGCGGGTCTCCGCCACCGACGGCGCGCCGTACCTCGTCGGGCTCGCGCGCCCGATCATCGTCCTCCCGCTCACCCTGAGCGAGCCGCGCAGCGGCGAGTCGAAGGACCACGCGCGCCGCGCCGCCCTGGCCCACGAGCTCGCGCACGTCCGCCGCGGCGACGCCATGCTGCGGCTGGTGCAGGCCGCGGCCGCGACGCTCTTCTTCTTCTGGCCGATCGTGCGCCTCGTCAACCGCCGCCTCGATCTCGCGCGCGAGCAGGCGTGTGATGCGTGGGCGGTCACCGTCGGCCCGCTGTCGGCCCGCGACTACGCGCGCATGCTGGTCGACGCCGCGCGCCAGAGCGCCGCGCCGGCCGCGGGGCTCGCGCTCGCGCGTCGCGGTGGCCACCTGCGCCGCCGCGTCGACGCCCTGTGCGCGCGCCCGCCGGGCGCCGGCGTCGGCGTCACCGGCGCGGTCGCGATCGCCGGCTTCGCGCTCCTGGGGCTGACCGGCGCCGCGCCGGCGACGGCCACGCCCGCGAGCCCCAAGGTCTGCGTCTTCACGCCCGAGGTGGCGTCGTCGATCATGGCCTCGTTCCCCGAGGCCGATGCCGACGGCGACGGCGCGCTCAGCCGCGCCGAGGTGTGCGAGTTCCAGCAGGTCATGCGGCGGCGCATGGTCGCCGACCCGATCGGCGCCGCCATGGTCAGCACTGCGGAGACCGAGGTCCTTGTGTCCGAAGGTCTCTGCTGCGAATGTCCCCAGCCGTCGGCCTTCGACGGTCCGAGTTTGCCTACGTGCTCCAGAGGAGTGGATCCATGAAGAAGAGCGTCTCCATCGCACTCGTGCTGGGCCTCGCCGCCCTCACGACCCTCACGGCCTGCCAGCAGGACAACAAGGCCGTGCTCGACAAGCTGTCGTCCATCGAGAAGCGCCTCGAGAACATCGAGAAGCGCGGCGTCGGCGGCGGCGGCAACCAGCCGCAGCGCCCGCAGCGTCCGCAGCCGGATCCGGGCAAGACCTACGGCGTCTCGGTCGACAACGCGCCGATCATCGGCAGCTCCGATGCGCTCGTGACGATCGTGAAGGCGTACGAGTACGCCTGCCCGTTCTGCGAGAAGGCGCGGCCGACCCTCGCCCAGATCCACGAGACCTACGGCGACAAGGTCCGCGTCGCGTACCTGCCGTTCGTCGTCCACCCGCAGACGGCGACCCTGCCGGCGCAGGCGACCTGCGCCGGGTACAAGCAGGGCAAGTTCAAGGAGATCGACGAGCTCCTCTGGGAGAAGGTCTTCAAGGCCCGCAAGTTCGAGGAGGACGTCATCCTGTCGCTCGGCAAGGACGTGCCGGGCATGGACGCCGGCAAGTACGCCGCCGACGTGAAGAGCAAGGAGTGCGAGCAGTGGGTCCAGACCCACATGCAGAACCTCTCGGCGTTCGGCGTCGGCGCCACGCCCGGCTTCTTCATCAACGGCCGGTTCCTGTCGGGCGCGCAGCCGTTCCCGGCGTTCAAGAACGTCATCGACGACGAGCTCAAGAAGGCCGAGGAGCGCGTGGCGCAGGGTACGGCGAAGAGCTCGTACTACCGCACGTGGGTCATCGAGAAGGGCCTCAAGCGCCTCGAAGCCCCGAAGTGAGAAGTCCCGGGGTCGGCTCGTGGTAAACAGCGGCCCCGATGACTTCTGCTTCGAGCCGTCCCGTCCGCGTGCGGATCGCGCCGTCCCCGACGGGTGATCCGCACGTCGGCACGGCCTACATCGCCCTGTTCAACTACGCGTTCGCGAAGCAACAGGGCGGCCAGTTCATCCTCCGCATCGAGGACACCGATCAGACCCGCGCGCGCGCCGACAGCGAGGACATGATCTTCGCGGCGCTGCGCTGGGTCGGGCTCTCCTGGGACGAGGGCCCCGACGTCGGCGGGCCGTTCGGCCCGTACCGGCAGAGCGAGCGGAAGGATATCTACCGCCGCCACGCCGACCTCCTGATCGAGCGCGGGCGGGCGTACCGGTGCTTCTGCACGCCCGAGCGGCTGCAGCAGGTGCGGGCCGAGCAGCAGGCGAGGAAGGCGAGCTTCCTCGGCTACGACCGCCACTGCCGCGGGCTCGACCGCGCCGAGGCGGAGCGGCGCGCCGCCGGCGGCGAGACCCACACGGTGCGGCTGGCGACGCCGCTCGATGGCAAGGTCGTCGTCGACGACCGCTTGCGCGGGACGGTCGAGTTCGACGTCGCGCAGATCGACGACCAGGTGCTGCTCAAGTCGGACGGCATGCCGACGTACCACCTGGCCAACGTCGTCGACGATCACCTGATGGAGATCACGCACGTGATCCGCGCCGAGGAGTGGATCTCGTCGACGCCCAAGCACGTGCTCCTCTACCAGGCCTTCGGCTGGGAGGCGCCGGCCTGGCACCACATGCCGCTCCTCCGGAACGTCGACAAGTCGAAGATCTCGAAGCGCAAGAACCCGGTGTCGATCAACTACTACCGGGACGCGGGGATCCTGCCGCAGGCCCTGCTCAACTTCCTGGCGCTCATGGGCTGGTCGTTCGGCGACGACCGCGAGAAGTTCACCGTCGACGAGATGGTGGGGAACTTCTCGTGGGACAAGGTCTCGCTCGGTGGGCCGGTGTTCGATCTCGACAAGCTGACCTGGCTCAACGAGAAGTACCTGCACGAGCTCAGCTACGAGCAGCTCGTCGACGCGCTCGTCGGCTGGCGCTTCGCGCGCGAGCACCTCCTGAAGATCGTCCCGCTCGTGCGCGAGCGCATCAAGCGGCTCGACGACTTCGTGCCGGCGACGGAGTACTTCTTCTCGGGCGACCTCGACTACGCGGTGGTGGCGAACGAGCTGGCCGTGCCCGACGTGCCGCCGGCGGGCGTGGCGCAGGGGCTGCTCGCGTACGTCGACAAGCTCGAGGCGCGCCAGGGCTGGGACGCCAGGATGCTCGAGGAGGAGGGCCGGGCGTGGGCGACGGAGCTCGGGTGGAAGACCAAGCACGCGTTCATGCTGCTGCGGCTCGTGGTCACGGCGCGCAAGGCGTCTCCACCCCTGTTCGAGACGATGGCGGTCCTGGGCAAGGAAGTGACGCGCCGGCGGCTGCGGCAAGCGGCGGAGCTCCTGGCGCGGCGGGCCTGAGCATGGGAGGCCCGTGACCAACCGCGCCGACTGGAAGATCGGCGTGATGCTGGTCGTCGCCGCGCTGGCGCTGACGATCCAGGAGTACCTCGCGCCGCGCGCGCACCTCGAGTGGTTCGTCTACGACGAGCGCCGCTTCCCGCTGCCGTGGTGGACGCTGTGGAGCGTCGTCGGCTACGCGGCGATCCCGCTCCTCACCGTGCTGGCGTTGCCCGGCGAGCGGCTGCGCGACTACCACCTGACGATGCGCGGCATCCCCGCGGTGGTGGTGGCGCTGGCGGTCGCGCTCCTCGGCTGGCGCGCGGGCGGGCTGGTGCTGGCGCAGATCGTCGCGCTCGAGCTCTTCTTCCGCGGCTTCCTGCTCGGCGGCAGCCTGCGGCGGGTGATGGGGGCCAACGCGCTCTTCGTGTCGGTCGTCCCGTTCTGCATGGTCCACTTCAACCCGGACCGGTCGATGTGGGTGGTGTTCGCGTCGGTGGGCGTGGGGCTCGCGCTCGGCTGGCTGGCGATGCGGACGCGCTCGATCTGGCCGGGGGTGGTGGCGCAGCTGGCGGCGCTGGCGGCGTTCGATCCGCGCGTCGTCCGGGCGGCGCGCTCGCGCTACGACCACATCGACTGGGAACGGCTCGAGCGCATCGGGACGATCGTGGGGCTCGTCGTCGCGGGGGTCGGTGCGGTGATCGCGCTGCTCGTGTGGTCGCGGGCGCGCAACAACTGGCTGTGGCGCGCGGTGGCCAGGCTCACCGTCGAGCAGTGGCGCGCGATCGACGAGGATCGCGGGCCGGGGGCGCTGGGGCCGTCGGACGGCAAGCCGGTCCTGACCATCGCGGTGATCCTCCTGACGTGCTGCGTGACGTTGACGCTGCAGGAGTACGTCGGGCAGCGCGCGCAGTACGAGAAGTGGTGGCCGTATGATCCGGCGACGTCGGGCGAGTACTGGAGCCTCATGGGCTTCGCGTGGTGGACCGGCTGGCGCGTCTTCGGGTACCTGCTCCTGCCGATGGCGGTGATCGCGCTCCTGCCCGGCGAGCGCGTGCGCGACTACCACGTGTCGCCGCGGGGCTTCTTCAAGCACCTGTGGATCTACGTGATCATGTTCGCGCTCATCCTGCCGGCGGTGATCATCGCGTCGCGGACGTCGGAGTTCCGGGCCACGTACCCGTTCTACCGGCTGGCGCCGCGCTCGCTGTTCGACACGTGGTCGTGGGAGGTGATGTACGCGCTGCAGTTCCTGTCGCTCGAGTTCTTCTTCCGCGGCTTCCTCCTGCAGGGCCTGCGGCGGGTCGTCGGCGCCAACGCGATCTTCGTGATGATCGTGCCGTACTGCATGATCCACTACGGCAAGCCGATGACCGAGACCATCGGCGCGATCTTCGCGGGCGTGATCCTGGGGACGCTCGCGATGCGCACGCGCTCGATCTGGGGCGGCGTCCTCATCCACGTCGGCGTGGCGTGGACGATGGACCTGCTCGCGATCGCCCAGTGTCCGACGGACGGCCGAGCATGTCCGCGCTGATCTGGTCGGTCTATCTCGGCTCGCTGCTCCTGCTCGGTGTCTACGGCCTGCACCGCCTCTCGCTCGTCATCCGCGCCGTGTCCGCGCGTCCTGAGCGAAGCCCGAGCACCAGCGAGGGCGAGTCGAAGCACCCGCAGCTCCCGCTCGTCACCGTCCAGCTCCCGCTCTACAACGAGCGCGCCGTCGCCGACCGCGTGATCGCCGCGGCGGCGGCGCTCGACTGGCCGCGCGAGCGCCTCGAGATCCAGGTGCTCGACGATTCGACCGACGACACCGCCAGCCTCTGCGCCGCCGCGTGCGCGCGCTGGCGCGCGACCGGGATCGACATCGTCCACCTCCATCGCACGAACCGGGCCGGCTGGAAGGCGGGTGCGCTCGAGGCCGGGCGCAGGCGGGCGCGGGGGGAGCTCGTCCTCGTGCTCGACGCCGACTTCGTGCCGCCGCCCGACTTCCTGCGCCGCACGGTCGGCCGTTTCGCCGACCCGCGTGTCGGCCTGGTGCAAGCGCGCTGGGGCCACCTGAACCGTGAGCAATCCTTGCTCACCCGCCTCCAGGCCATGCTCCTGGACGGCCACTTCGCGGTGGAGCAGGCGGGCCGCGCCGCCGGCGGCGCCTGCTTCAACTTCAACGGTACGGCTGGCCTCTGGCGCGCGAGCGCCATCGCCTCCGCGGGTGGCTGGCACCACGACACGCTCACGGAAGATCTCGATCTCTCCTACCGCGCGGCGCTCGGTGGCTGGCACTTCGTCTACGCCGGCGACGTCGTCGCTCCCGCCGAGCTCCCGGCCGACGCGCGCGCCTTCAAGGCGCAGCAGCACCGCTGGGCCAAGGGCTCGGTCGAGTGTGCCCGGAAGCTCTTGCCCGCCGTCCTCCGATCCCCCTGGCCGTGGTGGAAGAAGCTCGAGGCCGTCTTTCATCTCACGCACAACGTCCCGTACTTGCTGACGGCCGTCCTCCTCCTGAGCGGCGGCCTGTGCCTCGGCACGGGCGGCGGCCCCGGCTTCGCCGGTGTCACCCACCTCGTGTCCGCTGGTGTCACCCTCCTCGTCCTCTCCTCCTTCGTACTGGTGTCAGCCACCCGCGGGGATCGCCTGCGCGCGCTCCTGCACGTCCCGGCGCTGGTCGGCCTGACCGCTGGCATGGCCGTCGCGCAGGGCAAGGCCGTGCTGGAAGGTCTGGTCGGCTACCGGACGCCGTTCGTGCGTACGCCCAAGGACGGCGGGATGGTGTCACCCACCGGCAAGCGCTACACGGTGTCACCCACCTGGACGCGATGGATCGAGCGTGCGATGGCGGCCTACCTCGTGGGTTGCGCGCTCCTCGCGGCCGCCCGCGGCGCCGCCGTGGAGACGGCGATGCTCGGGATGCTGGCGGCGGGCGCCATCGCCGTGGCGCTCGCCGACCGAAAATAAAACGAGCCCGACAGGCTCGACCGTGGGGCGTAATCTATCCCCTACCAACGTGGTAGGTGGGCTCCGCGATATCTCATCGGGCTTCCCGACGCGCGGGCATGCACTCCCGAGACAGAGGCAGATCCCTGGATAGACGGTGTAGGAGAAAGATTCGCCCCGTTTGTCGTATCGAACCGCCGGGCTCGCTTTTCACCGTAGCGACCCGGATCACGAGCGTCAATCGGAAAAGCGCACGCGCTTGTTACTCCCGGATCACGTCGTCTGGTGACACGGTGAACGCGCGAACGCTCCATCGCAAGATCGCGCCATCCCAGCCGGCCGACCACAGCGCGTCGCGTCGGAACGCGAGCCACGTGACCCGCTGGCGGTGACCGTGCAGGCGCGCGACGGTTCGACCGTCGCGTGTGTCGAAGACGTCGATCCGCCCGGCGGTCGTCGCCGCCGCCAGCCAGCGCCCGTCTTCGCTGGCGGTCGCGGTGACGATCACCGCGTCGTCCACCGTGAAGCGACGCCCGCCGAGCACGACCGCGCGATCCCCGGCGCGCTCGATCACGTCCGCCACTCGGGACGACGTCCACGCCGTCGCGACGCCCTCGGCCTCGCGACGCCATCCGTCGGCGTTCCAGATCTGGAGGCGCGGCTCGTCGCCTTGGCGCTTCTCGATCCGGACCCGCTGGCCGTCGGGGCTCGGATCGATCACCGCCACGCCGCCGGCGCCGACCTCGAGCCCACCCAGGTCGCCGCCATCCGCCAGGGACCACAGGGCGACGACGCCGTCCTCGCCCGCGGCCGCGATCACCGAGTCGTCGGGCCATAGCGCCGCGGTCGTGATCCCGACGCTCCCCTGGATGCGGCGGGGCGAGCCCGCGGCCTCGGTCCACCGGCGCCAGTCCCTGCCACCGGTGACGAGATCCCCCTCGAGCGCGATGGCCGACGCCGACACCGGGACCGGCANNGCCGTCGTCCGCGATCACCACCGCGCGCTCGCCCAGCTCGAGGATCGCGCGGATCGCGTGGACGGTCACGCCGGTGACGACCGTGGCGCGCACCGCGCCCTCGCAGGACGGATCGAAGCAGCCGCGCAGGTCGTGGAACGCCACGTCGCCGCCGTGGCCGCCGATCGCGACGGTCAGGTCGTGCTCACCGACGCTCAGCGCCGACGCGGGCCGACGATCCACGCCGAAGCCGGTCTCGGCCAGATCGGCGACGCGCCCCTCGTCGTCGACGGTGCGCAGCGCGCCGCCGGCGCAGACGAGCCACGCGCGGGTCGCGCTGGTCGCGATCGCGTCGATCGCGCGCGCGTCGCACGGCGCGCGGTGGGTGATCGGCGCGTGATCGCCGGACCGGATCATCACGAGGTCGCGCCGATCGTGGAGCACGACGCGTGTGCGATCGGCGTCGATCGCGGCGCCGGCGATCGGCGCCGGCGTCCGGCTGGCGTGGCGCGCGCTGCCGTCGCGGGCGTCGAGGATGCGCAGCTCGCCGCCGTCGCTCCACGCCACCACGCTGTCGGCGAGCGCGAGCGCGCGCTCCACCGGCGCATCGCGGCGCCAGCGCATCCCCGGCGGGTGCAAGCTCCAGAGCGCGATCTGCCCGGGCGCCGCACACAGCGCGAGCTCGCCGTCCACGGGCACGACGTCATCGCAGCCGGGCAAGGAGATGCGCTCGTGATGGCGCGGTCGCGGCGCCGCGAGCGTCGCGGCCAGGACGCCGCGCGCGTCGGCCGACTCGCCGTGGGCGAGCGCGTCCGCGGCCAGCGCCTCGGCCCGCGCCTCGTGGCCGTGCTCCAGCGCCGCGACCGCCGCCGCCGCCAGCGCACGGGCGAGCGCCTCCTCGGCGCGGGCCCGCGCCTCGATCGCGACGCGCTCGGCGACGACGGCCCGCGCGCGCTGCCGCTC
>DDTA01000343.1 GCA_002344285.1 Myxococcales bacterium UBA2376
AGGCGCCGTGCGCGCGTCCGGAACCCGTCAAGAGAATTCGGTCGCGCGTCAGCTGATGGCGATCGATTCTCGATCGGTTCTCGTTCGAATGTCCGAACGGCGGACAGTCATGTCGAGTCCACGGCGGCGGTGGTGGTCATGGGGCACGGTTACGGGGCGCGGTTACGGGGCGCGGTTACGGGGCACGGTTACGGGGCGCGGTTACGGGGCACGGTGATCCGTTGCTGCGGTGTCGTCAACGCAAGCATCGCGCGGCCTGGCGCGCGGCAGCGCCTGCGTTCAACCTGGCTCGAGCCGCGCGCTACGCACGCTCCCGCGCCCCGCTTCGCCGTCTCCATCTTGTCTAGCGCNNGGCGCGGGGGGCCAGGAACGCGAACGCGTCGCGCAAGGAACGTGACCGACGCGGCCTCCACCGCGCGTGTCACTCGGACCCCGCACCTCCGCGGCGGTGCTCCGCGCCACCACCGTCGCTGGCGCGACGGGCGCGTTCCATGCGCGCGCGGAAGCGATCCGGCCCCGCGCCGGCGGGCCCCGGGGCCGCGGTTGCCGCATGTTCGCGCGCTTCGCGCGCCCCGTCCCGTCCTTCGACTCGCGCTCGCTGGCGCTCGCGCTCGCTCAGGATGAGCGGGTTCCCCGTCCCCGTCTCCGTCCCCGTCTCCGTTTCCGTCTCCGTCTCCTCTTGGGTGCGACGTTGCGTTCAATCATCAGGCCTGACGCCTGACGCGCCTGACGCCTGACGCCTTCCTTGCGTGACGGGCGCCTCAGCTCCCCGAGGTCTTCACTCACCCAGCGCGTCTGCGCGAGGACAGCGCCTGTGTCTCCTGGTCCGCTGCCGCCGGGAGTTCGTCTTGTTTCAGGTGGTTGCAGGTGGCATCGCGGTTGCTGAAGAGACCGGACATGCCGAGAATCGCCGCCTCCACCCCGCTGCCTGCCCGCTCCGAGATCCGCCGCAAGGCGAAGAACGCACCGCGCGCCGTTCGCCATCCCGCGATCGCCACGGACCACAGCGCGTTCGCGGCGGCGTGCCTTCCCTACACCAGCGAGCTCACGGGCGCGGCGCTCCGGCTCGCGCGCAACCCCGACGACGCGCGGGATCTGGTCCAGGAGACGCTCATGCGCGCGATGATGGCGTGGGAGCGATTCGAGGAGGGCTCGAACGTCCGCGCGTGGCTGCACCGCATCCTGGTGAACAGCTTCATCAACGGCTACCGCAAGCGTCGCCGTCATCAGCGCTTCGCCGCGGAGCGCCCGGGCGACGCGCGCATGGCGATCTACGGCACCACCGACGACTGCGCGCCGGATCCCGAGGTCGCGCTCACCGACGACATGCTCTCCGACGAGGTCAAGGTGGCGCTCGCCCGTCTCGGCGGGGATTACCGCGAGGTCGTCGCGCGCGCCGACCTGGCCGGAGAGAAGTACAAGGACATCGCCCAGGCGCTGCGGCTCCCGATCGGGACCGTGATGTCGCGCCTCTTCCGCGCGCGCCGCCAGCTCGAGGGCGACCTGAAGGAGTTCGCGGCCCGCGACTGGGGGCTGCGAAAGGCGGCCTGACGGGTCACAGCCGGCTGCGGCCGGCTCTACGATCGCGACTCATGCACGGTGTCGCGATCGAGCTCCGCGTGGGGTGCGCCGGGTGCGGCAAGCCCATCCCGATCAACGCGTTCACGCCCCGCATCACCTGCGGCTCGTGCAACCGGTCGGCCCAGCTGAGCGACGAGCAGTGGCATTCGCTGCTCGAGGACGCGCTCGACGAGGCGCCGGAGCTGGAGGTCGACGAGGGGTCGACGGCGACGATCATGACCGGCAGCGGCACGTACCACCTCATGTACGGCAACCAGCCGCCGCGCTGCGCGAGCTGCAAGACCGCGGTGCCCGAGGCCGCCGGCGAGCTGGCGGCGCAGGGGCGGATCGGGTGTGTCGGTTGTGGCAAGCCGATGTCGATCCGCCAGGCGCCGCCGTCGCTCCAGGCGCTGGGGGTCAAGCTCGTCATCGGTGAGGATGCCGCCCAGCTGGCGAGCGGCGCCGACGGTGGTGGGCCGGGCGGCGCCGTGACGGAGAGCGCGCCGCGCGCGGCCAACCCCGTCGTCCTCTACTGTCCACACTGCAAGGCGCCGCTGTCGGTCGACGGCTCGAACCGCATGGTGCGCTGCCAGTACTGCTCGACGGACGTCTACCTGCCGGACGATCTCTGGACGCGGCTGCACCCGGTCGCGGAGGTGTCGCGGTGGTACCTGGTCTTCGGCGGCGCGGTCGACGTCGCGCGGCGCGCGCTGGCGCGCTTCAAGTGGTCGAGCCTCCGCGACGCCGTGGTCGACGCCCACAAGCACCTCTACTGCGTCGGCGAGGACGACGACCACGACTTCGCGGTGTGGTGCCTCGGGCCCGACCTGCAAGCGCGCTGGGTGCGCAAGGGGCTCGACTTCACCGATCACGATCCGCGGCTCGCGCTCGACCTGCGCGGCCGCCTGATCCTGTGGCAACCGTCGAGGCATTCGCTCGTCCGGCTCTCGGCGGCCGACGGCTCGGACGTCGACCGCCTGGGCGGGCGTCAGCCCGACGACGCGACCACGCACACGCTCGACCTGGAGCACGGCAAGGCGTTCCTCGCCGACGTCGACGGCACCTACCTGGCGCTCCTCCACGAGCGCCTGGTGCGCTTCGCCGAGGACGGCACGCCGCTGGCGACCTGGCCGCCGCGCTCGGGCATCTTCGGCAAGCGCGCCGAGAAGCTCCGCCCCGTGTACGGTCCGGGGCACCAGCTCCTCGACGTCGACGGCAAGTACGTGGAGGACGTCGGCCATCAGCCGCTCGAGCTCGACGACTACACCAAGCTGCACCTCGGCGCCGACGGGCGCCTCTTCCTCGAGCGCAGCGAGCGCGTGGCGTGCTTCGACCGCGCGGGCAAGCGCCTGTGGCGCACCGACAAGCTCCCCATCACCAGCGTCCGCGGCGATCGCATGGGCACCGACGCCGTCGGCAACCTCTACCTCCTGGGACGGCAGGCCGGCAACCCGAGCCCGCGCGTCATCCTCCGCATCTCCCCCGACGGCGACCGCGTCGACCTCGTCGCGACCGACCGCCTCCTGGGCGGCACCGTCGGCGACGAGGACCACCTCTGCGTCGCGCCCGACGGCACCCTCTTCCTCCTCGACTACGGCATGAAGCTCCGCGTCCTCGCCCCCGACGGCCGCCTCCTCCACCTCTCCGATCGCTCGAAGGAAGGCGACGCGGACGAGGACAAGGACCGTGCCCGCCGCGCCTGAAACACGTTCTATTTGGGGACGGTGTCAACTTTGACAACTTTTCTACACGCGTAGGAAAGTTGTCAAAGTTGACACCGTCCCCAGGTTCAGAGGCCGGGTTCGCTGCCGGCGGTGAGGACGAGGGCGTCGCCGGCGGGAAAGTGCTCGGTGGTGATGTGGCCGCGCAGGTCGGTGTAGGTCGCCCAGGCGACGCCGTCGGGGGAGAGGACGACGTAGGGTTCCTCGCGGACCGGCTTGTCGGCGCTGGAGGCGTCGACGACGTAGAAGACGCGCCACTCGTCGCGTGGCGGCTGGGGCGCGGGCGCGGTGAGCGCGGCCCTGGCCTCGAGGCGCACGCGTTCGTCGCGATCGGCGTCGGCGGCGCGGGTCAACGCGGCGGTGGCGGCGGCGGTGGTGCGCGCGCGGACGCGGCCGAGGGCGCGCACGGCCGACATGCGCGCGGTGACGCTCGTGTCCTCGGCCAGCTGACGGGCGAGCGCGTCGGCGACGTCGGGCGCAATGGTGGTGCCGCCGGCCGCCAGCTTCCCGAGCGCCCAGGCGGCGTTCGCGCGTACCAGGGGCGAGCGGTGGAAGATCATCTGGGTGAGATCGGCGACGGCGTCGGGGACGCCGATGAAGCCGACGGCCGCGGTGGCGTCGATCGACGTGGCCCACGAGCCACGGCGCATGAGCCGGCGGAGCGGCGCGCCCGCCGTCGCGACCAGCCTGGGCCGCAACGCCGGATCGTGCGCGAGCTGGCCGAGCGCCCACGCCGCCGTCGCCGAGACGCGATCGTCCTTGCTCGCCAGCGCGCCGACGAGCGGGGTGATCGCCCGCGCGTCGCCGAGCTCACCGAGCGCCCACAAGGCGGCGCGCTGGCGCTCCGGGGTGCCCTCGGCGGCGATCGCGGTGAGCGCCGGCACCGCCGCCTTGTCGCCGAGCGCGGCGAGGGCGCTGATCGCGGCGAGGGCCTCGAGCGCCTTGCCGGTGCGCGCCATCGCCTCGAGGCGCGGACGCGCCGCGGCGTCGGGGTGCTCCCGCAGGACCGCGCCCCAGGCGCGGACCGCGTGATGGCGTCCCGGGCCACGCAGCGTCTCGGCCAGGCGTGCGAGCATGGGCGACGAGCCTGGATCCGCGATCGCGCCGAGCGCGTCCGCTGCAGCCTGCTGCACCGAGAGCGGGCCATCGCGGAGCGCGTTCACCAGCGTGGGCACCGCGGCGGGGTCACCGATCTCGCCGAGCGCGTCGATCGCGGCGCGCCGGAGGCGCTCGGGCTGGGCCTCGCCCGTGAGCGCGACGAGCGGCGTGACGGCGACGCGCGCCTCGATCTGGCCCAGGTACTCGGCGGCGAGCACGCGGAGCTCCTCGTCCTCGTCGCCGAGGCGCTCGACGATCGCGTCGGCGGCGCGCGGATCGCTGCCGAGGAGCGGGCCGACCGCGGTCATGGCGGCCAGCCGGATCGCGGGATCGTCGTCGGCGACGAGGCGCAGCACGGGCACGAGGGCGCGCGGGTCGCGCGTGCGCGCGAGCGCCGAGACGACGTCGGCGACGGCGACCCGCCCGCGCTCGAGCTCGGCGACGAGGGCCTCGGTCGCTCGCGCGTCGCCGAGCTCGGCGAGGAGCGCGACCGCGCTCCGCGGATCGCCGGCCAGGCGACCATCGAGGTGCGCCACCAGCGGCTCGACGGCGATCACGCCGGCGGTGCGGAGCCCCTCGATCGCGCCGGGGCGCTGCGAGGCGTCGGCGAGCGCGGTCACCAGGGCGCGCACCGCCTCGGGCGCAGCCTCGGCGTCGCCGCCGCGCGCGATCTGACCCAGCGCGAACGCCGCGTTGCGCGCGACATCGCCGCCGGTCGCGAGGATCGTGACGAGATCGTCGACCGCCTCCACCGCGCCGAGCTCGCCGAGCGCGCCGATCGCCAGCGCCCTGACCTCGAGCACCGGGTCGGAGAGGAGCCGCATGAGCGCGGGCACCGCGGCCTTGTCACCGAGCCGCCCCACCGCCTGCACCGCCGCCTTGCGGACCTCCTGCGAGTTGTCGCCGAACGCAGCCACCAGCGGCACCACCGCGCGGCGGTCGCCGATCGCGCGGAGCTGCTCGATCGCCGCGCGCCGCACCTCGATCTTGTCGTCGCCGAGCCGCGAGAGCAGGGGGACGACCACCGATCGGTCGCCCTTCTGGCCGATCGTGCCGAGCGCGAGCACCGCCTTGCTGCGCACCGCCGGCTCGAGATCGCCGAGCGTGCGGACCAGCGCCGACGTGCTCTCGGCGCCGCCGATCGGCCCGAGCGCCTCGGCGGCGATCGCGCGCAGCCGCGGATCGGGATCCGCGAGCCACGCGATGAGCGGCTTCGCCGCCTCCTTCACCGCGCCCGCCCCGAGCGCCCGCGCCGCCGCGATGCGCACCTCGGTGGCCTCGTCGTCGAGCGCGCCGAGGAGGAACGACCGGGTCAGCGCCGGATCGTAGCCGCGGAGCGCGTTCACCGCGGCGAGCCGCACGTCGCTGTCATCGGACTGGAGCCCGCGGGCGTCGTGCTCGACGCGGCCGAGCCAGTCGAAGCTCCACGTCGAGTCGGCGGCGGCAGGCGCGGGTGCGAGGCCCGTGGCACCGAGGGCGAGCGCGAACGCGAGCAGGAGGCTGGGCAGACGCCCGCGGAGCATCCGCGGAGTATACGATGCGCAGGGCGGCGGGCCATGCGTCGCCCCCCCGCGCGCGCGTCCGCTAACGCAATGCCTGGTCGAGTCGATCCGACTCGACCAGGCATGGAGTGTCGGGGTGCCGAGTCCGCGAGGCGGGGCCCCCGACGAGGGATGACCAGGTGAGCCCGAAGGGCGAACCTCGCGAACCGGATACCGCTGAGGCTCAGCCGAAGCGGGCTCCGCGTTAGCGCGCGAGCTCGCCGATCGCCCACTCGACCTTCTCGCGCAGCCGCGGCGGCAGGTCGAGCTCGAGGAGCGCCTGGTACTCGCGACGGGCCGCCGGGCGGTCGCCACGCTCCCAGAGCAGCGCGGCGAGCGCGATGCGTGGGCGAGGATCGCCGGGGGCGAGCGTCTTCGCCCGGCCCAGCGCCGTCGCGGCGCCGTCCACGTCGCCGAGCGAGTGGCGCACGATGCCGAGGTCGTGCCACGCGCTCGCGTCGTCGGGACGCAGCGTGGTCACGCGGGCCAGCTCCTCGGCCGCGGGGGCCCGCTCGTCGACCAGGATCAGCATGCCGGCCAGCTCGCGACGCGCGTACGCCTCGCTCGCGGCGTCGGGCGCGCTCGCGATCGCGCGGCCGTACCCGGCGCGTGCGCCGTCGTAGTCGCGCCGCCGCAGCGCCTCCTCGGCGGCCGCCACCTCGCGGCGCGTGAGCTCGCTCGGCTCGGGGTGGCGCGGCCGACCACCACACGCCATCAGCGTCGCGAGGAGCCCGGCGAGCGCCAGCAGTGCTAAGGTGCGGAGGCCATGCAGGCGAAGAACCTTCCCGACATCCTCGGCAAGAACGGCTTCAAGCAGGACGGCGAGGCCTTCCACGCGCCGGCGGGCGTGAGCTGTTCGGTGTACCTCGGCCTCGGCGACGACGCGCTCATCGTCGATCGCGTGACGTCGATCGAGCTGAGCGGCGAGATCGCGACCGTCGTGACCCAGCGTCGCGAGCGCTACGCCGTCGAGGCGACCGAGATCCGCGCGGTGCGCGTGACGCCCGAGTCGAACGGCCCCGGCTACCGCTGACATCAGTCGGGCTTGCGAGCGCGAGGCGGCAGCCCGGAGCTCGCCGGCTTGCGGACCACCGTGGGGCCCTCGTCGCCGTCGAAGCCCGCGTCGCTCGACGTCGTGGACTGTCGCGCGGGGCGCGTCGCGGGCGGCGGACCGACGATGAGGCCCGAGGGCTCGGGGCGCGCGTGGGGTGAGAGCTCGATCGTCGCCTCGACGTCGTCGACCTCGACCTCGTGGGTGGCCAGCCGCCGCGTGGGCGGCGGCGGTGGCGGTTGCTTCTTGGTGGGCTCGGCCGCGAACGCGTCGTCGTCCTGATCGAGCATCGTGTCGAGGCGCGCGGCGAGCGTGCTCGCCCACGTGCTGGGCGCCGCCGCGGGCGCCGGCGCGGGCGTCGAGGGGGACGGCGGCGGCGGCGGCGGCAGCGGGGCGCCCGCGCCGGCCGTGGTCGCGGGACGACGCAACGGCCCGGCGGTGCCGGTGAGCGTGGTCGGCACCGGACCGAGCGGCACGTCGACGCCGGCGAACCCGGCGAGCGTCGCCGTCGTGGTCGGCGCCGACGGGACCGCTGGCATCGGCCCGGTGGTGTCGGCGTGCAGCGTGACCGGCGACATCGCCGGCATCGAGTCGGCCGCCGACGGCGTCACCACCGGCATCGGCCCGGTCACCGCGGGCGCCTGCGCGATCGCCATCGGCTCGGTGACGGTCTCGGCGACCGCGGCCGCCTCGGGGGCGGGCGCCGCCAGCGCCTCGGGGGCGGCCTCGGTCGGCACGGGCGCGACGTACGTCGCGACGTCGGCGCCCACCGGTCGCAGCGACACGGTCTCGTGCACCGGCGCGGGTGCGGGTGCGGGTGCGGGTGCGGGTGTCGCCGCCGGCGACGTCATCGGCACGGTCTCGGCCGAGCCGACGCCCCCGGTGTTCGACGGCGCCGGGGTGGAATGCGTCTTCGGCGCCGGCGCCGGCGGCGGTACCGGCGTGCGCGGCCGCGACGAGTCTTCCCACTGCAGCGGCCGCGGGACGTCGAGCGAGTCGAGCCGTGGCTCCTGCATCAGCCGCTGCGTCGCCGTCGCCGCCCGCAGCCCGACCGTCGGCCCCGTGTCCTGCTCCCCGGCGGCCTCGGCCGCCGCCTCGCGCTGCCACGGATACTCGATCCGTCCGTGGTGCGCGTGCTTGATCGTCTCGCGCAGCGAGTTGTTGATCCGGCGCAGGTCGCCCATCGACAGGCCCGACTCGTCGAGCTGACCGAGGTGCAGCTTGCCGTAGACGATGCGCTGCACGAGGTTCTCGATCGAGCGCTCGTCGGGGCGCTTGAGCGTCCGCGACGCCGCCTCCACCGCGTCGCAGATGGCGAGGATCGCCGTCTCGCGGCTCTGTGGCGGCACGCCCGGGTAGCGGAAGTCCTCGACCGAGAGCCGGCGCGGGTTGCCCTGCTCCTGGCACTTCGCCCAGAAGTACTCGAGCACCCCGTCGCCGTGGTGCATGTGCATGAAGTCGATGATCCGCTCGGGCAGCTTCTGCCGCCGCGCCAGCGCGATGCCCTCGGTGACGTGGGCGAAGATCGCGTCGCACGACACCTCCGGCGCCAGCCGATCGTGCGGGCTCTGCTCGCCGCTCTGCAGGTTCTCGATGAAGTACGGCGGCTGCAGCGACTTGCCGAGATCGTGGAAGTACGCGCCCACGCGCACCAGCCGCCCGTCGGCGCCGATCGCGTTGGCCGCGAGGTCCGCCATGTTCGCCATCGCCAGGCTGTGCTGCCACGTGCCCGGCGCCTTCTCGGCGATCTGCTTGAGCAGCGGGTGCGAGAGATCCTCGTGCTGGACGAGCTGCCCGTGGGTGATCTCGCCGCACGCGACCTGGAAGAGCGAGACGAAGGGCAGGGCGAGGACCGCGGCCATGAGGCCGCCCACCGCCGCCGCCACCCAGCTCGACGACATGGGCTCGGCGAGCTCGTGCGTCGGCACCACCCCGTTCGACAGGTACGAGAACGCGGCGTACGTGAGCACCGCGCCGGCGATCGCCATCGCGCCAGCCAGCAGCGCGATCTTGACGCGCGGGCGCGCGCGCTCGGGGATGACGATCGCCGCGGCGACGGCCTGGACCACGAGCACCGTCGTGATGCCGACATCGAACGGCACGAGCAGGCCCATCACCACCGCGGAGAGCACGCCGCCGGCCAGGCCGACCGTGCGGTCGTACACCAGGGTCGGCACGACGCCGCCCAGCGCGACCGGCACCGCCAGCACCGACAGCGGCCAGAGCAAGAGCAGCGTCTTGGTCACGATCGCGCCGGCGGCGACAGTGCCCAGCAGCACGAGCTGCACGCGCAGGAGCCGGCCGCGGTTGCTGCGCCGCAGATGGTGGGTGACACCCGCCGCGAGCACGAACAGCACCGCGAAGTAGACCCCGAAGCCGGTGAGCCCACGCGGCGCCTCCCGCCGCGCCGCCGCCGCCAGCTCGGCCTGCTCGTGGGTCGCGACCTCGCCGCGCGCGATCACGACCGGGCCGCCGCTCCCGATGACGGCGCCGTCGTCGAAGCTCTCGAACGCGCGGACGCGCACGGTGACCGGCGCCTTCTCCCCGGCGACGACCGCGCCGTCGACGAACCAGCTGTCGGCGAGCACCACCGGCGTCACCAGGAGCGCGAAGGCCAGCGCGAGCACGAGGCCGATGACGAGGTTCACCCGCGGACGCCGGGTGATGACCTCGGCCAGACGCATGCGGCTGGGGACGGGAGGCTGCATCAGATGCCGATGTCGAACTCGGCGCGGGTGCGCGGCCCGTTGATGCTGGGGAACTTCATCGCGCGCATGACGCCGGAGATGCACGCGTGCAGCCCGCCGCTCGACTGACCGTTGACGCGTAACCAGTTCACCTTGCCGCTCGGACCGTCGATGATGATGCTGATGTTGGCGCTCGAGCTGCCGGTCTTCTGCAAGCATCCGCCGAGGCGGTTGCCGTAGCGCGAGTAGACCGAGAACACCGTGCCCATGTCGAGGGTCTCCGAGCCGCCGTCGCTCTCGTCGGAGAGATCGAGCGCCAGGGTGTCGTTGCCGCCGGGCAGACCCTTGCCGAACCCACCACCGCCCGCGCGCTTGCCGCCGCCGGCGCGCGCCTTCTTCTCCGGCGGCTTGGGCTCGCTGACCGTGACGTTCAAGGACGCGCTCGCGAGCGTGTCGACGCCCTCGACGTCCTTCGACTTCGCCGCCGACAACGCCGTGATGACCAGGTAGACGATCACCACCGCGGCGACCACGCCGGCCCCGATGAAGCCGTAGAGCGTCACGCCGCGCTTGCGCTCGGCCGACTGGTGCTTCACCTCCGCCTGCGCGCGGCGCGCGTCGTCGCGCTGCTGGCGCGCGGCCTCGACCAGCGGCCCCAGGAGCGGGTGGTCCTCGACCTTCATGCGCCCGCCCTCGTCCTTGTCGAAGAGCACGTTGCCGTGGTGCACGTGGCCCGACTGGATCTGCTCGACCACGCCCTTCATCGAGAACGGTCCGAAGTCGAACCGCCCCTTGGTCACGAGCCAGCGCTCGTGTTCGTCCTGCATCGCCGCCTCGAGCGCGGGCGGGATGACGAGCTGTGCGCGGGGGGCCTCCGGCATCGCCGGCCCGTCGGCGCCGACGCGCTCCTCCTCCTCCTCGACGCCTCGGCACAGGGTGTCCATGACCAGCTCGCGCAGCGAGTCGACCGAGCCGAAGCGGCGCTCTGGCTTCTCGGCGCAGGCGCGCGCGATGATCTCGTCGACCTCGGGCGGGATGCCGGGCGCGGCCTCGCTCGGCCTCGGTCCGCCACGCGTGAGCGGTTGCCCGACGAGCGCGTCGTAGAGGAGCGCGCCGAGCCCGTAGACGTCGCTCGCCGGTCCCGGAGGATCGCCGCGCTGGACCTCGGGCGCGATCCAGCCGGGCGCCTTCACCGCGCCAGCGGCGACGGCCGCGCAGAGGGCGGGGCCGAGCGCGAAGTCGACGATCGCGATGCGGCCGCCGCGCGAGACCGTGACCGACTCGTCGCCGATCGCGCCGTGGAACAGCCCGCCGGCCGAGACCAGCCCCTGGGCGACCAGCGCGATCACGTTACCGGCGCCGCGCGGCGGCAGGCCGACGCTCGTCGCGGCGTGCTTGCGGTCGAGGACGTCGCGCAGGACGGGGCCGTCCTCGGGCTCCGTGACGACGTACAGGAAGCCGTTCTCGAAGCCCGCGCCGTACGTGGGCGAGATGTTCCGGTGGTCGCTCAGCTGCGACACCTTGGGGGCGCGCATCTGCACGGCCTGCACCACCTGGCGCAGGCGGGCGAGCTCGGGATGGACCACGTGGATCGTCGCCTGCTCCTCGCCGCGGCTCGCGCGGTACACGTCGGCGATGAGGGTGCGCCGGAGCCGCTGGCCCAGGGTCCATCCGCCGATCTCCATGGCGCTCGCGGAGCCGCCCGCGTCGCCGCCAGGCTCGCCCACGGTCGCGACGCTGGCGAGGCCAGCCTCGGGGCTCATCGAGGCGAGATTACACCAGCGAGATCACGGGGAACAACCCGCGGCGTCCGCGCGTGCCCGGGCCGCCGCGATCCGCGAAGCCGATCTCAAGTACTTGCAACCATTAGCGCGGTCGGTGACGATCAGCGCATCACCGAGGAGCCAGCGCGCGCGCTGGCTCCGGGGATCGAGCTCGAGCGCCTGATCGGCATGCGCGATCTGCTTGAGCCGGTTCCCGCTGCGGCGTGCGGCCTCGGCGGCGTCGAGGTGCTGGGCGACGCGCGCCGCCTCGGGGTCGGCGCGCGGATGGTCGCGTCCCCCTGTCCGCGCGTCGCTCGCCGTCGGCGCGGTGGCGGTCGCGTCCACCGCGGCGTCGATCGCCGGGGCGGTGCCGCCGACCCCGGCATCGATGGATGCGGAACCGGATATCGAAGTGCTCATCGAAGCGAGCGTCGCCGCGTCGGGCACGGCCGCCGCGGGCGTCGGACGCGCGCGCGTGAGGGCGATGGCGACCAGGATGGCGGCGGCGCCCAGCGCGATCGCCATGACGATCGCCGGCGCCTTGCTCCGGCGGGGCCCGAGGTCGCCATCGTCCGCGTCGTCGGGAGCCCACGGCCCGGTCACGCTCCCCGACTTCGGGTGAGGCCGCATCGGCGCCGCGTCGTCGGTCGCCGCCGCCGGTATCCGGGCGCTCGCGAGGGCGTCGGCGACGGCCCCGGCGGTCAGGTCGACCGTGTCCACGCTCGCGGCGCGCCGGCCGGGGACCCCGAGCCGCGTCTCGATCGCGCTGATCTCGGCGGCCAGCGCGTCGGCGGTCTGCGGTCGCTGCGCCGGATCCTTGGCGAGGCATCGCGCGACGAGCGACTCGACGTCGGCGGGGATGTCGAGCGACGGCGCGTGCGCGCGCAGCGACGGCGCCGGCGTGCGCACGTGGTCCGCGAGCACCTGCATCGGCGGTCCGACGAACGGCGGCCGCCCGGTGAGCATCTCGTAGAGCGTCGCGCCGAGCGCGTAGATGTCGGCGCGCCCGTCGAGGGGCTGCCCCATCGCCTGCTCGGGCGCCATGTAATCGGGCGTGCCGAACACGATGTCGCCCTGGGTGAGCGCGGCGAGGGAGAGGGCGCGGTTGCCGGCGTGCTCCATCACCTTGGCGAGCCCGAAGTCGAGCACCTTCACGTGATCGGGGTCGCCGCCGCGTCGCACGAGCATGATGTTCTCGGGCTTGAGATCGCGGTGGACGAGGGCGACGCGGTGGGCCGCGGCGAGGGCGTCGCACGCCTGGCGCGTGATGCGGAGCGCGCGGCGAAGGGGCAAGGGGCCGTCGTGGTAGACCTCGGCGGCGACGGTGCGGCCGTCGAGCAGCTCGAGCACCATGTAGAGCAGCCCGTCCTCGGTGATCGCGAAGTCGAGCACCTTGACCGCGTGCTCGCTCTCGACCTTGAGCGTGCCGCGGGCCTCGCGCAGGAAGCGGCGCGCCGCGCTGGGATCGCGCGCGAGGGTCGGGCGCAGGACCTTCACGGCGACGGCCTGGTCCATGAAGAGGTGGCGCGCGCGGAGGACCGCGCCCATGCCGCCCTTGCCGAGGAGATCTTCCAGCCGGTACCGCCCGTCGAGGTCGGTGCCGATGAGCCGCTCGACCTGCCAGGTCAGCTCGCCCGAGCTGTCGGCGGAGGTCTGGGTCTCGCTCACGCGTGCGAGTCTATCCCCCGACGCGCACGCGTCAGAAGCGCAGCCCGTTCTTGATGCGGAACGAGAGCCAGTCGTATCCGAGGTACGCGGCGCCGGCGAGGCCGATCACCCCGATGACGGGATTGACGGCGACGAGGAGAACACCAGCACCCACACCCGCCGCCGCGGCGACGGTGCCCTTGCGCTTGGCGACCGACTTGTTGCGTTGCACCAGCGAGCCCATCTCTCAGCAATCTGCGGCATGGGGCGCGCCCTGTCAAACCGTGTCTGCTCACACGCAGTGAGCGTGTCGCCGAGGACACAGCCCGGCCGTGATCGGCGAAGCGGGACAGATCCGCCCCGGTCCGGCGCGTGCAAAGGCAAGAAACGCGGTCCCCGTGACGTACCATGGTAAAGAGGTCCTGATGGCTGCTCGTCGTCCTGCTCTTCTGCGCAATCGCGGTTCGATCTACCTGGGCCTGGCCGGGGCCCTGTTTGCGGTCTCCGGGGCGATGGTCGGTGTCCACGTGATCTCGTCCGGCGGCGCGACGCCCGCGCCGGCCGCGGCCGCGGCCGCGACCGAAGCGCCGGGCGCCGGCGTGGACGAGCTTCCGGCGAAGGTCGAGGCGAGCCTCGGCAAGACGGTCACGATCAAGGCCAACGGTCAGACGCGCACCGTGCGCTGGAGCGAGCTGGGCGTGGTCGTCGATCCGGGCGAGCTGCCGCATGCCGCGCGCAAGGCGAGCGGCGAGGACGTCGTCGCGTCGCTCGCGCGCAAGGGCGCGCTGCCGGTCCACCTCGATCGCGCCGCGGCGCTCGAGGCGATCGCGCACCTGAAGGCGACCATCGACCGCGCGCCGATCGACGCGCACCTCGACCTCGAGGCGCGGACGATCAAGGACGACCGGCCCGGTCACGCGATCGACGTGTTCGCGTCGCTCGATCGGATCGAGGCCGCGGCGCGCACCGGCGCGACCGAGATCGAGCTGCCCATCGTCGAGATGCCGGCGGCGACGACGCGCGCGCAGCTCGGCATCGACGACATCTCGCACGTGCTCGGGACGTTCGAGACCAGGTTCCCGGTCGGCGACAAGGATCGCAACTTCAACCTCAAGCTCGCGGCCTCGAAGCTGAACGGCGTCGTGCTGCAGCCCGGGGTCGAGTGGTCGTTCAACGACACCGTCGGCGATCGCACCGAGAAGGAAGGCTACAAGATCGCGCACGTCATCACGGCGGGCGAGATGGTCGACGGCCTCGCCGGCGGCACGTGCCAGATCTCGACGACGCTCTTCGGCGCGTCGTTCTTCGCCGGCCTCGACATCGTGAGGACGACGAACCACTCGCGCCCGAGCACGTACGTGCCGATGGGCCTCGACGCGACCGTCGTGTATCCGAACGTCGACCTCAAGATGAGGAACCCGTACGACTTCCCGGTGGTGATCCACTACCGGGTGGCGCGCGGGCAGTCGGTCGTCGAGATCCTCGGCAAGAAGCGCCCGTGGGACAAGGTCGTCTTCGAGCGCGAGATCCTCGAGGAGCAGCCGTTCGAGACGCAGGAGCGGCTCGACGCGGAGCTGGCCTGGGGCGCCGAGGTCCACGACCAGCTCGGCTTCAACGGCTACACGCTCACCCGGTTCCGCCAGTTCTACAAGGGCGACAAGATGGTGAAGCAGGACAAGTGGAAGGTCGTCTACAAGCCGGTCACCGAGTACATCCGCCGCGGCACCAACGAGTCGCCGGACGCCAAGCAGCCCGACGGCAAGGAGCCGCACGGCCCCAAGCCGCCCAAGGACGGCCGCGGCCGCATCGTCCGGTAGCCGGCCGCATCGTCCAGTAGCCGGCCGCTGCGGAGATCTGGGTTGCCCCGGCGGCTGCGGGTGGCCGCGAAGCTGGGGTCCCTTCCGTCGCTCGTTCGGTTCGAACGGGGCCAGCTCGCGACCGGAGTGCCGCACCTCGGCCGACCGGCGCACGCTCCACCCGGCCGTGGAATTCAGAGCTCCTTCAGGGACCCCACCCCCGCGGCCACCCTTGACGCCTCGGTAGCTCGTTCGACCCACGGCTACATCGCCTCTCGCGGCTCGAGCGAGATCTCACCATCTCCGCGCCCCCGAAGCCACGCACGACGCCCAGCCGGAGCCACACAACGGCGATGGGCATCCGATCCGACAACGGTCGCGCTTCGGTTCGGCGGCTCTTCGAGCCGACCGTGGCGAGGTTGTCTCCTCAGATCATTCGGGGCACCGGAGCGCGGCGCGTGGAGGATCTGGGGATGGTGACCGAGGCGGCGAGGGCGGCCAGGGGGCTGGGGTCCCTGCAGGAGCTCTAAATTCCACGGCCGGGTGGAGCGTGCGCCGGTCGGCCGAGGTGCGGCACTCCGGTCGCGGGCTGGCCCCGTTCGAACCGAACGAGCGACGGAAGGGACCCCAGCCTCCTGGCCAGCCCGAAGCCGCCGGAGTCTTCACATTGCTCGTTACTTCAGCGGGTCGGGGATCTCGGAGACGGTGCCCTCGGCCTTGGCCGCCTCGGCGGCGCCGCCCGGGTTGAGCTCGGTCTTCGGGGCGTCGATCTTGAGGGTGCCCGTCGCCTTGATGACGACGTCGGGCGCGGTCAGCTTGAGGCCCTGGGAGCCGACCTTGAACTGGGTGCCCTGCTTCGAGTTGATCTCGATCTCCTTGGCCAGGATGACGACCTCTTCCTTGGCCTGGTAGGTCGTGTCGCCGTCCTTCGCCTCGAAGTTGACCTTGTTGTCCTTCGAGATGGTGACGATGCCCTTGCCGCCGCCGTCCTCGAGCGTGATCGTGCCCTTGTCGTCGTCGAGCGTGACCTTGTTGCCCGACTTCGACTTGAACATGCGGACGTGGTTGTTGCCGTCCGCGTTGTTGTGCGGCGGCTTGTCCTTGCCGTTCCACAGCGCTCCCACGATCACGGGCCGGGCGATGTCGCCGTGCTCGAACATGATCAGCACCTCGTCGTCGACCTCGGGGAGGCTGAACCACCCGCGATCGTTGCCGGCGCCGATCGACACCCAGGTGCACCACCACGTGTTGTCGGTGATGGGCATGCTGGGGATCTTCACCTTCACCCGGCAGAGCTTCTGGTCGTCCTTGATGTCGGTGACGATGCCGATCACCGCCTCGTAGACGTGACCCGCTTCCTCTTCCCGAACGCGGGCCTGCTGGAAGAAGTAGCTCGCGAGATCGGTGATCATGGCGCAATCGTAATACGCGGGGGCGCTCGCAGACATCCCCCCGGGTGTCGGGGCTACGGACGCGCCGGGACCAACGTCGGGAGTTCCGCGGGCTTGGCCGGTACGGTCGGGCTCACACCCGCGACCGCCACGACGCCGAGGAATCCGAGCGAGGTGTCGCCGCCGGGATGCGTCGCTTGCCAGCCGGCGGTGCCGTCGGTGCCGCTGGCGACGAGCCCGACCGCGGCGAACGGGTGCGTCCACGTCGCGGGCATCGTCACCTGCAGCTCCTCGCGGATGATCTCGCCCGGCTTCCAGCGATCGCTGGGGAGGAGACCGTCGAGCGTGACGCGGAGGAGGGAGCGCGCCTGCGCGCCGCCCAGCGGCGTCGTCCCGCTGTCGTCCGACGAATCGACGCCCCACAGGACCGCGCCGAACTTGAGCGCGCGCCGCGGCCGCTTCGCCACCTTCATGAAGACGACGACCGAGGGCTTGCCACCGGGCGTGACCGCGGTCGTGTCGAAGCCGAGCACCTCGATGGCGCCGTCGTCGAGCGTCACGCCTGGCGTGGGGTGCGTCGGCGTGGGCGCCACGTCGAGCAGCACCTTGCCCATGCGCATCGCCGCCTGGCTCATCGACGGATCGCGCGAGAACACCACGCGCTCGAGCCAGGCGTCGAGGATCGGGCGCATGAGCTCCATGCCCGCCTTCTCGCGCGAGGCCACGTTGGTCTTCTCGAGCGGATCCTTGGTCAGATCGTAGAGCTCGTGGAAGTTGCCCTTCATGTTGTAGATGAGCTTCCACTTCGACGTGACCGCGGCGCGCAACGGGTTGGGGTAGTTGGTCTCCGCGAACACGGCGCGGTCGGGCTCTTCCTTGCCGTAGAAGATCTGGGGCACCAGGCTCTTGCCCTCGAACGAGAGGTCCGACACGTCGATGCCGGTCAGGGCCGCGACCGTCGGCAGGGCGTCGAGGTTGCTCACCGCGCCGCCGATCTGCCGCGGCGGATTGTCGGGGATGTAGAAGATGAGGGGCACGTGGATGACCTCCTTGGCCAGCGCCACCGCGTGGCCGAAGAAGCCGTGCTCGCCGAACGCGTCACCGTGGTCGCTGGTGATGACGACGATCGTGCGCTCGCCGCCGGGGAGCCGGACCAGCTCGTCGAGCAGGCGCCCGATCTGCTTGTCGGTGAAGTGCAGCTCGCCGTCGTAGAGGTCTTCCTGGCCGTCACCGAACGACTTCTCGCCCGGGTGCGCGACGTACTGCGCGTGAGGGTCGAGGTAGTGCGTCCACAGGAACCACTTGTTGTGCGGGTTGCGCGCGATCCACGCCAGCGCGCGATCGGTGACGCGGTTGGCGCTGACCCGCCACGGATCGTGAGTCTTGCCGATCTCGTTGTCGTAGTGATCGAAGCCTTGCTGGAGGCCCCAGTCGTTGAAGTACTCGTGGGTCAGGATCGCGGCGGTCGTGTAGCCACCGCGCTTCATGATCTCGGCGAGCGTCGTGTTCTCGCCCTTGAGCCGCGGCGGCATGCCCGGCTTGATGTTCTTCTCGTCGAGGGCGATGCCGGAGTGGAAGAACTTGCTGGTCAGGATCGCCGGGATCGACGCCATCGTCCCGGCGGACGGCGCCTGCGCGAAGGTGAACGACGCGGAGCGCGAGACCAGCTCGGCCAGGCGCGGCGTCGTGTCGCGCTTCTTGGGGCCGGTCTTGCGGCCGCCGAACGACGTGTAGTCGTAGCGCACGGTGTCGATCGTGATGAACAGGACGTTCCACGGCTTCTGGAACGCGACCGGCACCGGCACGGTCGGGCCGGCCGGCTGGATGAGGTCGCGCATGGAGAAATCGCGGCCGTCGCAGTTCTCGTCGATGCCGTTGTCGGGCAGGTCGCGGACGCCGGGACGGATCGACTTCTTGCGCGGCGCGCAGTCGTTCTCGCCGAGCAGCGAGCCGAAGCCGTCGCCGTCGAGGTCGTTGGCCTTGCGCACCAGATCGATCGCCGTGGCGAGGGTGGGCGACGCGGTCACGGCGAGGTACTTGACCTCGGCGTCGCCGCCGCAGCGCACCAGGGTGAGCGGCACGAGCACGAGGGCGGGCAGGGCGGCGGCGAGGCCGACCTTGCGGCTCCGGCGACGCGCCGGCCAGCGCGCGGCGAGCTCGAGCTGGAGCCCCGCGCCCGCGACGAAGGCGACGAGCGTGAGCATGCGGCGCCACGGCCACACCGGGCGCAGGTGTGGGTGGTGCTTGCCGGCGACCACGAGCGCGAGCGCGACGAGCAGGCAGACGACGGCGAACGCGAACCACGGCGAGCCGAGCGGTGTCCACGCGGTCGCCCGGGGCCAGCGACGCGCCAGCCGCGCCCGCGCGCGCTCGAGCAGCGCGGCGGCGACGCGCGCCGCGAGCATCAGCGCCAGGAGGACGGTGAGCGCGAGCACCGCGACGAGGAGCGCGAAGAGGACCGGCTCCTTGTAGCGGACGAAGAGGATGGCGCCGGCCCAGGTGACGACGACGCCGTAGGCGACGAAGGCGAGCCCGAACGCGAGCACCCGGGTCGCCGCGTCGGGCGGCCATCGCGTGGGCGCGCGGGCGGCGCGCGGGCTCGTCGCGGCGGCCGCCCGGCCCAGGGTGAGCACGCCGACGAGGCGCGGGGTCACGGCGGCGAGCGCGCACAGCGGCAAGAGCGCGAGCCAGAGGATCGCGACGAGCGTGGCGTCGAGCAGGAGGAGCCGCGCCGCCGCCTCGGCGTGGACGGGGCCGGTGTGCGCGCGCAGGGTCGCGATCCACTCGACCGCGCCCATGACGATCGCGCCGCCGGCCGAGGCCGCGACGCCGGCGCGCACGTCCTGTCCCAGCGCGCGCCCGAGGCGACTCACGAGGACCCCTTGCGCAGGCGGTGCTTCATCAGCACCCACATCGCCTCGACGCCGTCGGTCCACCGCACCTTCTTGCCCTCGGCGATCGCGCGCGCGGTGTACGAGATGGGCACCTCCGCGATCGGGATCTTGCGGCGGCCGAGCTTGGCGGTCACCTCGGGGCAGAACTCGAACCCCGTGCACTCGAGCTCGAGCTCGCGCAGGAGCTTGGTCTCGAACAGCTTGAAGCAGGTCGCCTCGTCGCTGATCGCGATCCCGTAGAGGAGGTTGGCCGTGACCGTCAGCACGCGGTTGGCGAAGAAGTTGGCCATCCGCATCCCGGTCGGTCGCGGGTTGGCCATGAACCGCGACCCGTAGACGACGCGGGCGCCCTTCTTCACCTCCTCGAGCAGCGCCGGGTAGTCGGAGACCTCGTACTCGAGGTCGGCGTCCTGGACGAGGCAGTACGCGCCGGTGGCGGCGGCGAGCGCGGTGCGGATCGCCGCGCCCTTGCCCTGGTTCTTCTCGTGGCGGACGACCGTGATGCGCGGGTCCTTCGCGGCGGCGGCTTCGGCCAGCTCGGCGGTCCGGTCCGTCGAGCCGTCATCGCAGACGACGATCTGCTTTTCGAACCCGAGCGACTCCGTGTCGACCGCGGCCACGCGCGACAGGATCTCGGTGATCGTCGCCTCTTCCTGGTAGGCGGGGATCAGGATCGACAGCTGCATCAGCCTCGCGCATGTACCATATCCTCGTGGTATCCGGAGCGGATGGAACGCTCCTGGCTCGTCCGCCGATGGTGGGCGATCGCCATCGCGCTGGTGATGGTCTACGCGTTCCCGCACTACCCGAGCATCCGTAGCGCGAACGAGCTGCCGCGGCTCTACCTGGTGATGGCGATGGCGGACGATCAGACGTTCGCCATCGACGAGGGCGTCGCGCGCTGGGGCGCCACCGCGGACGTCTCGCCCGCGGGCGGGCACCAGTACTCGAACAAGGCGCCCGGGAGCTCGATGCTGGCGGTGCCGGCCTACGTCGTCCTTCGGGGCGTGACCCACGTCGTCGCCGATCGCGAGCCGACGCTGGGCGAGATGATGTGGACGTTCCGCATGTGGACCGGCGTCGTCCCGACGCTGCTCTTCCTGTGGCTGCTCTGGGGCTTCCTCGCTCGCTTCACCCCCGACGAGGACGCGCGGCGCGCGACGCTCGCGATCTACGGCATCGGGTCGATGGCCCTCACGTACTCGGTGCTCTTCATCTCGCACCAGCTCTCGGCGGTGTGCATCGGCGCCGCGTGGATCGTCGCGACCCGCGTCGTCGAGGATGATCGCGATCCGAGGTGGATGGTCGCGGCCGGTGCGCTCGCCGGCGCCGCGCCGCTCGTCGACTATCAGGCGCTCTTCGCCGCGGTGCCGATCGCGACCTGGGTGCTGATCGCGCTGGTCCGGCGGCGTCGGGCTGAGTCCGGCGCGGGGGCCGTGGTGCGGCCCGTCGCCTGGGCGGCGGCCGGCGCGGCGGTGCCGATCGCGATCCTGCTCTACTACCACGACGCGTGTTTCGGCTCGCCGTTCACCACCGGCTACGCCGCGTCCGAGACCTTCGCGCACTTCCACCAGAAGGGCTTCCTCGGCATGGACCGCCTGCGCTGGGAGGCGTTCACCGGCTCGACCGTCGCGCCCGACAACGGGCTCCTCGTGTTCTGCCCGGCGCTCCTGCTCGCGCTGCCCGGGTGGGCGCTGATGGCGCGGCGTGGGCGGTACGCGCCCGTCGCGGTGACGGCGTCGATCGCGGTCATCTACTTGCTGTTCATCTCGAGCCTCGTCTTCTGGCGCGGCGGCTGGCAGATGGGGCCCCGCTACATCACCGTGATGCTCCCGTTCCTGCTGCCGGCGATCGCGGTGGCGCTGGCGAGCGCGGCGCGCTGGCCCGCGCTGCGCGGCGCCGCGCTCGGGCTCGGCGGCGTCGGCGTGTTCGTCTACACCGCGAGCATCGTCGAGTTCCCCCACTTCCCGGAGAAGTTCAAGAACCCGCTCTACGAGGTGACGCTGCGGCTCCTCGGCGACGGGCTCGCCGCGCCCAACGCCGGCATGCTCGTCGGCCTGCCCGGGACGTGGAGCCTCGTGCCGTTCGCGCTCGTCGTGCTCGCCGTGTGGGGCGCGGCCGTCGTCGGTGCGCGCGGGCCGTGGCGGCCGCGGCTCGTCGCGGCCGCCGTCGCGCTGGCGGTGACCACCGCGATCATCGTCGCGTACGGCGGCTTCCGCGGCGGCGGGAAGGTCGCGGACCAGGCATACGCGCGCACCGTGGCCCCGGCGGTGAAGAGCCAGATGCGGTAAGAGAGGACACGCATGAAGCCCTGGATCCTGGTCTCGCTGGCGGTGCTCGCGCTGACGCCGGCGTGCAAGAAGAAGTCGGCGACCAAGGCCCAGGACGCCGGCGTGCGCGCGATGCCGACCGCCGAGGAGGCCGCGACGGCGTTCGACGCGGCGTGCGTGAAGGGCGACGCCGAGGCGTGCCGCAACCTCGGGGTGCTCTACGCCGAGGGCACCGGCGTGGCGCGCGATCCGGTGCGCGCGCTCGCGCTCTACGGTCAGGCGTGCGATCGCGGCAACGCGGCGGCGTGCAACAACCTCGGCCTCGTGCTGCTGCAAGGCCACGGCGTGCAGCCCGATCCGGTCGCGGCGCGGCGGTGGTTCGGCAAGGCGTGCGACGAGAAGAGCCTGCTCGGCTGCCGCAACCTCGGGCTGACGCTGGTGCGAGGCGAGGGCGGCGACAAGGATCCGGCGGCCGCGCTCGCCGTCTTCCAGAAGACGTGCGACGACGGGCTCGTGCTCGCTTGCACCAACGCGGCGCAGGTGCACGCGGCGGGCGAGGGCGTCGCGCGCGATCTGGGCGCCGCCGTGAAGCTCTACCAGCAGGCGTGCGAGGGCGGCGATCCGGCCGGGTGTCGGTTGCTGGGCGGCGCGTACCTGCGCGGCGAAGGTGTGCCGGCCGGCGCGGCAGCCGCGGCGATGTGGCTGGGGCGCGCGTGTGATCGCAACGACGCGTACGCGTGCGCGGTGCTGGGCGCGCTCACGCGCGACGGCAAGGGCGTCGCGCAGGACGCGGCGAAGGCGGAGGCGCTCATGAAGAAGGCGTGCTCTCTGGGCGAGGAAGCCGCGTGTCCGGGAGGCGGCGGCGGCGGAGGCGGAGGCGGAGGCGGAGACGGAG
>DDTA01000342.1:0-22044 GCA_002344285.1 Myxococcales bacterium UBA2376
GTGAGACAGTTCGGTCCCTATCCGTCGTGGGCGCAGGATACTTGAGAGGAGCTGACTTTAGTACGAGAGGACCGAGTTGGACGAACCTCTAGTGTTCCGGTTGTCACGCCAGTGGCATCGCCGGGTAGCTATGTTCGGAAGGGATAAGCGCTGAAAGCANNATAACCGCTGAAAGCATCTAAGCGGGAAGCCCCCCTCGAGATTAGGTATCCCTGAGCCTTCGGGCTCCTGAAGACCCCACGTAGACTACGTGGTTGATAGGCGGGAGGTGGAAACGCGGCAACGCGTGGAGCTAACCCGTACTAATCGGTCGTGAGGCTTGACCACCTAATTTTAGTTTCGCAGCGGCTCCACCGCTGCGGACCGGAAGCAGGCGATCGCGAGATCGCAGTGCGCCGGGATGGTGGCCAGGTCGTCAACACCAGCGCTACGTATCCGTCAGTCATGACGGAAGATCTCCAGACGAGATCGTATCGACTCAGCACATCATCAAACAGCACTGCTCGTGCTTCGAACGTTTTTCCCGGCGGCAATTCCGAGGAGGCCACACCCGTTCCCATCCCGAACACGGAAGTTAAGCTCCTCCGGGCCGATGGTACTGCAGGGGCAACTCTGTGGGAGAGTAGGACGCTGCCGGGGCTTTTTCAGAAGGCCCGCTCCGCAAGAGCGGGCCTTCCCCTTTTTCGGATCCGCTCGTCTATATTGGCGCGCGTGCGTACCACGGTCACGGATGCTGGCGAGTCACTCGGCGCGCCGACTGGCTGGGTTCTCCTGGTCTCTCGCGACGCCGACTTCCGCGCCTACGGCCTGCCCGAGCGCGGTGAGATCGCGATCGGTCGCGACGCCACGTGCGAGGTGGTGATCGACCACGAGAAGATCTCGCGGCGTCACGCCGTGCTGCGCCTCGGCGACCGCTGGACACTCGAGGACCTCGGCAGCCGCAACGGCACGCAGATCCGGGGCGCCGCGCTTGGCGCCAGCGCGCCGGCCGAGTTCGCGCCCGGCGAGCCGTTCCAGATCGGTCCGTTCACCGCGGTCGTCCTGGCGCGCGCCGTGTCGACGGTGCGAGCGGCGCTCGGCGCGTCGCACGTCACCCTCGACGATCCGACCCTGGCCAGCCCGAGCCCGCTGGTGCTCTCGCTCGCGCAGAGCATGGTCAACGTGCTCGTGGTCGGCGAGACCGGCGCGGGCAAGGAGGTGCTGTCGAGCTCCATCCACAGGCTGTCGGGTCGGAGCGGGGCGCTCGTGTGTATCAACTGCGCGGCGCTTTCGCCCCAGCTCCTGGAGAGCGAGCTCTTCGGTCACGAGCGTGGCGCGTTCACCGGGGCGGCCCAGAGCAAGCCTGGCCTCCTCGAGGCCGCGGCGGGTGGCACCGTCCTGTTCGACGAGATCGGCGAGATGCCGCTCGAGCTCCAGGCCAAGCTCCTGCGGGCGATCGAGACCCGCGAGGTGCTGCGCGTCGGCGCGGTTCGCCCGGTCACCCTCGATGTCCGCGTCCTGGCGGCCACCAACCGGGATCTGCAGGCGGGCATCGCCGAGGGCACCTTCCGGCGCGACCTCTTCTACCGTCTGGCCGGGATCACCTTGAACATCCCGCCGCTCCGGGAGCGCCTCCAGCAGGTCGAGCCGCTCGCCGCGCGGTTCGCGCGCGCCGCGACCGGCAAGGACGCGTCGATCTCGGCAGCCGCGCTGGGCCGCCTCCGCGCCCACGCCTGGCCGGGCAACGTGCGCGAGCTCAAGAACGTCGTCGAGCGCGCCGCGTTGCTCGCCGCCGGCGGGACGATCCAGCCCGAGCACATCCTCCTCGACCAGGCCCAGGCGCCGATCGCGCCGACCCGGACGATTCCGGCGACGCCGTCGGCGCTCGCCGCGGCCGCCCGTGAGCCCGACGCGATCGCCGGGCTCACGCCCGACCAGCAGGCCGATCGCCAGCGCATCGTCGCCGCCCTCGAGGCCTGCAACGGCAACCAGACCCGCGCCGCCCAGCAGCTCGGCATCTCGCGCGCGACGCTGGTGAACAAGCTGTCCATCTACCGCGTGCCGCGCCCCCGCAAGTAGGCGCGCCGGCGGTGGCTGACACCGCATTGGTTTAGCCAATTGGCTAAACCAATGCGAAAGGTGTCAGCCACCGTTCTTCGTTGCGACGACTGGTATGATCTGTTATGAGATGAGGATCGTGGAAGGGCTGGCGCTCGAGCGGATTCCCAGGCGGTCGCTGACCGAGGCGGTGTTCGATCAGCTGGTGGCGCGCATCGTGAGCGGAAGGCTGGCGCCGGGGCAGGCGCTGCCGCCCGAGCGGCTGCTCTGCGCCGAGCTCGGGGTGAGCCGGACCGCGGTGCGCGAGGCGATGTCGCGGCTCGCGCAGCTGCGCCTGGTCGCCGTCCGGCACGGCGGCGAGACGCGCGTGCTCGACTTCCGGACGACGGGCGGGCTCGATCTGCTGCCGCACCTCATGCGGCAGCAGGAGCCGTCGCTCTCGGCGGAGGTGATGCGCGCCGGCGTCGAGATGCGCGCCGCGCTCGCGCCCGAGCTCGCGCGGGCGGCCGCGCTCCGCAGCGGCTCCGCGACGGCGTCGGCGCTGCGCGCGGTGATCGCGCGGATGGAGGCTGACGGGGCACCGCTCGCCGAGCTCCAGCAGGCGTCGCTCGCGTTCTGGCAGGCCGTCGTCGACGGCACCGGCAACCTCGCCTACCAGCTGTCGTTCAACACGCTGCGCGACGCGTTCCTCGGGATGCGCGAGGCCGTCGCCGCCGCGCAGCAAGCGGAGCTGCGCGACCTCGCCGGCTACCGGGCGATCGCCCGCGCCATCGAGGAAGGCGACGGCGACGCCGCGGCCCGCGCCGCCCGCGCGCACATCGCGCTCGGCATCGCCAACCTGACCCAGCTCTCGCGCAAGCCCCGGAGGAAGTCATGACCGAGGCCAGGACCGACCCCGCCGCCGAGGCGTCCCCCGGCGCAGGCGTCAGCATCCCGGACGCCGTCCGCGCCTTCCGCGTCGCCCATCGTGCCCGCCACATCGGGCCGCGCTATCACGGCTGGCTGCACTTCGGCACCACGACCGTCGGTGCGCTCGCCGCCATCATCGTCGCCGCCGTCATGGTCGACGCGCCGAGCCTCGCCGAGCTCGCCGCCGTCCCGCTGTCGTTCCTCCTCGCCAACCTCGGCGAGTACGCCGGGCACCGTGGACCCATGCACCACCGCCGCCGCGGCCTGTCGATCCTGTTCGAGCGCCACGCCCGCCAGCACCACCGCTTCTACACCCACGACGCGATGGCCGCCGAGTCGCCGCGTGACTTCCAGATGGTGCTCTTCCCGCCGGCGATGCTCGTCTTCTTCCTCGGCGCGCTCGCGTTCCCGATCGGCGCGCTGCTCCACTGGGCGGTCTCGCCCAACGTCGGCTGGCTCTTCGGCGCCACCGCGATGACGTACTTCGTCACCTACGAGTGGCTCCACTTCGCCTACCACCTGCCGCCCGACGGCTGGGTCGGCCGCCGCCGCCTGGTCCAGATCCTCCGCCGCCACCACACGCTGCACCACGATCAGCGGCGTATGGCGCACACCAACTTCAACATCACGTTCCCGATCGCCGACTGGCTCTTCGGGACGATCGGGGCGCCCGCACGCGAGTCGCGCGATCAGGGCGCGGCCGAGCCGCTGCCCGCCTCGGGCGCCGGCTCCTCCGAGTAGCGCGCAGGCGCCCCCGGCTGGATGTGCTCGCTGCCGATCGACTCGCGCGCCACCCGCGCGCACGTCGCGATCTTGTCGTTGTCGGTCATGCTCGGGCCGCCGCCGACCTCGAACAGGCACTTGGTGTCGTTGTCGACGAACTTGAAGCTGTCGATGTCGAACTCACCCTGCGGCAGGGTGCGCTTGCACGCGAAGCCGCCCGTCGTCGACTCGTCGTGCGAGAGCAGCGAGTTGGGGCCCGACTTGCAGCGGTCGCGCAGCTTGGCCTCCTCGTCGATCACCCAGCAGTACATGGTCACCACGCACAGCGGGTCGCCCGGGAGCGTGCCCAGGCGGCCGGTGTCCTTGATGATCTTGGCCTGCGCCTTGGCGTCGGGGCGCGCGCCGCCGCGGACGAGCGTGCACGACACGGTCGAGTCGATGTAGCCGCCGGTCGAGTCGCGCACCGTCAGGGGCTCGGTCTCCTCGAGCGCGCCCTGGAAGGCGGTCGGGTCGATGACCTGGCTGCACGGGAGCTTGGTGCCCTGCGGCACCGGCGTCTTGATCTTGTCGACCGGCTTGATCGACGCCGCCTTCTTGCGGTCCTCGATCTCGGCCTCGCGCTTCGCCTCGGCGCGGCCCTTCTCGGCGGCGTCACATCCCACGAGCGCGAGCAGGGCGAGCGGCGCGAGCGTGCGCGCGAATCGATGTGTCCTCATCGCGGCGGACAATACTTCGCGCGCCTTCGTCGCGTCCACGCGACCGGTCCGATCATGGGCCGCGCGCTCCCGTCACACTCCCGCTTGGGGTGTCGGTGACGACGACGATCGTGAGCGAAGTTTCGATGTCTGCGAAGGTGTGACCAGATCCAACACAATGAAATCTCAGGTTATTCACAGCCCTGTCCGGAGCACGGACATTGCCTTGCGCGACGCGGGCTTGAAAGACGCGAGGTTGTGCGTTACCGGCGCGTGGCACACCGACTGCAAATAGGTCTCCTCGTTCGGCGGTCGTAACGGACTGTCGAGATGATGACGGGCCTCGTGCTCGACCGACGGGGAAACCCGGCGGGCGAGGGCAGGCCGGAAAGCTCGAACGGGAGGATGAACTAGGGATAGCTCGTCAACGAGATCAGTCGATCGATACGCTGCAGGTCAGCGGCCGGGGCACAGCGAGCACCGGACGTCAACGCCCGAGCGGAGGAGGCCGTAACGATGTCTCCAAGACTGGTCGAGTGAAGCCCGAAGGAGTGAAGCGCATGAGGGGACGCGAGTATCTACCGAGGCTAAACACCTCGCGGGTGCTGCGGATCCCGGCTCGGATCAAGACCTCGAGGTCGACGTTCCATCGGCTGGCGTCGTCGGGCAACCGGCGACAGGCGGGCGGAACCAACGGCGCGGAGGGACGGGCCACCGACGAGGTGGTTCGGCTGGGTCGGGGGAGGAACCCCCTGGAGCGCGAAACCTGGACGTGGCAGCAGGATGAAACAAGTCTGCAAGGCACTGCGAGGAGCAAGCCGTCGAGAGCGCGCGAAACGCTGAGGACGGAACAGAGGTGGGCCTGGGATGCTCACCGAACGTGGACTCGCAGGGCTGATGTCGCGAAGAGGTAGGAAACCCCAAGGAAGGCGCCCGTGGTCGCAGGTCGGTGCAAGCCGGCTTGGATGCTCGGGCCGACGTAGGCACGACGAACTCAGGAGGAGAGCCAAGCTCACGAGAGGATGAACCCGGCTTCTTAATCGATGACGGGGGACGGTATCGCACGGAAGACCATCACGGTCCGCCCGAAATGGCGAGGCAACGGTGGGAGCGGCGTAACCCGAAAGCGCCGATACGACGATACAAACAACACTCTGTAGAGCAGTCAGCTCCATGTGAGGCAGCCATCATTGCGGTGACGCAGCGGTGGCTCGGTGCAGACGAACTGGATCGAGAACCTTCGAAGGGGACACGTCACGCTCGGCGGCCGGTTACGGCCGCCGAACTCATTTTCGGCGTCCGGATCCGGTAGGGTCGCGGGCGTTGACCGGAAGCGCTCGCAAGGTCGCCGTCGCCGCCCTCGGCGCGTGGGTCGCGCTCGTCGTGGTGGGCTGGCTCCTCGACGGCCCGCTCGGGCACGACGAGGCGGCGTACGCGATCGGCGGCGAGGCGCTCCTGCGCGGCGAGCCGTCGCCGTGGCTCTACCGCTCGGTCGGCATGCACGCGGTCGCGGCGGTGGGCGTCGCGGCCGGCGGCGCCGACCTCGTGCTGCGCCTCCCGGCGGTGGTGCTCGCCATCGGCTTCGCCTTCGCCGTGTACCACGCGGGCCGGCGCATGCTGGGCGCCACCGCGGGCGCGTGGGGCGTGGCGATCGTGGTCGGGATGCACGGGCTCGCGCTGCGCGCCCATCAGCTGGAGTCGGACCTGCCCTCCACGGCGTGCCTGCTCCTCGGCACGACCACGATCGTGACCGAGCTCGAGCGCGACGCCGGACCCCGCTGGCGCATGCTGGCGGCGGCGCCGTGGCTCGCGGCGGCGTTCTACCTGCGCTACGCGAGCTGCGTGCCGATCGCGCTCGTCGGCGGGCTCGCGATGGTCGTCTGGTGGCGCGCGCTCCTCGCTCGTCCGCTCCCGGTGCTCGCGACGGCGGCGGCGCTGGCCGCGCTGCTCGCGCCGCACGCCGCGCAGGCGATCGCCGAGACCGGATCGCCGTCCGGCATCATCACGTTCAGCGCGGGCGTGCCTCGCCGCGACTACGTCGGGCAAGGGCTCGTCTCCTACGTGACCGAGAACCCGTTCATCGGTTACGGCGTGCTCGCGGTGCCGGTGGTGATCGCCGGGCTCGGCGCGATCGCCGTCCGACCGGCGCGCGCCACCTGCTTCCTCTGGCTCGTCGCCGTCGGGCAGGTCGTCGCGCTCGGGCTCGTGTCCCACGCCACGCCGCGCTACATCTACTTCGCGCTCACCTTGCTCGTGCTGCTCGGGGTCCACGTCATCGCGCTGGTCGCCGGCCGCGGGTCGTGGCGCATCGGCGCGCGCGTGCCGTTCGTGCTCGTCGTGCTGGCGTGGTCCGGTGTCCTGGTGACGACGATCTGGCGCAGCCAGCGCGAGGACTGGCGCGCGCCGGTGGTCGAGGCGGCCGCGCTCGTCGGTACCGATGCGCGCGGGCGACCGTGTCACGTCGTGTCGCGACGCTTCGCGCAGGTCATGTGGTACTCGAAGTGCGGCGCCGGCGACCAGACCGTGCCCGGGGACAAGCTCGAGCGTGGCGAGATCGTGTACCGCGTCTGGGTCCGGCGCTCGCCGGGCACGCCCGAGCTCGTCAGTGTCCCCGAGGCGACGCCGGTGCCGCTCGCCATCGTCGAGCTCGGCGCCGTGCCCGGCCGGTACGAGGTCCACCGCATCACGCGGCGCGAGTGAGCACGCGCGCGCCGGGCGCGCTACTCGGGGCACGGATCGACGACGAACAGGGCGTCGCGGGAGAAGCTGACCGAGCGCACGATCGCGTACTCCGCGAGCAGCGCGCGGTCGAGCTCGCTGGTGCGCGCGCCGAACGGGTAGGCGAAGGCGACCGGCGCGTGACCGTCCGCGCGCATCGCCGCGGCCACGGGGCGCACCTCGTCGATCATCCAGCCCTCGACGCCGTGGCGCTCGGCGTAGTCCGGCCCGCGCAGGTGGCGCACCGAGTGGTTGGCGATCGCGTGGCCGCGCGCCGCGAGCGCGCGCACCTGGTCCCGTCCCGCCGGCGAGAAGCCGTCGTAGTACGCGATGAAGAACGTCACGCGGGCGTCGTAGGCGTCGAGCACCTCGGCGATGGCGCTCCACTCGTCGATCGACGCATCGTCGAAGCTGAGCGCGATCCCGGCCGACGCGGGCGCACCGGCGGCGAAGTCGTCGTAGGTGAAGTGGGCGAGGCCGCGATCGCGCGCCCCGGCGAGCACGCGCTCGAGGCGATCGAGCGCGATCGTCCGGCCCGGGACGTGGGCATAGAGCTGGACCACGAGGCCGTCGTCACGCGCACGATCGAGGCCCAGCGCGATGCCGCGCTCGTCGCTGCGGCCCTCGTCGATCCCGACCGCGCAGAGCACGCGCTGGCCGGGCCCGCGGTAGTAGACCTCCGACATCTCGGAGACCGGATCGGCGCACGCCGCGAGCGCCAGCGCCGTCAACCCGAGTAATGTCGCCGCGTGCGCGCGCTGTACCCGCTCGGGCTCGCCTTGCTCCTGACGCAGGGGGCCACCGCCGACGCGCGCGCCGACACGCCTCCTCCGCCGGCCGCGCGCTGGATCGGGGCCGCGCGCCAGCCCGCCGGTCGCGTCGATCTCGCCGTGGTGCACGAGCTCCGGCTCACGCGCTTTCGTCACCTGCCCGACGAGCTCGGCGACGCCTGGGCCACCGGCCTCGACATCGCATACGGCGTGAACGAGCGCCTCACCGTCGGCGTCGGCCACAGCGCGCGCGCGCGCGGCACCGTCGATCACGGCGGCGGCTGGTGTCACGACGGGCGCGGGCAACGGTGCGACCGAGCGTACGCCGGCGCGCTCGTCGATGCACGCTGGCTGGCGCGCGCCGGACGTCGCGGCGAGCTCGCCACGCTCGCGGGCGCCGGTGTGATCGCGCTCGGGCCGGCGCGCCCGGTCGTGCGCCTCGGGCTCTCGGGCCGCAGCGCGCGCGGTCGCTGGTGGGCCGCGTTCGAGCCGGTCGTCCAGGTCGCCTTCGGCAACCGCGCGCACGGCAACCGCGATCAGCTCGTGGCGCCGGCGTGGATCGGCGTCGGGCGCCGGCGCGCCGCGGCCTGGATCATGACCGGCGTGCGCGGCGAGCTCGTCGGCTGGCGCGAGAAGTACGAGATCCCGCTGGTGCTCGGCGGCGGCCTCACGCTCGGCCGCGTGCGCGCGGGCGCCGAGGCGGGCCTGCCGCAGCTGGCGGGGCCGCAGAACACCGGCAACGTGCGACACGCCGCGATCTGGCTCGGCGGCGCGTTCTGATCGCGCGGCGCCCTACCACCACGCCTTGCGGGTCCTGCGCGCGAGCAGGAGCGCGAGCGGCGAGCCGTCGGCGCGCCGGACGTGCATCGTGACGAGGACGACCTCGGCGTCCGGCAGGTGGAAGCGCACGCGATCGCCGTCGCGCGTGAACGGGAGGTCGCGCGGCGCGCGTTCGCTGTCGAGGGACAGCGTGAGCCGGGAGAGGTGCCCGCGCCCGGGGCCGCGGAGCTCGACGACGGCGTCGCCGTCCTCGGCGACGACCGCGCCGCCGAGGCCGCTCGTCCACGTGCCGTCGTCGGCCAGCTCGCCCATCAGCCCGACGTCGTGCGGCTCGAGGCGCGCGGGCGCGGGGTACGCGGGGACGTGATAGATGCACGCCCAGAGCTGCACGGCGGTGACCGCCGCGCCGGGATATCGGCGGCGGACGTCGGCGAACGCGCGCGCCATGCGGGCGCGCAGGGCCTCCGGATCGGTGATGCGGTAGAGCCGCCGGTACGCGTACGTGGTGTGGAGCCATGCCTCGATCTCGTCGGTCTGCGCCCCGGCGCCGACGATGCGGAAGCGACCGTGGACGAAGGCGTAGTCGAGGTGCACGTCGTACGGCTGGCGGGCGCGGATGACGGCGAACATGGGGAACGCCGAGAAGGGGTAGGTACGGAGCCGCTGATCGATGCGCGGGTACATGAACGACACGAGGACGTCGTAGGCGAGGAAGCTGGCGATGAACGCGGAGACGCGGCGTCGCGCGCGCGGCGCCAGGGGCTCGCCGCCCGGCACGGTGGCGTCCGCCGGTCGCCGACGCACCCACGTGGCCAGGCGATCCCAGTCGACGAACACGGCCGCGAGCGGCAGCCAGTGCAGGTTCCAGAGGCCCATCACCACTCCGATGGCGAGCACCTCGACGGCGAACGCGGCTCCGAACGCGGCGCGCAGGCGTGGGCGATGGACCATCACCGCCGCGAAGATCGGGAGGAGCTGGTTCACGAGGTTGAGGACGCCGGCGGTCCGGTAGCGCCACGGGCTCTCGAGCAGCCAGTCGGCGAGCGCCGTGCGCGGCAGCCGGTTGAGATCGAACTGCGAGAGGATCTGGTGGCGCAGGTTGTCGGAGAGCGCCCACGCCGCCGTCCCGCGGCCGTGCCCCAGCTTGGAGGCGAACGCCGAGAGAAAGACCAGCGCGCAGACGAGCTGCACCAGCCGGGGCGTCCACTCGTAGGCGTTGGCCGGTGGCGGCGGCAGCCCGCGCCGTCGGCGGAGCCAGCCGTCGACGCCGGCGACGTCGCCGCCCCGGGTGCCCTGGACGGCGACGAGCGCGAGGAGCGGCAGGTTGTTGTCGTGCGGCCAGTCGGGCGTGAAGCTGACGGTGAAGCTCACCACGACGAGGGACGCGACGAGCGCGACCGCGGCGCTGAACCGCGTCCACGCACCGACGAGCAGCCCGAGCGCCCCGAGCCACGCGAGGGCGTAGCAGGCGGTGATGATCGCGGCCGGCGGCGGGACGTCGCCGGCCAGCAGCAGGACGCCGGCGGCGTCGTAGCTGTCCAGCGGCGCGTCCTGCGGCGCCGTGACGAGCCCGTGGTTCCGCACGCGCACCAGCATGAGCGCGGCCGACGCCGCGACCGCGAGGCGCGCCACGCCGGCGTTCCAGCGACCACCGGCGGGGAACCAGTATCGCTGCCACCGGTCGACCACGAGCGTGATCTACCACGGGGCAGTTGTCTGCCACGAGTGAGCCGTGTAACGGTGAGGTGTGCGGGCGCATCGCCTCGTGATCGTGGCCACGCTGATCGGCACGCTGGTGACGGCGCCGCCGGCGGTGCGGTGGGCCGCGGCCGACTGCACGCTCGCCGGCTCGAGCGAGCCGTGCCGCACGCCGTGGCTCGATCAGGGCGCCGAGCTGCGCGTGCTCGAGGCGTCTCCGCGCCGCGAGCCCGTCGATGTGTCCGCGCCGGACGCGGCACGGCCCGATCACCGGGTGCGCTCGCTGGTGATCGTCGGCGGCCTCTACGCCGGCTTCATGACGTGGGCGCACTTCGCGTGGTACCGCGGGCGGATCGATCACGGCTTCGAGATCGGCGAGGACGGCTACTTCGGCAAGGACACCTACGCCGGCGGCGCCGACAAGCTCGGGCACGCGTGGGCCAACATGGTGCTCGGTCGGGCCTCGAGCCGCGTCCTCCGCCGCGAGGGGTGGGGCGAGACGAGCGCCGCCGTGCTCGGTGGCTCGCTGGCGTGGACGCTGTTCCTCTTCGTCGAGATCAAGGACGGCTACGCCTACCGCTTCTCGCCGGGCGACATGTGGTTCAACACCGCCGGCGCGGTGCTCGGCACGCTGCAGGAGATCTATCCGCGGCTCGACGAGCTCGTCGACTTCCGCGTCGCGTACGCGCCGAGCGACGAGTACCTCGGGCTGTGGCGTGGCGAGTACCACGGGTCGAAGAAGGGCAACAGCCTCAACATCGCCGAGGACTACTCGGGGCAGACGTACTACCTGGCGCTCCACCTCGGCGCCGTGCCGGGCGTGGACCGCGCGCCGCGGCCGGTCGCGACCGCGCTCTCGTACCTCGACGTGGGGCTCGCGTTCGAGTCGCGGAAGTACAAGCCCGACGCGCCGCCGGGCTCGATGGCGACGCAGGAGCTCTTCCTCGGGGTCACGCTCGATCTGCAGAAGCTGAGCGATCGCGCGCTGCGCTCGCACCGGACGTCGCGCAAGATCGCGCACGGCGTGCTCGAGGTGATGAGCCCGCCGTACACGATCGTCCCGGTGGTCTCGCAGATGCGCTACGCCGACGGTCCGCCGCCGCAGCAGGACTGACCGGACCTCGCGCCGGTTCAGCGCGGGGCGAGCGCGGCGAGCTCGTCGAGCGCCAGGCCGAGATATGGATCGAGCTCGTCGCGCGAGGGCGAGGCGGCCGCGGCCGTGATCGCGGCGCGGATGTCGCCGCGGTGGAGGAAGCGGCGGCAGCGGCGGAGCGCGGCGCGGGCCGCGGCGGCGCCGTAGCGGCCGGCGATCGCGGCGCGCACGACCGGCGCCGCGTGGTCCGAGCTCTCGGCGAGGAGACCGACGGCGAGCGCGCGGTCGTCGCCGGTGATCGCGGCGAACGCGTCGGCGAGCACGTCCTCGGAGGTCGCCAGGAACTCGATCAGCTGATCGAGCGCGTATGCGTCCATCGGATCGTCGTGGGCCGGCGGCGCGAGATCGCGGGCCAGCTCGAGGCGCGGCTGGGCGAACGGCGTCATGAAGACGATCGGTTCCGCCTCGCGCAGCACCCACGCGGCCCAGCGCTCGTAGGGCTTCACCACGAGCTGGTGGCGTGCGCCGAGGAGGGCGGCACCGAGCGCACACCACACCTCGGGCTCGCGGCTGCCCTTGCGCGCGTGCTCGGCGAGGACGAGCGCCGCGGCGTGGGCGCGGCGGGCGCGCAGGAGGACGCGCGCGACCCGGAGCGGTGCGTCGGTGGGCGGCGCGGCGGCCATGCCCGACGGTATCAGGGCGCCGGGCGGCGCGGCTTCCCGCGGCGCTTCGGGTGGTAGAAGCGCTCGAGCTCCGCGAACAACGCGGGCGCACGCGCGGCGAGCTCGTCGGGGCGCTCGAAGTACGCCTCGGTCGCGACCGCGAAGAACTCGGCCTCGTTGGTCGCGCCGTAGTCGCGCAGGACGCGGCGCAGCGCGCGGTCGCCGCGGCGCAGGCGGAGGAAGTTGCGCTGCATCGCCGCGGCCCACGGCCGGTAGTGCTCGCTGGCGTGGAGCGACGGCGCGCCGTCGAACGAGCCGCTGGCGCCGTCGAGGACGTGGGCGAACTCGTGCACGGCGGTGTCGTGGCCGTCGCGCGGGTGGCGCATCCCGTCGAGGACGGCGTCCCACGCGAGGACGACGGTGCCCCAGGTGTGGGCCTCGCCCAGCGTCGCCACGCCCTCGGCGGCGTCCGGGTGCTTGTAGGCGCCGGGGTAGACCACGATCTCGGTCAGGCGGTCGTAGCGCCCGATGTCGAGGTGGAGGACGACGCGCGCGGCGGCGGCGGCGATCGTCACCTGCACCTCCTCGGTGATCTCCATGCCGCCGGCGGGGATGAAGTGCTTCTCGGCGAGGAAGACCTGGATGTGGCCATGGAGCCGGGCGCGTTCGGCCTCCGACAGGCGCGCGACGAACGGCGCGTTCTCGGCGAGGATCGCGGCCCACGTCTCCGGGACCGGCGCTTCGCGGATGCGCTTGCGGCGGCGCCGGCGCAACCAGCCGAGCATCAGCGCCGCCGCTTCTGGCNNGGCATGTCCTCGAGCAGGCGGCCGAGCGTCACCGCGCCGTGGCGCGGGTGATCGACGACGTGCAGCTCCTCCTCGGCGCGCGCGACGTAGCCGATCTGGCGCGTGGTGTCGACGGTCACGTAGGTGGCCGCGTCGGCGCCGAAGCGGCGCGCGGCGATCTCCTGGGCGGGCGCGAGCACGCGCTCGGCCACGGCGGCGTCGTCGCCGAGGTCGAAGGTCTTGAACAGGCGGCGGTCGACGAGGCGCGCGGCGAGGTCGCGCAGGATCGGATCCTCGGCCGGCGGACCCTCCCCGCGGCCGCCCCACGCGTCGAGGGCGTGGGTCACCGAGACGTCGTGGAGCCGCAGGTAGCCATCCACGGTGAGCTCGCCGCCGCGGGCGAGGATCGCCGCCGCCTCGAGGCCCGGGGGCTCGGCGCCGCTCGCGGCGAGCGCGCGGTAGCGCTCGAAGAGCTTCACCAGCATCCACTCCGCGGCCCGCACGGTCTTGTGGTGATAGACCTGCGCGTACATGTACGAGCGGGCGAAGAGGTACTGCTCGACGGCGTACGTGCCGCGCCGGTAGTCGATGACGAGGTCGCGCGGGTCGTCCTCGCCGGTGAGCACGTCCTCGACGGCGAGCGCGTGCAGGATCCAGTCGAGGTCGTAGGTGGCGTAGCCGGCGCCGGAGAAGTGGCCGTCGCGGAGCAGGTAGTCGAGGCGATCGACGTCGAGCTGCGAGGAGACGAGCTTGCGCGCGAACGCCGGCCGGTAGGTCTTGTGCCAGAACCCGCGCACGGTCTCGGCGAGCCCCGGCGCCAGCGCCTCGAGCGCGCCGTGCAGCTCGGGATCCTCGAGGACGATGCGCGCGCCCCAGCGCTCGTGGTCACTGCCGGGGAAGACGTGCTCCCACGCGTGCGAGAACGGGCCGTGGCCGATGTCGTGGAGGAGCGCGGCGACCTTGACGTCGAGGGCGACGCGGCCGTCGAGCTTGAGCTGGCGCGTGACCCGCTGGGCGACGTGCAGCGCGCCGAGCGCGTGGGAGAAGCGCGAGTGCTCGGCGCCGGGGTAGACGAGCCACGCGAGGCCCATCTGCCGGATGCGGCGCAGGCGCTGCATCGCGCGGGTCTCGAGGAGCTCGCCGATCGGGCGATCGTCGCCGCGGAGCTCGATGAGGCCGTGGACCGGATCGCGGAAGACGCGATCACGCAGGGTGGGCATGGCGCCGGAACCTTAGCGCGGAACGCAGACGTACTTCACGGCGGACGGCTGGCCGATGCGCGGGCGCGCGACGCAGGTGTGGTTCGCCGGGCACTCGGGCGCGCTGGCGAGCGGCGTACACGTGCGCAGGCACGTGCCGGCGCTGCCGAAGCTGGGCTCGGCGGCGCAGAACGTGTCGGCGTAGCCGGGCTGGTCGGGGCAGAAGCGGGTGCAGCTGGCGGTGCAGATGCCGCGGTTGCAGGTCGTGCCGCCCGCGCAGTCGCTGCCGGCGAGACACCGATCTCCGATCCAGCCGCGCGAGCCGGGCACGCACACCCGCGCGGTGGCCGAGGCGTTCGTGGGGCGCGAGCGCACCGCCGGCACCATGTGATCGTACGGCCGGCAGCCGGCGTTGAGCGCGGACTCGCGGGCGACGCACATGCCGCCGCCGGCGGGGTCGGCGACGCAGAACGTCGTCGGCTGGCCGGCGCGGTCGGCGCACGTCGAGGTGCAGCGCGCGCTGCAGAAGCCGCGCTGGGCGTACGGGTTCTGCTTGCAGAAGCCGCCGGCGTAGTCGCAGTCGCGGTCGGCCGTGCACTCGGCGCCGATCCAGCGCTGGGGGATGTCGACGCGCGCGGTGGCGGTGCGCTCGGGCTCGCGCTGGACGCGCACGGGGACGGAGGCGACGCCCTTGATGCGCGCGTAGAGCTCGAGGACGTCGGCGCCGGCCATGCGGATGCAGCCGTGCGAGACGTAGCCGCGGCGCAGGTTGCCGCCGTTGGCCGCGCGGTAGTTGTCGATCGGGCCGTGGATGGCGTAGTTGCCCGAGAACGACAGGAAGGGCAGGCCGGCGAAGACGGGGAGCCGCTCGCCCGTGTCGGGATCGGTCCACCACGTCTTGCACGGCTGGATCGTCGACGGCTTGATGGCGAAGTGCTGCGTGCCGTACCGGGCGACGGGGAAGTACGAGAGCGACTCGCCGTAGGTGAGCGAGGTGGGATCGGTGTCGTGGGCGCCGACGCCGGCGGGGAAGACCTTGTCGAAGCCGGTGGTGCGATCGACGAGGTGGACGGTGAGGCCGTCGAGCGAGACGATGATCTCGGGGCTGGGAAGTGGCGGCAGGTCCGGCGGCGTCTTGCACGTGAGCGCGGCGCCCCAGTTGCCGTCGGCCTTCGAGTCGGCCTCGGAGAGGTCCCCGAGGCCGAGGTCGGGCTCGGCGTCCTCGATATCCGCCACGTCATCGGATGCGCACGCGGTCAGCGCGAGGGCGATGGCGAAGCAGAGCGGGCGGTGCATGACGCGGGCCGCGCAACTGCAACCCCCGAACCAGCACGTACCCGAGCCGTTGCGCGCGCTTGCGGAAGCAGCGGCGCCCCGCCCGCGACGCCGGCTAGCGCGGTGGTCATGTCCAGCGTCCCTCCGGTCCCGGTCCCGTCTCCGTCTCCGGTTCCGCCTCCGGTCCCGTCTCCGGTTCCGGTCCCGGTTCCGGTCCCGGTTCCGTCTCCGTCTCCGGTTCCGTCTCCGGTTCCGTCTCCGGTCCCGTCTCCGTCTCCGGTTCCGGCTCTCCCTCTCCCTCTCCTTCTCCCTCTCCTTCTCCCTCTCCCTCTCCCTCTCCCTCCTCAGGTCGCCGCGCGCTCCCTCGGCGCCGGCGCGCTCGCCCGCGAGATCTTCGCCGTGCGGATCGTACGATCCGGGTGATCCTTCGGCGGCCGCGCCACCGCGACATCGAACGCGTCGGCGGCGCGGCTCGCGATCTGGAACCGTGTCTCGTGCGACATCACGCGGATCGCGCCGATCTCCGCCTTGGTGATCCCGCCCCGCGTGCAGATGACCGGGATGAGCCACTTGGGATCGGCCTTCCGCGCGCGACCCACATCGATGCGGAACCACACCGGCGCCTCGCCGTCCCCCTGCTCCTCGAGCTGGCGCAGCTGCTTTTCATGCTTGGCCCGTCGCTCCGGCGGCTCCGGCCGCGCGTCGCGCTCGGGTCGCGCCCCTCGCTCCGGCCGCGCGCCTCGCTCCGGCCGCGCGCCCCGCTCCGGCCGCGCGCCGCGCTCGTCGACCATCGTCAGCTCCTCGGGCGCGGGCAGGCGCGAGCGATGCGCGCGCACCAGCGCGAGCGCGAGCTGCGCGGGCGTGTGTGCCGCTGCCAGGGCCGTCGCCGCGGCGCGCTCGTCGTCGCCGGCGTCGGCGTCGATGCTCGCGATCTCCGCCGTGAGCCGCGCCTGGTCGGCGGCGCGGATCGCGTCGGCCGACGGTGGCGGCACCCACGTCGCGCGCAGGCCGGCGCCCGCGAACAACCTCTCGGCGAGCCGACGCGCCGACGCCGGCACCAGCATGACGGCGGTGCCCTTGCGTCCGGCGCGGCCCGTGCGCCCGCTGCGATGCACCAGCACCTGGCTGTCCTGCGGTAGATCGGCGTGGATGACCAGCCCGAGATCGGGCAGGTCGAGCCCGCGCGCCGCCACGTCGGTGGCGACACACGCGCGCGCCCGGCCGTCGCGCAGGGCCTGGAGCGCACGCGTGCGCTCGGCCTGGCTGAGCTCGCCCGACATCGGGACCACGGCGAAGCCGCGCTCGAGCAGGTTGTTCGACAGGTGCGTCACGCCGTCGCGCGTGCGGCAGAAGATCAGCGCGCCGGCGTCGGTGGCGCGCAGCAGGTTGACCACCGCGAGGTCGCGCTCGCGCGGATGGATGGCCATCGCCTGGTACGCGATGTCGCCGTGGGGCGTGTCGTCGCTCGAGGTCGAGACCCGGACGGCGTCGCGCTGGTAACGCTTGGCGAGCATCGTGATCGAGCGCGGCAGCGTCGCCGAGAACAGGAGCGTGCGCCGCTCGGTCGGCGCCGCGTCGAGCAACGCCTCGAGCTCCTCGCGGAAGCCGAGATCGAGCATCTCGTCGGCCTCGTCGAGGACGACGGCGGCGATCGCGCTCAGATCGAGCTGCTTGCGCTCGACGTGGTCGCGCAGGCGGCCGGGCGTACCGACGACGATGGCCGCACCCTGCGAGAGCAGCCACGCCTCGCGGCGCATGTCCATGCCGCCGACGCACGACACGATGCGCGCGCCGGTCTGCGCGTAGAGCCACGTCAGCTCGCGCTGCACCTGGAGCGCGAGCTCGCGCGTCGGCGCGACNNGGCGAGGCCGAAGGCGACGGTCTTGCCCGAGCCGGTCTGCGCCGAGACCAGGAGATCGTGGCCGAGGGCGCGCGGCTCGAGCACGGCGGCCTGCACGGGGGTGGGCTCGGCGTAGCCGCGCGTCGCGATGGCGGCGAGGAGCCCGGGATGTGCAGGAGGGAACGGCATGGGGGCCGTTGTCTAGCCGTCGCCGGGCCGAAAGACCAGCTATAAGTCCGGCGTGAGCCGTCGCGTCGAGCGCATCGATGTCGAGGCCGGGTCGCGCCGGACCGAGCCCGACGACGTCGTGGAGGAGGCGCCGCTCACGATCGCGGCCCGCGGGACCGACGCCGCGGTCACGATGCGGACCCCGGGCGAGGACCTCGAGCTCGTCCGCGGGCTCCTGTTCGCCGAGGGGGGCCCCGCGCTCGCCGGGCGGGCCCTCACGCAGGTGGACGCCGACCGCGTCGACGTCGACGCCGACCCGGCCGAGCTGGCGCCCCGGAGCTTCATGGCGACGGCGGCGTGCGGCGTGTGCGGACGCGTCGCGCTGGCCGCGCTCGAGACCCGCGCGCAGACGATCGCGTCGGACCTCGTCGTCCCGGCCGCGACGCTCGCCGGGATCCCGGACGCCCTGCGCGCGGCGCAGGCGCGCTTCGCCGCGACCGGCGGCCTCCACGGCGCCGGCCTCTTCGACGCCGCCGGCCAGGCGCTGGCCGTGCGCGAGGACGTCGGGCGCCACAACGCCCTCGACAAGGTGATCGGCTGGGCGCTCGGCGCCGGCCACGTGCCGCTGGGCGAGCGCATCGTGGCGGTGTCGGGCCGGCTGGGCTACGAGCTGATCGAGAAGGTCGTGCTCGCCGGCGCGCCGATCGTCGTCGCGGTGTCGGCGCCTTCGAGCCTGGCGATCGACGTCGCCGAACGCTTCGGCGTCGCGGTCTGCGGCTTTGTCCGAGGAACGCGGCTCAACGTGTACAGCCACGGCTGGCGCGTGCGCTAGGCCCGTGCAATACACCGCGACGCCCGCGCGTTCCGCGTCCACGCGCGCGCGTTTTTTTTGCGCACCGACCACCCCATGCATAGGGTTTCTCGATGAGTTCCACGCACCGCGTGATCACCACGATCGCGCTCGCGCTGTCGGCGAGCCTCGCCGGCTGCGGCAAGAAGAGCCAGAAGGACAAGGCGTCGCCGGAGCAGGGAGGCGGCGGGCAACAGGCGTCCGGCGGCGGCAGCGCCGTGAAGGCGCCGGCGACGGCGCCGTCCCGCGGGCCGGAGCGGCCGGTCTACTCGCTGGTCGACAACCGCCTGTCCGGGCACCTCCTGCGCGGCGGCGGCCTCGTGCTGGCCGGTGGGTCGGTCGGGTTCGCCAAGTACACGCGCTTCGGCAACCTCGAGAAGATCAAGCAGAAGACGTGGGAGCTGCGGCAGACCCAGGGCGACCGGAAGGTCGCCGTCATGAACGGCAAGTCGGCGCGCGTCGACGTGCCGCTGACCGACGACGAGCTGCGGGGCAATCCGGTCGTGCGCGTGCGCGTGCACGCGGGCGCGGCCCAGGCGTTCTCGGTGCGCGTCAACGGCAACAAGGACGTGAACGCGCAGCTCAGCGAGGGCTGGCAGACGGTCGAGCTCGCGCCGCCCGCGGGGCAGCTGAAGGAAGGCGAGAACGAGCTCCTGTTCTTCGCCGGCGGCTCGGGCCTCGCCGTCGAGTGGATCCAGGTGGGCGGGGCCGCGCCCGGTGACGGGGCCGCGAGGTTCTACGACACCGACACGAAGGAGCTGCTCCTGCCCGAGGGGGGCGGCATGGCGTGGTACGCGATGGTGCCGGAGCGCGGGCGCGTGACCGGCGACCTGTCGGATGGGGCGTGCGAGGTGACGGTGCGGGCGACGGCCGAGGACGGCGCGGGTGCCGACGGCAAGCTCGTCGGCCTCGGCTCGGCGGTGGACCTGGGCGCGCTCGCCGGCAAGGCCGCGCGCATCGAGCTCACGGCGTCGGGGTGCAAGGAGGCGCGGCTGGCGAAGGCGGCGCTGGTGGTGCCGGGCGAGGAGCCCAAGGCGCAGCGAGGCGAGGCGCCCAAGTACGTCGTCCTGTTCGTGATGGACTCGCTGCGCGCGGACCGCGTGAAGCCGTGGAACCCGTCGGCGCGGCCGGACGTGCCGGTGTTCGACAAGCTCGCCGAGGAGTCGGCGATCTTCCTCCAGCACTACGTGCAGGGCAACGAGTCGCGCGTCTCGCACGCGTCCTTGTGGACGTCGCTCTATCCGATCAAGCACTCGATGATCGGCGGGTCGGAGAAGCTCGACCTCAAGTGGACGACGATCGACGAGGTCGCGAAGGCGGCGGGCAAGTTCACCGCGGGCGCGACGTCGAACGGCTACGTCGAGCCCAAGCGGTGGGGGTTCGGCACGGCCTGGGACGCGTACTCGAACCACATCCACGAGGAGCTCGGGCTGCGCGCCGACGACATCCTCGAGAAGGGGCTGAAGTTCGTCGGCGGCAAGCAGGAGCCGTGGTTCCTGTACCTGGGCACCGTCGACACCCACGTGTCGTGGCGCGCGAAGGAGCCGTGGATCTCGAAGTACAGCCCCGGTTACTCGGGCCGCTTCGCTTCGGTGTTCTCGGGCGGCGACGCGGGCAAGGTGGCGTCGGGGGCGGTCAAGCTGACCGACGCGGAGATCGCGCACGTGCGTGCGATCTACGACTCGAACGTCAGCTACCAGGACGAGGTGCTCGGCAAGCTGATCGCGAAGCTCGAGGCGCAGGGCATCTGGGACAAGACGATGCTCATCATCACGGCCGACCACGGCGACGAGCAGTGGGAGGACAACGGTCGGGTCGGTCACGGGCAGTCGAGCCGCGACATGCTGGTGCACGTGCCGCTGCTCGTGCGCTACCCGCCGATGGTGGGCGCCGGCAAGTTCACCGAGGGTACGGAGCTGATCGACGTGGTGCCGACGGTGGCCGACGCGCTCGGCGTGCAGATGGACGCCGAGTGGCAGGGGCAGTCGCTCTTGCCGCTGTCGTGGGGCGTGGGCGCCGGCTACCCGCGGATGTCGATGACGTCGATGTACGAGGACTCGCACGGCGCGCGCATCGGCCACTGGAAGGTGCGCATCAACGGCGGCTCGAACCTGCGCGTGTTCGATCTCGCGCGCGACACGGACGAGATGAAGAACCTCGCGGGCGATCCGTCGGCGGCGATCGGCGCGCGTCTCGTCCTCGATCCGCTGTGGATGCTGCGCACCCACAACCTGGAGTGGAAGAAGTCGCAGTGGGGCAACGCCGCCAACGTGACCGCGCGTTTCGCCCAGGACCTGGGCGAGTGACGCGGCCGTGAACGACGCCGAGCTCGCGCGCCTGCGTCCCACCGACGGCGCGCGCTACCTCCTGGAGCTCGACACCGCGTCCGAGGACGCGGCGCGCTACCGCGCCTGGATCCTCACGCCCACCGCGTCGTTCCCCTACACCGCCGATCTCGCCGCCGCCGCCGAGCCGACCCTCACCGCGCTCGACGCGCCGGCCCCCGACGACCTCCTCGCGCGCCTCACCATGTTCGCGCGCCTCCTCGCCCGCAGCGCTCCGCCGTGGCCTTCTCGCCACCTCCGCTGGCGGGGGACACGCACCTAGCCCCCATCCCCTCGATATCAGTGCGTTTTTCGCACCATTTGCGTCGCGAAACAAAGGGACACGCTCCGGGGGCGCACGTCCTCGAGGTCAAAGAGCTTCTCGACCCAGTTGCGTCGCGGTAACCGCGCTGCAGCACCGCGCGTAGGCAGCACATGCGACTTCTCGCCTGCGCCGTCGCGGCGGCCGCCTGCTCCAGCGGCGCGCCGCGTTCGCCTGCGATGGACCCGGGCGACGCGAACGCGGCCGCAACGAACGGCGCGATCGTCGTCGAGCTGTTCACATCGCAGGGCTGTAGCTCCTGTCCGCCCGCCGATCGCCTGCTCACCGAGCTCGCGGGGAGTGGGCGCGAGCGACCAGTGATCGCGCTGGCCTTTCACGTCGACTACTGGGACGACCTCGGCTGGCGCGACCCGTTCTCGTCGGCGAGCGCGACCGAGCGGCAGGAGTCCTACGCACGCGCCCTCGGGCGCGGGCCCTACACGCCACAGCTGGTCGTGAACGGCCGCGCGCACGCCGTCGGCTCTCGGCGCGGCGACATCGAGCGCGCGCTTCGTGCGGCGACGCCGGTACCGACGCTCGACGCGAGCGCGGAGCTGATGGGCGACACGCTCGTCGTGCGCGCGGACGCGCCCGGCGGGACACGCGCGTTCGTCGCCGTCTTCGAGGATGCGCTGGAGACGGACGTGCCCGCCGGCGAGAACCGGGGCGAGCACCTGCGGAACGACCGTGTCGTGCGCGCGCTCGTTCCGCTCCCGGTCGATGGCGCGCGTGTCCCGCTCGTGCCGTCGTGGCGACGCGCGCGGCTCGGCGCGGTCGTGCTCGCGCAACGCGACGACGCCTCGATCGCGGCCGCCGCGGAGCTCGCGCTGAAGTTGTAGCTCGCGCATCGCGACGCAACAGGGTCGAGAAGCTCAGTCGTCCGGATCGTAGTCGTCGTAGACGGGCTCCCAGCGCTGGGTGTGGGAGGCCGGGCAGAGGGAGCGGTAGCTGCAGCGGTCGCACCAGGGGCCGGGGTTGGTGCGCGGGCCGTCGTCGACGGCGAGGGCCGCGGCCTCGATGTTGTCGAGGACGGTGGGGGCGAGGCGGTTGGCGACCTGCGCGGCGTCGACGGGCGGCGACCACTCGACCGCGCGCTCGGCGACCCAGTGGACGCCGAGCCAGAAGCGGCGGACCTGGCGGAAGGCGGCGGCGGCGAGCACGAGGTAGCCCTCGAGCTGATCGCGCAAGGCGGCGTG
>DDTA01000342.1:22061-29512 GCA_002344285.1 Myxococcales bacterium UBA2376
GTAGCCGGCGTCGAGCACGCCGCGGTAGTACGCATCGCCGGCGTAGAACTGCGTCGCCGAGAGATCCTCGCGCACCGCCAGCGAGTACTCGACGAGCGTGCGCTGGACGCGCCGTCCCCGCCGGAACCGGCCGATGCGCGCGATGAACGGCTCGACCCCCGCCGCCAGCACGTCGAACCGCAGCTGCTCGTGGTCGTCGGTGAGCGCGGCGCGCGCCTCGGCCGCGGCCTCGGCCGCCGGCGTTCCGCCGAGGGCGGTCTCGAGCGCCGCGTGCACCGCCTTGCCGATGCGGGCCTCCGGCATCACCTCGCGCTCGGGCACCCGCTCCACGTACTTGAAGTGGAACAGCCGCGGACAGCGGAGCCCCATCGCGACCTTCGAGGCCGACCACGGGGCGTGGATCAGCGCGCGTGTCGACGGCACAGCGCCCGCAGCGTAGCACCGACGCGGGCCCGCCGCGCGGTCGCCAGAAACTTGCCCACCGCCGGGACCGCTCGTACCACCGATGCACGATGTCCCTGTCGATGCCGACCCACGAGTGCGACGTCTGCGGTGCGAAGGTCCTCGAGCTCCGGCGCGGCCGTTGCTGGGGTTGCTACGCCCGCTGGGCCGATGCCCGTCCCGTCGGGCTGGGCGCCCGCTGCGTGGTGTGCAACGAGCGCCGCCGCCGCCTGCTCCGCTCGACGGAGCTCCATGGCAGCTGGTACCCGACCTGCTACAGCTGCGCCGGCCAGGCCATGCAGCTCGATCCGCAGCCCATGTCGATCGCCGAGCTGAAGACCGTCCTCCGCCGCGACCGCCGCGCCGCCGATCGCCGCACCGGCAAGCCCGACACGCGCGTCTTCCAGTGGGAGCGCCGCGTCGGCGACCGCCGCCTCGGCCGCCTCGACGACTGCCCGACGATCGACGACGACATGATCATCGAGATCACCGTCGAGGACGAGCCGTCGTTCGAGGACCAGCCATCGTTCGAGGACCAGACCCGGATCAGGGAGCTGGTCGCGTAGCGCGGGCCGGCCTCACTTCGTCTTCGGCTTCACCGGCGTCCCGAGCCCGCCACCCGAGCGCGGCGGCATGGGCTTCTTCGGCGCGGGCCGCACCGTCGCCGGCTTCGCCTCCTCGGCCTTCGCCTCGCCCCGCGCGGTGAGGAAGCCGATCGCGCCCAGGCCGACCACGAAGCTCGACGGCACCACGTCGCTGAACTTCTTGCCGGTCGCCACCACGGTCAGGAGCTTGCCGTCGACCTTCACCGTCGCGCGGAACTTGCCGTCGCCGGTCAGGTCCCACACGGCGCCCAGGAGCTTGTCCTTCGCCGCGATGACGGCGTCCAGCTCCTTCGACTTGCCGGCGTAGCTCGGCAGCGCCGCCACCGCGACCTGCGCGACCCCGCGCGGCGCCAGGTGCGCCGCCCGCATCAGATCGATGAGGCCCTTCGACGCGGTCTCGAGCCGCCGCGCGAACGCGACGTCCTTGGCCTCGTACATCCACGAGAGGCCGGTCGCCGACGCCGCCAGGACGCCGACCGTGTGGTTCGCCACCAGCTCGCGCCCGAAGTTGTCGCCCAGGTCCTTGGTCGCCTGCGCCACCAGCGCCGCCGACGGCTTGGACGCCACCAGGAAGAACGGCCGGCCATCGAGCGCCGTCGCGATGCGCGCCCACGGCGAGCCCTTGGCCCGCGCCGGGGCCTTCCACGCGTCGGCCGCGCGCGCCGTCACCCACTCGGTCTTGCCGACCAGGAGCACGCCGCTCTTCGTCGACGCCAGCATCGTGCCGTCGGGCATCGTCGCCGTCGCGCGCCCGTCGACCGAGCCGGCCTTGCCGCCCATCGAGCTCGCGAGCTTGCCGACCAGGTCCGGCGGAAACGTGCCGCGCACGGCGACCAGCACGTCGGGCTTGGGCGCGCCGGGCGCCAGCTTCACGAACGCCGTGATCGACGAGACGTCGGTGACGAAGTCGAAGCCGACCATGCCCTTGGCCATCGCGCGCCCCGCCTCGACCTGCATCACCGCCTGCGCGATCTGCTCGCGCAGCTCCGGCACCTGCTTGATGATCGAGTCCTCGGGCAACCTGGCGAGCACGCCGTAGTTCGCCCCCAGCGTCGACGCGACATCCAGGTGCACGACGAAGTCAGCGTCCTCGACGGCGTGCTCGAGCGCGGCGTCGGCGTTGGGCGCCCTGGGGTTGGGCTTGATGCTGAAGCTCGTCAGCGCGAGCACCGCGGCGATGATGACGGCGTACATGGGTTCGCTCCTTCCCTCCGATGGGAGGCCTAGTGGACGACTCCGGAGAAAAATTGCAACCGCGATGCGCGGTACATTTCGGAGCCGGTGCGACCGAGAAAAATCGACGATGTCAAGACTGGTTCGCGACCATGACTTGGCTAGGATGAGGCCCTCGGTGGTACACGACGCGAGGTCGTTGCATCATCGAGTCGTCGACGAGAAACTGACACAAGGCCTCGGGGGAGGATTTGCAGATGAGCACGCTAGCCGTGGTTGAAGAGATCTTGCGGGAGACGGCGGTGCCCATGTCCGTGCGCGAGATCGTGCAGCGTGCCGGTGTGCGGTTGCCCAGCAAGTCCAAGACCCCGGACACGGTCGTGGCGCGCGACCTCTCGCTCGACATCAAGCGCAAGGGCGAGTCCTCGCGCTTCACGCGCACGTCCCCCGGCCGTTACACGATGCGTGACCTCGTGGCGCGCAGCCCCGAGGCGAACGGCGTGGCCGCCATGGCCGCCTCGACCGGCACACCCCCGACGCAACCCCTCTCGTCCACCGCGCTGAAGCAGGAGCGCGCGTCCGCGTTGCCTGCCAAGCTCGGGCATGCTGCCAAGTCGGGTAGCGCCCAGGTCGGCTGACGCCGAGGTCGCCGGCGCGCTGGACGCCGTGATCCGGCGCGCCACCGCTCGCGACCTGCCCTGGCTCGTCGATCTCGGCGCCCGCGCGTTCGCGGCGCTGGGCGATTACAGCGACATCCTGCCGGCCTGGCTCGCGCAGGACAACGTCTCGGCCTGGGTCGCCGATCACGACGGTGAGCGCCGCGGCTTCACCGTCGTCGGCATCTTCGTCGGCGACACGATCGCGCCCGAGGGCCCGCCGGTGGACGAGAACGTGGCGGATCTCCTCGCCCTCGCCGTCGAGCCGGCCTGGCAGTCGCGCGGGCTCGGCCGTCGCCTGCTCGGCCACGCCGTCGGGATGGCCTCGGCGTCCGCCCGGACCGCTCGCCTGCGCGAGCTCCGGCTGTGCGTCGCCGACGACAACTTCATCGGGCAGAGGCTGTACCGCACGAGCGGCTTCGAGCGCGTCGTCGGCGACTTCGGAGCGTATCCCGGCGGTCAGCGCGCCGTGAGGATGGTCTTCCCGCTCGCGCCCGCGCCGATGCCCGCGCCCGCGCTCGCCGGCGCTACGACGCGCTGAGCCGTGCCGCGTTGCGCTGCGCCATGCGCTCGGCGAGGAAGCGCATCACGTAGGGGAAGCCCACCTGCACGGTGTTGAGCTTGGGCGCGAGCTGCGAGGACAGCCCGAACATGATCACCGCCGCACGCTCCACGTAGAACCAGCCGTCGGGGTAGGCGATCGACTTCATCAGGTCGCGCAGCTCGTCCCGCTGGATGTCCACGTCGGCGAACTCCTGCGCGACGTCGGGGCTGATGCGCGAGAAGTCGGTGATGTTCAGGTTGAGCAGCTTCTCGAAGTAGTGCCGCACCGTGCGCTCGAGCAGCGCGCGGTCGCCGGTCTCGGCGATGAAGCCCATGGTCTCGATCCCGCGCATCACGAGATCGTCGTTCTTGGTCATGAGCCCCTGCAGGATGTCGAGCATGCCGTCGGCGAGGGAGTCACGGAGCTCGCTCGCCGAGCCCAGGTCGAGCACGACGATGCGCGGCTGCCCCTCGGGGCCCTTCTGCACGAAGAAGTTCCCGGGGTGCGGATCGGCGTGGAAGAACTTGTCGATGAAGAGCTGCTTGTAGAAGACCTGCGTGAGCTTGGTCGCGACCGCGTACGGATCGAGCCCGAGCGTGGCCAGCGCGTCCTTCTTGCTGATCTTGACGCCGTCCATGAAGCTCATCGTGAGCACGGTCTTGCACGACCACTCCTTGTGGACGGTCGGGAACAGGACGTCGGGATCACCCTCGAAGTTCTTGTTCATGCGCTCGAGGCAGCGCGCCTCGTTGTCGAGGTCGGTCTCGCGCTCGAGCATGTCCTTCAGCTGCTCGTGCACCTTCTCGATCTGCTGCACCGGCACGAACGTCTTGTAGACGCCGAGCGCCCAGCCGAGGACGCGCAGGTCGACGCGGATGATCTCGGCGACGTTGGGGTAGAGGATCTTGACGGCGAGGCGCTCGCCGGCGGCGTTGCGCGCCTCGTGCACCTGTCCGAGCGACGCCGCCGCGATCGGCTCCTCGGCGAAGCTCACGAAGACCTCGGTCGGCTTCTTGCCGAGCGCGCGTTCGAAGGCCCTCGCCATCGCGCTGTACTTGTGCGCCGGCACCTCGTCCTGCAGCCCCTCGAGCTCCTCGGTGTACGACTTGGGCAGGAACGTGCCCATGATCGAGAGGATCTGGCCGAGCTTGATGTACACGCCGCGCAGCCGGACGAAGCCCTTGTACATGCGGCGCGCGTTGCGGCGGTGCTTCTTGCGCCAGCGCTCGCTCGTGTCGTAGCGCTTCGGCCACAGCCGCGCCCACGACATCCCCCAGAGGTAGCTGAGGAAGATCGTGCCGAACACGCGCGAGGCGCGCACGAGCCGGATCGCTGCCCACATCGATAGAGTCCCAGCCGAGGCTAGTGGTGGGTCGATGGTAGCATGGTCGCCGTGACCGGCCTCTACGACCGCGCCGCCTCGCGATGGCGGGAGCTCCAGGCGGACATCTGTGCGGCGCTCGAGGCGGTCGACGGCCGCGCGCGCTTCTCGAGCGAACGCTGGGAGCGGCCGGGCGGCGGCGGCGGGGTGAGCCGTGTGCTCGAGGACGGCGAGGTGTTCGAGAAGGCCGGGGTCAACTGGTCCGACGTCGAGGGTGAGCTGCCCGAGGACTTCGCAGCGCAGCTGCCCGGGAGCGGACGCCGCTTTCGCGCCACCGGGGTCTCGCTCGTCCTGCACCCGCGCTCGCCGATGGCGCCGACCACACACGCCAACTTCCGCTTCCTCGAGAAGGGCGACGCGGCGTGGTTCGGCGGCGGCGCCGACCTCACCCCGTACTACGTCTGGCGCGAGGACGCCGAGCACTTCCATCGCACGCTGGCGGCGGCGTGTGACGCCCACGCGCCGGTCGGCGACTATCCGCGGTTCAAGCGGTGGTGTGACGAGTACTTTTTCCTCAAGCACCGAGGCGAGACGCGCGGCGTTGGCGGCATCTTCTTCGACTACGTCGGGCGCGCGCCGGGGCTGGCGAAGGCGACCGACGCCGACCTCGAGGCCGCGTTCGCGATGGCGAGCGCGTGCGGCGCGGCCTTCGTGCCGGCGTACGTGCCGATCGTCGAGCGGAGGCGGGCGGAGCCGTACGGCGACGTGGAGCGCCGCTGGCAGCTCGTGCGGCGCGGACGCTACGTCGAGTTCAACCTCGTCGACGACCGCGGGACCACGTTCGGCTTGAAGACCGGCGGCCGGATCGAATCGATCCTGATGTCCTTGCCGCCGCTCGTCCGCTGGGACCACGACGTCCAGCCGCCGGGGCCCCGCGAGCGCGAGCTCGTCGACATCCTGCGTGCGCCGGTGGACTGGCTGGGGCCTTCGACTCGCCCTCGCTGACGCCCGGGCTCGCTCAGGATGAACGGGTGGCAGCCGCCCAAATCCTGGATCATTCCGCCTGCATGTCAGAGCAGGGTGGTAGTTCTGTACGTGGACAGAGGGTACCAGGGCTAGTAGGTCGTCCTTGACGGTACCCTACCGGTAGCGTAAGGAATCATCATGGCGAAGAAGCAAACTCGGCGAAGCATCAGTGTCAGCCGGTCGACGTACGAGCGGCTCAAGGCCTTCTGCGAGACCAACGGCATCTCGATGAGCCAGTTCGTCGAGACACGGGTGGGAGACTTCCTGGGCGAGGGCGCCGCCGTCCCCGAGTCCTCCGGTACCGCGGTCGAGCGGCCGGCGCCCGCGCCACGGCCGGCGTCGCCGCCCTCGCCGCCGCGCCCCGCCTCGCCGACCCCGCCGCCCAAGTCCGCGGCGCCGCCCCCGAGCATCGCGCCGCGTCCGGCGCCCGTGACGCCCATGACGTCCGCGGCGGCGCGGTACGCCGTCGAGCCTCCCCCTCCGATCATCAAGAAGCCCCTGGATCAGCCGGCGCCCAAGGCTCCCGCCATGCCGAAGGCCAACGAGATCTTCACGTTCTGAGACGGCGATCGCCGGCCGCGTCGTAGTACTGGCCACGGCGATCGACATGCCCTAAGCTCATCGTTGCGACCATGTCGCCGAGAGCACCACGCGCCGCCGAGCTGGCTGCACGTCCGGTGGGCTTCGAGACGGGCCGATGTGCCCACTACGAAGGCCCGGCCGCGGGAGCCGCGTGTTTCTCCGCGGGCCGTCGCCGGGCTCTGGCCTTTGCCAGGGGAGGAACAAGACAACATGCCATGTAACAGTCGTCGCTCTGAGGAGGGGCGGCCCTAGCAGGGCAACCTCCACGCCGTGAGTCCGACACCCAGAATCCTCTGGGGGACTCGCCATCTGAAAGAGCAACAAGGGCCCGGCAACGGGCCCTTGTCCTTTTCGGAAGTGCTACACGCGGGGCCATGACGACGCGGCCCTCGAAGTCCCTCGACACCTTCCCCAACCCGAAGGCCGAGCGCGACTACGTCATCCAGTTCGACTGCCCGGAGTTCACGTGCCTGTGTCCGATCACGGGCCAGCCCGACTTCGCGACCATCCTGATCGAGTACGTGCCCGACCAGCTCTGCGTCGAGCTCAAGTCGCTCAAGCTCTACCTCTGGAGCTTCCGCGACGAGGGCGCCTTCCACGAGGCGGTCACCAACCGCATCTGCGACGACCTCGTCGCGGCGATCGCACCCCGCCGCATCACGGTCACCGGCAAGTTCGCCGTGCGCGGCGGCATCACGACCAACGTCGTGGTCACCGCCCCATGAGAGTCGGGGAGCTGAGGTGTACGCAAGGAAGGCGTCAGGCTGATGCCTTCGAGGCGAAGTGCCCTTTACGCAAGGAAGGCGTCGGGCATCAGGCCTGATGATTCAACACAACGTCGCGGCTGAGAGGAGACCGGTACGGAGACGGAGACCGAGACCGAGACCGAGACGGAGACGGGGACGGAGACGGGGACCGAGACGGGGAACGCGTTCGTCCTGAGCGAGCGCGAGCGCCAGCGAGCGCGAGTCGAAGGACGGGACGAGGCTCGCGAAGCGCACGAACGTGCGGCAGCCGCGGCCCCGGGGACGGCCGGCGCGGGGCCGGATCGCTTCCGCGCGCGCATGGAACGCGCCCGGCGCGCCACCGACGGTGGTGGCGCG
>DDTA01000341.1:0-2715 GCA_002344285.1 Myxococcales bacterium UBA2376
TCCCGCACCTCCCCCGCCCCCGCCCCCGCCGTCGGCGGCGCCGGCCGCCCCGCGCACGCCGCGAGGCACGCCACCATGGCGCCGGAGACGATCCATCCGCGCACGACCGCATTCTCGCGCCGTCGCGGGCGCATCAGAAGAACAAACAGGCGCCACCGCCCGTCAGAACTGCTTGCGCGAGTCGAGGAGGATCGTCACCGGCCCGTCGTTGACCAGCTCCACCTGCATGTCGGCGCGGAAAACCCCAGTCGCCACGCGGGCCACGCCGGCCGCGCGCACCGCGGCGACCGCGCGCTCGTACAGCGCCTCCGCCGGCCCGGGGTCCATGGCGTCGATGAAGGCCGGGCGGCGGCCCTTGCGCGTGTCGCCGTAGAGCGTGAACTGCGAGACGAGCAAGACGCCGCCGCCGATGTCGAGGACCGAGCGGTTCATCTTGCCCTCGTCGTCGGCGAAGATGCGGAGGTTGACGACCTTGTCGACGACGTACGCGAGGTCGGCGTCGCCGTCGCCCTTGCCCGCGCCCAGCAGCACGCACAGGCCCTGCTCGATCGCGCCGACCACCTGGCCGTCGACCGTGACGTGCGCACGCCGGCAGCGCTGGACGACCGCTCGCATCGGGCGATTGTGCCGGAATCTCACGCGAAAACCAGGCAACCCCCACGCCTTGTCCCGGGTCGAACCGCCGATTACAGTGCGCGCCTCCATGCGTCCGGTCCTCTCCTTCGCCGCCCTGGTCCCCGCCCTGGCCCTCGCGCTCGTCCTCGGCGCCGGCTGCGGCAGCGAGATCGGCGACGCGTGCGTGGGCAACCTCGATTGCGACCCGAGCCGCAGCACCGGCCGCGTGTGCGACCTGGCCTCGACCGGCGGCTACTGCACCGTCATCGGCTGCGATCACGATTCGTGCCCCGACGGCTCCGTGTGCATCCGCTTCTTCGTGGCGTCGTTCGCCAACACGTCCTGCACCTTCGCCACCGAGGATCTCGTCGGCGGCACCAACGACTGCGGCACCGACGAGGTCTGCTCCTTCAAGGGCCAGTGCGTACCGGCGACCTCCGAGGTCCGCTACTGCATGAAGACGTGCGAGTCGCGTGGCGACTGCCGCGACGAGTACGAGTGCCGCAACGAGGAGCTCATGCGCGCGCACGGCGGCGAACCGGTGCCCCCGCCCGGCGAGCGGCTCACCAGCGGCGATCTGCCCGCGTTCTGTGCCGAGGCACCGGCGCAGTAGCCGATCATCCGCGCTACCCTCTGGCGGTGCCGATCGGCGCCTTCCTGCTCCGTCGCCTGGGCCTGGGCCTGGTGTCGATGCTCGGCGTCTCGCTGCTCGTCTTCCTGTTCCTGCACCTCATCCCCGGTGATCCGGTCGATCACCTCGCCGGCGGCGACGCCACGCCCGACCAGCGCGCCAAGGTCGCCGCGTGCATGTCGCTCGACAAGCCGGCGCACGTGCAGTTCGGGCGGTTCCTCGAGGGCGTCGCCGACGGCACGCTCGGGCACCAGTGCCCCGACCCCAAGGGCAAGCCGACGGTGATGGCGCGCATCGCCGAGGTCTATCCCCACACCGTGTACCTCGCCCTGTGCGGTATGGGCGTCGCCCTCGTGATGGCGCTGCCGCTCGGCATCCTCGCCGCGATCCGGCGGGGCACCTGGCTCGACACGCTAGCCTCGGTCACGTCGCTCTCGGGCATCGCCATCCCGATGATGATGATGGGGCCGCTCCTGCTCCTCTGGTTCTTCCTCGATCTGGGCTGGCTGCCGGGGCCGACCGAGCTCGGCCCCCAGGCGATGATCCTGCCGGCGATCGCGGTCGGGACCCACCTCATGGCGATGCTCGCGCGCATGACGCGCAGCTCGATGGTCGAGGTGCTGGGCGAGGACTTCCTGCGCACGGCGCGCGCCAAGGGCCTGCCCGAGACCACCGTGATCGCGAAGCACGCGCTGCGCAACGCGCTCCTGCCCGTCATCACCGTCGCCGGCCTGCAGTTCGGCTCGATGCTCTCCGGCGCGATCATCACCGAGAAGGCGTTCGAGCGCCCCGGCATCGGGCTCCTGCTCCTCGAGTCGATCGCCGAGCGCAACTACCCCGTCGTGCAGGGCTGCGTCCTCGTGATCGCGGCGTCGTACGTCCTCGTCAACATCCTGGTCGACCTGGCCTACGGCCTCGCCGACCCGAGGATCCGGCGGGCATGAGGGGGCGCGCTTGAACGCCAAGCTCTCGCCCGCCGCCTGGGTCGGCGCCTTCATGCTCGGCGTGTTCGTCTTCCTCGGCCTGTTCGGGCCGCTGCTCGCGCCCTACCCGGTCGGCGTCGAGGCCATCGACCAGACGCCGCAGTTCCTGTCGCCGTCGATGGAGCACTGGCTCGGCACCGACGAGAACGGCGTCGACGCGCTGTCGCAGCTCATGCACGGCGCGCGCTCGGCGCTGACGCTGTCGGTCATCGTGGTCCTGAGCTGCGCCTTCATCGGCGTCACGCTCGGCGTCATCGCCGGGTACTTCCGCGGCGTCGTCGACGAGCTCGTCATGCGCGTCGTCGACATCCTCATGGCGTTCCCGGGCATCCTCCTCAACATCGCGATCGTCGCGACCGTCGCGCGCCCCGGCCTCGGCATGGTGATCGCCGCGCTCATCGCCAACGGCTGGGTCGGTTACGCCCGCGTCGCGCGCGGTCAGGTGCTCTCGCTGCGCGAGCGCGACTACGTGCAGGCGGCGCGCGC
>DDTA01000341.1:2735-14388 GCA_002344285.1 Myxococcales bacterium UBA2376
ATCATGGTGCAGATGACGTTCGGCTTCGGCGGCATCATCCTCATCGAGGCGTCGCTGTCGTTCCTCGGCCTCGGCCCGCAGGTCGACTACACCTGGGGAGCGATGCTCGATCAGGGCCGCCAGCTGATGTTCCAGCCCGGGTACTCGCACTACATCATCGCGCCCGGGCTGGCGATCGCGTGGGTCGTGCTCGCCGCCAACATGCTCGGCGACGGGCTGCGCGATCGCCTCGACCCGCGGCAGCGAGGGCGCGGGTAGTGGCGCTCCGGTTCCGGCTCGGCCCGCGCGCGGCCCTGCCCGAAGGCACGCTGGCCGAGTTCGTCGTCGAGGGCGTGACCTGGCCGGTGCTCGCCGGCGTGATCGACGGCGAGCTCATCGCGACGGCGGGCGTCTGCCCACACGAGGACGTGCGCCTCGCCGGCGGCTACCTCGAGGACGGCTGCCTCACCTGCCCGGGTCACGGCTACGTGTTCGACCTGCGCACCGGCGCGTGCGCGCACGATCCGTCGCTGGTGCTGCGTCGCTACCGCGTCAGCGTGGAAGCGGGCGACGTCTGGGTCGAGCTGATCTGAGAGGTCAGGGCGCGGGCGGCGCCTCGGGCGGCGCCTCGGGCTCCGGCTCGGGGATGTCGCAGACGATCTCGGCCTTGCGCGTGAGCCGCGTGCCGGCCTCGATCGCGACCTGCGGCCGCTCGCCGAAGCACGTCGGGGCGCGGGTCTCGATCGTGAGCGTCATCGCGGGGAGGTCGTCGAGCAGGTACGTGCCGGCCGGCGTGCTCGTCGTGCGCGCCAGCTCGAGGTCGCCGGCGAGCGCGCGGATCGAGGCGCCGGCGACGCTCGCGCCGCGCTGATCGACCACCGTCCCCGACAGGCTGCCCGACGGATCGAGCGTCGCCGAGGCATCGCCCGCGAGGTCGTTGGTCGCGCTCGTGCGCACGAGCGCGGCGCCCCGGCCCGGGGACACCACGAAGACGGCGTAGCTGCCCGAGGGCACGCCGGCGAGCTTCCACGCACCCTCGGTGCCGATGAAGCGGCGCGGCTCGAGCGGGATCGGCGCCGGCACGCGATCGCGGGTGACCGGCTTGCCCGGACCGAAGTCGCCGAGCCACACCGCGCGCACCGAGAGATCGGGCGCGCGGGCGCCGCCGATCGTCGCGGTGCCGACCAGCGTCGCCTGCCCGCCCGGTGACGGCGCGACCGGTTCGTCGGTGCGCGGGACCGTCGAGATGCGCACGGGCACGAGATCCGGCGGCGCCGCTCCCAGCTCCCAGGTGTGCCCGTCGACGAGCGCGGCACCGTCGGCGCCGGCCTCGACGGTCCAGCGTCCGGGCGAGAGGACGAGCTTGCCGAGCCCCGTCGGATCCAGCGTCACCGCCGCGGCCGCGCCGGCGCCGCCCCGCGCGCGCAGCGTGCCGGTCCACGGCAGGCCGCTGGTGGCGTCGGTGGCCGCGAGCGAGAGCCCGGCGCCGGTGAGCGTGGACGGATCGACCACCGGCGGCTGGCTCGCAGCGCCCGCTTCGCCGTCGCCGCCGCGTCCGGCGTCCGCGCCCACGAGCGAGGGCGCCCGCGGCTTCGGGTGCCGCACGCCCATGTAGACGCCGTAGCCGACGAGGCCGAGCGCCGCCGCCAGGGCAAGCCATCGCTTCACGCCGAGGATTATGCGGCGTCGCGGGCGTTCCTGGCCGCCTTCCTGGCCGCCTTCTTGCGGGTCTTCGGGTGGTCGTGCGCGAGCGCGGCGTGGGCGGCGGCCAGCCGCGCGATGGGCACCCGGAAGGGCGAGCAGCTCACGTAGTCGAGGCCCAGGCGGTGGCACAGATCGATGCTGCGCGGCTCGCCGCCGTGCTCGCCGCAGATGCCGACGTCGAGGTCGGGCCGCGTCTTGCGGCCGAGCTCGACGGCGATCTCCATGACCCGGCCGACGCCGCGCTCGTCGAGCGTCGCGAACGGGTTCTCGGCCAGGATGCCCTTCTGCAGGTACTCGGTCAGGAACCCGGTCTCGGCGTCGTCGCGCGAGATGCCGAAGGTGGTCTGGGTCAGGTCGTTGGTGCCGAACGAGAAGAACTGGGCGTACTCGGCGATCTGGTCCGCCGTGATCGCGGCGCGCGGGATCTCGATCATCGTGCCGAAGGCGTAGTCGATCGTCTGCCCGCACGCCTTCATCACCTCGCGGGCCACCGCCTCGAGCATGGTCTGCTCGAGCCGCAGCTCGTTGTTGTGGGCGATGAGCGGGATCATGATCTTCGGGCGCACGGTGATGCCGTCCCGCTGGCAGGCGCACGCCGCCTCGAAGATCGCGCGCACCTGCATCTCGACCAGCTTCGGCATGTGGATGCCGAGGCGGACGCCGCGCAGGCCGAGCATGGGGTTCTCCTCGCGCAAGGCGGCGATCGCCGCGGCCAGCGCGCGCTTCTTCTCCAGCTCGGCGGTCAGCGCGGCGGCGTCGCCGTCGTGGAGCTGGAGCCGCGTCTCGAGCACGGCGATGTCGTGGGCGACCTCGTCGTGCCGGGGCAGGAACTCGTGCAGCGGCGGATCGATGAGCCGGATGGTCACCGGCAGCCCGTCCATGACCCGGAACAGGCCGTCGAAGTCGGAGCGCTGCATGGGCAAGAGCCGGGCGAGCATCTCGTCGCGCTCGGCCTCGCCGGTCGCGAGGATCAGGCGCTGCACCAGCGGCAGGCGCTCGGTCTCGAAGAACATGTGCTCGGTGCGGCACAGGCCGATGCCCTCGGCGCCCATCGCGCGCGCGCGGGCGGCGTCGCGCGGGTAGTCGGCGTTGGCCCACACCCCGAGCCGGCGCAGCTCGTCGGCCCAGCCGAGGAGCTCGATCAGGAACGGATCGTCGAGGCTCGGCTGCACCATCGCGACCTTGCCGAGGAAGACCTCGCCGGTCGTGCCGTCGAGCGAGACCCAGTCGCCCTCGGCCATCGTCGTGGTCGCGGCGCCGGCGCGCCGCACCGTGGCGACCCGCCGCTCGGCGTCGACGTCGAGCGCCAGGATCCCGACCACCGCCGGCTTGCCGAACTGGCGCGCGACGAGCGCGGCGTGGCTCGTGCGTCCGCCGCGGCTGGTGAGGATGCCCTTCGCCGCGAGCATGCCGTGGACGTCGTCGGGCTTGGTCTCGGCGCGGATCATGACGACGTCCTTGCGCTCGCGCGACCACGCCTCGGCGCGATCGGCGTCGAAGGCGAGCACGCCGACCGCGGCGCCGGGCGACACGTTGAGGCCGGTGGCGATCAGGCGACCGTCGGCCCGCGCCGCCTTGATCGCCGCCGGATCGAACTGCGGATGGAGGAAGAAGTCGACGTGCTCGGGCTTGACCCGACCGACGGCCTCCTCGCGCGTGATCCGCCCCTCGCGGGCCAGGTCCACGGCGATGCGCACCGCCGCGCGCGCCGTGCGCTTGGCGTCGCGGGTCTGGAGCATCCAGAGCTGGTCGCGCTCGACGGTGAACTCGACGTCCTGCACCTCGCGGTAATGACGCTCGAGCAGGCGGGCGATGCGCGACAGCTCGGCGAACGCCGCCGGCATGTCGGCCTGGAGCTGCGCGATGGGCTTCACCGCGCGGGTCCCGGCGACGACGTCCTCGCCCTGCGCGTTGAGCAGGTAGTCCCCCTCGAGCACGTTCTCGCCGGTCGACACGTTGCGGGTCGTCGCCACGCCCGTGGCCGAACCCGCCCCCAGGTTGCCGAAGACCATCGCGACGATGTTGACGGCGGTGCCGAGGTCGTCGGGGATGCCCGCCGCGCGCCGGTAGTCCTGCGCGCGCTTGCCCCGCCACGAGCGGAACACCGCCTCGGTGGCCGCGCGCAGCTGGGCGCGGGGATCGAGCGGGAAGGCGCGGCCGGCCTCGCGCTCGACGATGGCGCGGAAGGTGGCGGTGATCTCGCGCAGGTCGTCGGCCGGCAGGTCCGCGTCGTTGTCGGCGCCCCGCCGCGCGCGCGCCGCGCGCAGCACCGCCTCGAACGGCTCGTCGGCGACGCCCATCACCACCCGGCCGAACATCTGGATGAGGCGCCGGTACGCGTCCCACGCGAAGCGCTCGTCACCGCTCTTCCGCGCCATCGCGGCCGCGGTCTCGTCGTTGAGGCCGATGTTGAGGACGGTGTCCATCATCCCCGGCATCGAGAACCGTGCGCCCGAGCGGCACGACACGAGCAGCGGATCGGACGGGTCGCCAAAACGCTTGTCGGTCGTCTCCTCGAGATCCGCGACCGCGCGATCGACCTGCTCCCACAGCCCGTCCGGCACCTCGCCGGCGGCCAGGTACGCACGACACGCCGCGGTCGTCACCACGAACCCGGGCGGAACGGGCAGCCCGATCCGGGTCATCTCGGCCAGGTTGGCGCCCTTGCCGCCGAGCAGCCCCTTGACGTCGTCCCAGGTCCGACACCGCTTCTCCACCTTCGCGAGCTGGTCGAAGCGGTAGATCCACCGTTCCACCTTCGCCTTCGCCTTCGCCTTCGCCTTCGCCTTCTCCTTCTCCTTCTTCTTCGTCTTCTTCTTCGTCGTCTTGGCCACAGCGCTCGTCCTTGCAAGAAGCAGGTGCCACGCGCGCCCCACGGATCGCGGCCATCGGCGGAAAGCGCTGCGCGCGGGAGCGCAGCGGGCGCAGGATCTGCGCGCGCTGACCGCGAATCGCCAGGCCCCGCGATTGCTAGCGTGCAAGACGTGCTCGAGATCCGCATCCATGGCCGCGGCGGCCAGGGCGTCGTCACCGCCGCCGAGCTGCTCTCGGTCGCCGCGTTTCGCGAGGGACGGTTCGCGCAGGCGTTCCCGAGCTTCGGCTCGGAGCGCATGGGCGCGCCCGTGGTCTCGTTCTGTCGCGTCGACGATCACGCGATCCGCCTGCGCGAGCCGGTGAATCACCCCGACGTCGTGGTGGTGCAGGATCCGACCTTGCTCGGCTCGACCGACGTCTTCGCCGGCGTCGCCGACGACGGCTGGATCCTCGTCAACTCGAGCCGGGACTTCGCCGCGCTCGGGCTGGGCGACTGGGTCAAGCGCTTCCGCCCCGGCCGCGCCCGCTGCTTGCCCGCGACCGAGCTCGCGCGCGAGCACCTCGGCCGCCCGCTGCCGGGACCGGCGCTGCTCGGCGGGCTCGCCGGGCTCACCGGGCTCGTGCGCCTCGAGTCGCTCGCCGCCGCGATCCGCGAGCGCTTCTCCACCGCGGTCGGCGACGGCAACGTCGCCGCCGCCACCGCCGCCTTCCAGCTCGCCCGAACGGAGCCCGCGCCATGCTGAGACAGCTCGAGTGTTCCCGCGCCATCGCCGAGGCGGTCGCCCGCTGCCGCCCGGAGGTCGTGTGCGCGTACCCGATCACGCCGCAGACCCACATCGTCGAGGCGCTGGCGGAGCTGGTCCGCGAGGGCGCGCTCGCGCCGTGCGAGTACATCAACGTCGAGAGCGAGACCTCGGCGCTCTCGGTCGCGCTCGGCGCCTCGGCGGCCGGCGCGCGCGCCTACACCGCGACCGCGAGCCAGGGGCTCCTGCACATGGCCGAGGTCGTCTACAACGTCGCCGGCCTCGGACTCCCGGTGGTGATGACGCTCGGCAACCGCGCGGTCGGCGCGCCGATCAACATCTGGAACGATCACTCGGACGCCATGGCGCTCAAGGACGCGGGCTGGATCCAGCTCTTCGCCCGCGACAGCCAGGAGGCGGTCGACCTCCACGTCCTCGCCTTCCGACTCGCCGAGGAGCTCTCGATCCCGGTCATGGTCTGCGTCGACGGCTTCGTCCTCACCCACTCGGTCGAGCCGCTCGACGTGCCGGCGCAGGCGCTGGTCGATCGCTTCCTGCCGCCGTACCACCCGGTGCAGGTGCTCGACACCGCCGACCCGGTCTCGATCGGCGCCATGGTCGGCACCGATGCGTTCACCGAGGTCCGCTACCTCGCGCATCACAAGCAGCTCCAGGCCCTCGACCGCATCCCGGTGCTCGCCGCGGAGCTGGCCGGGCTGCTCGGCCGCTCGTCGGGCGCGCTGCTCCACCCGTACCGCGCCGAGGACGCCGAGACGCTGGTGGTGGCGATGGGCTCGGTGACCGGGACCATCGAGGTGGCGATCGACGAGCTGCGCGCGGCCGGCGTCGCCGCCGGCGCGGTCGCGCTGTGCGCGTTCCGTCCGTTCCCGCTGGCCGCCCTCGCCGACGCGCTCGGCCGGGCGCAGCGCGTGATCGTCGTCGAGCGCAACCTGGCGCCGGGGCTCGGCGGCGCGCTCGCCTCGAACGTCCGCATGGCGCTGCGCGGCCGTCCCATCCCGGTGCACACGGTGATCGCCGGCCTCGGCGGGCGACCGATCACGCGCGCCGGCCTGCGCCGCGTGGTCGAGACCGCCGCGAAGGACGAGCTCGAGGACCTGCACTTCCTCGATCTCGATGTCGGCGCCGTCGAGCGCGAGCTGGCGCGCTGGGGCGAGCAGCGCCGGTCGGGCCCGAGCGCCGAGAACATCCTGCGCGACGCGTGGAGGACGCGATGAGCGACCAGCGGATCAGGTTCTACCAGACGGGCACGTTCACCGTCGGCAACCGCCTGCTCGACCTCGGCAAGCGCACGGTGCAGTCGTCGACGGAGCGCGCCAACGCCCTCACCTCGGGGCACCGCGCGTGCCAGGGCTGCGGCGAGGCGCTGGGCGCCCGCTACGTCCTCGACGCCGCCATGCGCGCGACCGACCGCGACCTGATCGCGGTCAACGCCACCGGCTGCCTCGAGGTGTTCACCACGCCGTCGCCGGAGACGGCGTGGCAGCTGCCGTGGCTGCACTCGCTGTTCGGCAACGCCGCGGCGGTGGCGACCGGCGTCGCCGCGGCCATGCGCGTGAAGGGCAAGGCCACGCGGGTGATCGCGCAGGGCGGCGACGGCGGCACCACCGACATCGGCTTCGGCTGCCTCTCGGGCATGTTCGAGCGCGACGACGACGTCCTCTACGTCTGCTACGACAACGAGGGCTACATGAACACCGGCGTGCAGCGCTCGAGCGCCACGCCGCCCACCGCGCGCACCGCGACGACGCCGGCGGTCGGAGCGGAGCGCGGCAACCCGTTCGGGACCGGCAAGAGCCTGCCCCTCCTCGCCATGGCGCACCGCCTGCCCTACGTGGCGACCGCGACGGTCGCGGACCTCCACGACCTCGAGGCCAAGGTGACGCGAGCGATGAGCGTGCACGGCGCGCGCTACCTGCACGTGCTGGTGCCGTGCCCGCTCGGCTGGGGCCATCCGACCGACGAAACGATCATGCTGGCGCGCCTGGCCACCGAGTGCGGGCTGTTCCCGGTGTTCGAGGCGGTCGGCGGCGAGCTGGCGGCCTCGACGCCGATCCGGCGGCGCGTACCGGTCGAGGCCTATCTCCGCCGCCAGCGCCGCTTCGCCCACCTCTTCGACGGCGCCGAACCGGACCCGCGGCTCGCGCGCCTGAGCGCGCTGGCCGAGGACAACATCCGCCGCTTCCGCCTCGCCGCCCCGGAGGCGAACCCATGAAGCTGCCCTTCGCGATCACGCTCGATCCCGGCTCGAGCCGCCACAACCACACCGGCTCGTGGCGGACGCAGCGTCCGATCTACGTCGACCGCCTGCCGCCGTGCAACGCCACGTGCCCGGCCGGGGAGAACATCCAGGCCTGGCTCTACCACGCCGAGACCGGCGACTACCGCGCGGCGTGGGAGACGCTGGTCGCCGACAACCCGCTGCCCGCGATCATGGGCCGCGCCTGCTATCACACCTGCGAGAGCGCGTGTAACCGGGCACGGCTCGACGAGGCCGTCGGGATCCACGCGGTCGAGCGCTTCCTCGGCGATCTGGCGATCCGCGAGGGCTGGCCGCTGCCGGCGCCCGCGCCCGCGAGCGGCAAGCGCGTGCTCGTCGTCGGCGCCGGCCCGAGCGGGCTGTCGGCCGCCTACCACCTGGCCCGCCTCGGTCACGAGGTGGTCGTGCGCGACGCGATGCCGCGCGCCGGCGGCATGATGCGCTACGGCATCCCGCGCTACCGGCTGCCGCGCGAGGTCGTCGACGCCGAGATCGCGCGCATCGCGGCGATGGGCGTGCGCTTCGAGCTCGGCGAGCGCGTCGGCGATCTTCCCGGCGCCATGGCCGCCGGCGGGTTCGCCGCGTGCTTCGCGGCGATCGGCGCCCACCTGGCCAAGCGCGTCGACATCCCGGCGCCCGACGCCACCCGCATCCTCGACGCGATCGGCCTGCTCCGCCAGGTCGAGCAGGGCGAGGACGCGCCGCTGCTCGGCCGCCGCGTCGTGGTCTACGGCGGCGGCAACACCGCCCTCGACGTCGCGCGCACCGCCCGCCGCATGGGCGCGGCCGACGCCGTGATCGTCTACCGCCGCACCCAGGCCCAGATGCCGGCGCACGAGGAGGAGCTGCGCGAGGCGCTCGAGGAGGGCGTCGAGATGCGCTGGCTCTCGACGGTCAAGGAGATGGGCGCGGGCGACATCACGATCGAGAAGATGCGGCTCGACGAGGCCGGCAAGCCGGTGCCCACCGGCGAGCACGAGACCATCGCCGGCGACATGCTGGTGCTGGCGCTCGGCCAGGCGGTCGACCTGACGCCCTTGCGCGAGGTCCCGGGCGTGGCCTTCACCCCCGACGGTACGGTGGCGGTCGGCGACGATCTGATGACCGGGCACCCCGGGCTCTTCTGCGGCGGCGACATGGTGCCGGCCGAGCGGACGATCACGGTCGCCGTCGGCCACGGCAAGAAGGCAGCGCGGCACATCGACGCGTGGCTGCGCGGGGCGACGCACCAGCCCACGCCCGAGCCCGCGCCGGCGACGTTCGAGCGCCTCAACCCCTGGTACTACAGCGACGCGGAGCGGGTGGTGCAGCCGCAGCTCGAGCTGGCACGGCGGCAGGGCACGTTCGAGGAGGTCCACGGCGGCCTCGACGAGTCGAACGCGCTCTTCGAGGCGCGCCGCTGCATGTCGTGCGGCAACTGCTTCGAGTGCGACAACTGCTTCGGCGTCTGCCCCGACAACGCGGTGGTGAAGCTGGGCCCGGGCCGGCGCTTCCGCATCGACCTCGACTTCTGCAAGGGCTGCGGCCTGTGCGCGAAGGAGTGCCCCTGCGGCGCGATCGACATGATCGCCGAGGAGATCTGAGCGCCGGCCTCAACCCGCTGGATCGACGTGGTCGGTGCAGCCGGCGAGCGCGCGCTCGAGCTCGCCGCGGAGCTGCTCCATCTGCTCGCGCGCCATGCGCTGGCCGATGTGCGCGGCGATGAACATGCCGGCGAGCGCGAGCGCGACGCCGCCCGCGAGCCACAGCGCCCACGGCTGCTCGCCGCCCGGCACGAGCGCGCCCGAGGCGGCGATGACGAGCGCCACCGCGAGCACGAAGCCGAGCGTGAGGTACCCGAAGGCGAACCCGGTCCACACCGAGGGGTGCGGGCTGAAGCGCGCGTGCACGCGGGTGAGCGCGCCGAGGGGCGCGATGTCGACCGTCAGCCACGGCGACCAGAACCGCTGCTCGGCGGCGGGCGCGGTGACCACGAGGTGGTCGTTGTCGCGCGGGCCCGCCTCCTTGCCGCCACCGGGCACGCGCGATCGGCGGAGCTGCACGTGCCCCGTCCCGAGCCCGGCCACGAGCCGCTCGATCGCCTCGCGGCTCGGACAGGTGAGATCCACCGAGAAGCTGGGCCGCAACGCCAGGGACACGCCGGCAGTGTCGCCCCGCCCCGCGCGATTGTCACGCGTGTCCACCCGCACGTCGGGAAGCGCCGCGGCGAGCTATGCTGCTCCGCGATGTCCGTGTCGCGTGCGCCGTGCATCGTCGCGCTCGCCATCGTGGCGGCGAGCTGCGGCAACGCGCCGCGCGCGCCGGCGGGTGGCGGCGCTCCGGCGACGGGCGGCGGCGGCACGACACCGCGATCGCCGGGGTCGGCGCCCGACCTCGAGCCGCCGGAGGCGCTGGGGGACGACGTCAGGCCGCGCGCGTACCGCCTCACGTTCGTCGCCGACCCCGACGCGCCCACGTACCGCGGCGAGGTGGAGATCGACGTCGAGCTCGTGCGTCCGGCGAGCGTCATCTGGCTCAACGCGGACGAGCCGGTGGTCGTGCGCTCGGCGGCGGTCGCGCAGGGCGGCGGCGGCGCGGTGCTCGCGGCCCGGCGCATCACCGTGCCCGACACGCGCGGCCTCGTCGGGATCGAGCTGCCGCGCGCGCTGCCGGCCGGCGTGGTCACGCTCGCGCTCACGTTCGACGGGCGCTACCGCGACGACGACGCCCTGTTCGTGCAGGAGACGCGCGGCCGTCGCTACCTCTACAGCGACTTCGAGCCGATCGACGCGCGCCGCGCGTTCCCGTGCTTCGACGAGCCGCGGTGGAAGACGCCCTGGACCGTGACGGTGCGCGCCCCCGACGGCGTGCGGGTGTACAGCAACACCGCGCCCGCCTCGCGCACGCGCCAGGGCGACGGCTGGTCGGCGACGCGCTTCGAGACCACCCCGCCCTTGCCGACGTACCTGGTCGCGATCGCCGCCGGTCCGTTCGAGGAGGTCGCGGTCCCGGGGGCGCCCGTGCCGGCGCGCATCCTCGTGCCCGAGGGTCGCGGCGCGGCCGCGGCGACCGCCGCCGAGGTGCTCGGGCCGCTCCTGCGCGCCGCGGTGACGGTGATCGATCGGCCGCTCCCCTTCGCCAAGATCGACGTCGCCGTGGTGCCGGTCTTCGGCGGGGCGATGGAGAACCCGGGGCTCTTCACGATCGCGAGCGACTTCGCGCTCGCGCCGAGCGGTCCCGAGGCGCGGCGCGCGCTCACGCGGATCCTGGCCCACGAGGTCGCGCACCTGTGGTTCGGCGATCAGGTGACCCTGACCGACTGGCGCGAGGTGTGGCTCAACGAGGGCGCCGCGTCGTGGATGGCCGACGAGATCGTCGCGGTCGCGTTCCCGGGGCCGGCGGCCGCGCAGGACGCGTTCGACGACCGGGCCGACGCGATGCTCGAGGAGCTCCTGCCCGGCGCGCACGCGCTCCGGCCCGAGCGCATCACCCACGCGCGCCAGCTCTTCGACACGATCAGCTACAAGAAGGGCGGCGCGGTGTGGCACGCGCTCGAGGCGTGGATGGGCCCCTCGCGCTTCCGCGCCGGGCTGGGCACGTACCTCGACGCGCACGCGTGGGGCTCGGTGACGACGGCCGACCTGACGCGCGCGCTCGCCGCGGCCGCGCCGGAGCTCCCGGTCGCGGGCGTGATCGCCGCGATGGCCGAGCGGACCGGCGTGCCGGTCATCGGCGTCGAGGTGGCGTGCAAGGACGGCCGCGCCGAGGCGCGACTGCGCCACGAGTCGACGCGGCGGCCGACGCCGGTGTGTCTGCGCTGGGCCGCGCCCGGGCGCGACGCGCGACCGGCGCGCGCGTGCGCGGTCGTCGACGGCGCGACCGCGATCGATCTGGGCACGCGTTGCCCGGCATGGCTCCACCCCGGGGCCGCCGCCGACGGGTACTACCACTGGCGCCTGGCGCGGGCGTGGTGGCCGGCGCTCGCGCGCGCGCCGCTGACCACGCCCGAGCTGCGCGACGCGCTCGACGCGCTCGGCGCGTCGCTGGCGAGCGGCACGATCGGCCTCGCCGAGGCGCGGCCGCTGCTCGCCGCGGCGGTGCGCTCGGGCGAGCGCCCGCTCGTGCTCCCGGCGCTCGAGCTCTACCGCCTCGCGCT
>DDTA01000341.1:14448-21784 GCA_002344285.1 Myxococcales bacterium UBA2376
CGCGCCGAGGTGCGCGGCGCCGTGCTCCGCGCCGCCGGCGAGCTCGCCGGCGAGCGCCCGGTCGTCCTGTGGGCGCGGCGCCTGGTGCGCGCGTGGCGCGGCGGCGCCATCCTGCCCGACGACGTCGCCGAGGCGGCGCTGGTCGTCGCCGCGACCCACGCCGGCGCGTCCGAGCGGAGGGCCTTCCTCGCCGTCGCGCGCAGGGCCGGTGCCCAGGACGACGACGTCGCGCTCGCGCTCGGTCGCGCGCTCGCCGCGTTGCCGGGCAACGCCGGGCTCGAGGCGCTGCGTCCGCGCGACGACGGCGCCACTCCCCTCGATCGCCGCGCCGAGCTCGGCCTCGTCGCCGAGCTGCTCGCCGATCCGCGGCGCGCCGCCGCGACGATCGACGCGCTGGGCGCGAGCGCCAGCTTCTACCCGCCGGTCCTGCGCACCGGGCCGTGGTGCGCGCCGCCCCGTCCCCGCGTCGGCGAGGACGACGCGACCGGCGGCGTCCGGCCGGCGGCACTGGCCCGCGCCGACGCGCTGGCCGCGGTGCGCGCCGAGCGCTGCCTCGCGCTCACCGCGAGGCTCCGGGATCCACGTCAGCGATAGTCGGGCTCGACGATCTTCACCTGGTCGAGGCCGGCCTCGCTGAAGGCGCGCTCGAGCGTCGGACGATCGGCGATGCACACGATGATCTCGTTCTTGGGCTCCAGCTCCTTCTTGATGAGCATCTTCACCTGGGCCGGCGACACCGCCGCGATCTGCTTGATCAGCTGGTCGTAGTAGTTGGCCTGCAGCCCGAACATCTCGATCGTCCCCAGGCGCCAGACCATCTCGCCCGACACCGTCGACTGGCCGAGCAGGTTCTCGATCAGCGCGCGTCGGGCGCGCACGAAGTCGACGTCGAAGTTGACGCCCTGCCGGAGCGACTCGATGCCGTCGCGCATCGCCTTCAGCGACTCGCCGGCGCGGGGCGCATCGACGGTGCCGCCCATCTGGTACGCCGTCGGGCCTACCCGCGGGCTACGGCCGGCGTAGACGCCGTAGGTCGAGCCGAGCTTGAAGCGGATCTCGCCCATGCGCAGGTTGAGCATCTCGGCGAGGACCTGGCGGGCCGCCTCCTGCCCGTCGATGCCGGCGGGGGCGGGGTACGCCATCGCGACGCGCATCTGGGGCAGCTCGTCGCCGACGACGCCGATGACCTCGGCGGCGGTGCGCGGACGCTGGTCGGGCGGGATGGGCTCGTCGACGCGGCTGCGATCCCAGCTGCCGAACGTCGAGCGGACCAGCTCCTCGACCTTCTCGACCGGACGGTCGAACTTGCCCGCGAGGACGAGCGTCGCGTTGCCGGCGGTGTAGTGCGTGCGCCGGAAGTCCTCGAGCCGGTCGCGACCGATCTGCATGACCGACTCGGGCGTGAGCAGCGCGTTCTTCGTGTAGGGGTGGTCGGCGCCGTAGATCGCCTGCAAGAGCTGACGGCGGAACTCGAAGTCCTGCTGGCGGTCGCGGCGCGCGAAGCTCTCCTTGAAGTTCTTCTGGAAGCCCTCGATCCCGACCTGGCTGTACTCGCCGGCCGCGATGATGCGCTCGAGCGCGGCGACGATCTCGGGCAGGTAGATATCGAGGCCGCCGCTCGAGAAGATCGTGTGGTCGCTGGTCGTGCCGCCGCCGGCGCTGATCCCGGCGCGGAAGAAGCGCTCGGCGTCCATGGGCAGGCGGCGGAACCGCGCCGCGTAGCTGGCGAGCCCGGGGACGCCACCGGAGTGGACGTCGCCGACGTCGAAGATGAGGCTGGCGGAGACCAGCGGGAACGGCGTCTCCAGCGGCAGGAGCACGACCTTCATGCCGTTCGACATCTCGAAGCGACGGACGGCCTCGAACACCTTGAAGTCGGCGGCGACCTTGAGCGGGACCTTGGCCTCGCGCGGATCGACCTCCGGGATCTCCTTCTTGTCGTGGGACTTGGTCTCGAACTTCAGCTTGGTGCGCTTGTCGCCGCGGATGCCGGTCTTGCTCGCCTTGAAGACGATGACCTTGGCCTTGTCCCAGTCGAGGGCCTTCTTGACCTGGCCGGCGGCGTACGAGCCGTCGAAGTCGACGCTCCGCTGCATCTCCTTCAGCAGGTAGACGTCGCTCGAGTCGAAGTCGGTCTCGTTGTCGAACTGGATGAGCTCGCCCATCGTGTTGGTCCGGGACGTGAGCTGCTCGAGGCTCTCGAGGAACGACGCCTTCTGGCGCGCCTTCTCCTCCTCGAGCTGCGCCCAGCTGCCGCCGTCCAGCCCACGGTGCGCCGACTTGGCCGCCTTCTGGACGAAGTCGAGGGCCTCGCCGAGCTTGTCCATGCCCTTCAGCTCGATGGCGAGGCCGAAGACCGGCGCGAGCTGGCCGCCGAGGACGATCGGCTCGACGCTGTACGCGAAGTTGTAGTCATCGGCCTTGATCGCGGTCTCGAACCACGTCGAGCCGATGCCGAAGCGGACCGCGCGCCCCTCGGGCGTGTTGCTCGCCGGCAGCGGCCACGCGACGACCACGACCGGACGCTCGATGTCGAGCTCGTACTCGGCGCGGCCCGCGGTGACCCGGGTCACCGGCGCGACCTCGACGCGGGGCGCACCCTTGAGGGGCTCGAGCGGACCGAACCACTTCTTGATGAGCTTCGCGGTCTCGTTGGGGTCGACGCCGCCGGCGACGATGACCGTCGCGCGATCCGGCGTGTAGTACTTCTGCATGAAGTCGCACGAGTCCTGGAGCGTGATGCTCGACAGGTTGGTGTCGTCACCGCCGATCATGCGCGCGTAGGCGTGGTTCTTGGGATAGACCTCGGCGAGGACGAGATCCCAGATGCGACCGTCGGGCGTGCCGGTGCGCTGACGGATCTCGTTGCGGACGACCTCGCGCTCACGCTGGAACTCGTCCTCGGAGATGGTCTGGCAGCGGAAGAACATCCGCATCGCCTCGATCTTGAGCAGCGCGTCGAGCTGGTCGGCGCGGCTCGCCATCATGTAGTGCGTCGTGTCCCAGTTGGTGTAGGCGTTGAAGAACGTCGTCAGCTGGTTGATCGACTTCATGAGCGGCGCGGTATCCGGACCATCCGGGCGCTGCTGGAACATGAGGTGCTCGACGAGGTGCGCGATGCCGGCCTTGCCCGGCGGATCCTCGCGCGAGCCCACGTCGTAGCGGATGTCGACCTCGACCTGGGTCGTGGTCGCGTCGGGCATGATCACGTAGCGGAGCCCGTTCGGCAGCTTCGACCGCAGCTCGGTGTACGTGAACGACGTGCGCGGCGGCGGCGACGGACACGCCACCAGGAGGGCGATCGCGGCCAACCCCAGGCCGAAGGACAGACGACGGGCAACGCTCATGCGGCGGATCTTCTGCGAACGGGCCCCGAATGCAAGGCCACCGCGCCTGACTCCCCGGCGCCCGGGTGATGCGCCGGCGCATCTGCGCCGGGACACGGCGCGGCCGGTCGATCCGGCGCCCGGATCCGGGAATGGCCCCCGTGTCGGCGGCGGTTCATCCGGGTTCGGCTACTGTCGGTGGGTGCGAGCGATCCAGGTCAAGTGTCCGCAATGCGGCGCGGGACTGAACGTGGATGACGGCGCGTCGTCGGTCATCTGCCAGTACTGCGGGACCTCGTCGCGGGTGCAGGGCCGGAGCCGGATCCTCCAGGTCCCGCGCCCGCTTCCGCCCGAGCAGGGCGCGCCGCGCCCGGTCGCGCGCCAGCGCGTCAACCGCGCCGCGATCTTCCTGCCCATCGCCCTCACGCTGGGCATGACCGCGTTCGGCGCGCTGATGGCGTTTCGCGCCGTCGGCAAGGTCTCGATCCCCGGCATCCCCGCCCTCCCCGGCGCCGCCGCCCGTCCCGACACCTGGAGCGCGAGCCCGCCGATCGTGGTCGACGTCGACGGCGACGGCGTCGACGACCTCGTCGGGCTCACGCGCAACGTCCTCGACGGCGATCGCGCCCAGCTCGCCGCACACTCGGGCAGGGACGGCGCGTTGCTGTGGAAGACCGCCCGGCTCGGCACGTACGCGGACACCACCCAGGCGCTGGTCTTCGCCGCCGGCGGGCTCGTCGTGCTGGCGACAGCCTCGGGTGAGCTCCAGGCGTTCGACGCGACGCGCGGCGCGCCGCGCTGGACGTCGACGCTCGGCGAGCGCGTCCGCCGGGCGTGCAGCGACGGCGAGGCCGGCGCGGTCACCGTCCAGACCGCCGACGAACGGTGGCACCGGATCGCCCTCGCCGACGGCGCCCGCGACGATCGCGTGGCCCCGGACGTGATCGATCGCCGCGCCAGGCGGGCGGCCCTGCAGCCGCCGGCCTGGGTCGCCGCCGAGTTGCCTCCCGGGACGTGCTTGCCGGTGCCGATCAACGAGCGCGAGCACATGCCGGGGCTGGCCACCGCCGACTCGTGGTCCAAGCTGCCCCGGATCGACGGCATGAACCTCGAGCGCGTCGTGCGCCGCGGCACGGGGCCCATCGTCGCCATCGGCGGCAAGCACCCTGGCACGGCGGTGCCGATGCTGGCGGTGCTCGACGGCACCCAGGCCCGCTGGAAGGCCGTCGTCCCCGCCAGCGATCCGCTCGGCGCGCGCGCCGACGACCAGCACGTCACCGTCAGCGAGACCGCCGTGTTCGCCGTGTACGAGAGCAAGGGCGGACCGCGGATCACGGGCTTCGCGCTCGAGGACGGGCGCCGGCTCTGGGACCAGCCGCTCCAGCACGAGCACCACCTGGTGCTGACCGGCGTGATGATGACCGGTGATCGCGTCGTGGTCTCGGCCTGGGGCAACCTGCAGGCGTTCGACGCCGCGACCGGCGCGCCCGCGTTCCTCGTCGGCGCGCTCTGATCTGACCCGTCCGGCCTGAGCGAGCGGAGCGAGTCGAAGGCTCAGCTCACGAGCGTGACCGTGACGCGGCGCCGGTGCGGCGAGGTGCGGTGCTCCCACACGTAGATGCCCTGCCACGTGCCGAGATCGAGGCGCCCGTCGGCGACCGGCACGAGCAGCGCGCTCTGCGTCAGCACGGTGCGGATGTGCGCCGGCATGTCGTCGTCGCCCTCGGCGTCGTGCTCGAACCGCGGATCACCGTCGGGCACGAGGCGCGCGAAGAACGCATCGAGATCGCGGCGCACCGACGGATCGGCGTTCTCGCACAGGATGAGCGACGCGCTCGTGTGATGACAGAACACGTGTGCAAGACCTTGCACACGTCCGGCGCCGTCGAGCGCGGCGGCGACACGAGCGGTGATGTCGTAGGTGCCGCGACCTCGAGTCTCGACGGTGAAGGTGGCGCGATGGGCCATGGGAGCTCCGATGCGAAACCCGTGACTTGTCGGTCACGGCTTGGTATCTGTTGGGCACCAAGTGAAGCGGTATGTCGACGAGCTGACCGACGCCCTGAAGGCGCAGCTCGCGCTCGCGTACCGGGTGAAGGATCTGCTCGGGTTCGGCCTGCGAGGTCGGCTCCGGGAAGGCTACACCGCCAAGGACTTCCGCGCCGACGCGCTGGCCGGGCTGGTGGTCGGCATCGTCGCCTTGCCGCTGTCGATGGCGCTCGCCACGGCGGTCGACGTCCCGCCGCAGCACGGCCTCTACACGGCGATCATCGCCGGCATCATCGTCGCGCTGCTCGGCGGCACGCGCGCGCAGGTCACGGGGCCGACCGCGGCGTTCGTCGTCATCCTCCTGCCGATCGTCCACGCACACGGCCTCGGCGGCCTGCTCGTCGCCGGCTTCATGGCGGGCGTGATCCTCGTGTTCATGGGGCTGGCGCGCTTCGGGCGCTTCATGACGTACATCCCGCACCCGGTGACCACCGGGTTCACGGCGGGCATCGGCCTCGTGATCGCGCTCCTCCAGCTCAAGGACGTGATGGGCGTGACGCCGGCGGGTCGCCCCGAGGGCGTCGTCGAGTACCTCGAGGCGCTGTGGCACGCGCGGCACGCGGTCAACGGCTGGGACGCCGGCATCGCGGCGGTGACGCTCGCGCTCCTCGTGCTCATCCCCAGGGTCGTGAAGCGCGTGCCGGCGCCGCTCCTCGCGCTCGCGGCGGCGGCGGTGATCGCCGCGCTCTGCGATCACCTGGTGACCGACTTCCACGCCGCGACGATCGGCTCGAAGTTCCAGGTCGTCATCGACGGAGAGACCATCCACGGCATCCCACCGCTGCCGCCGATGCCGGTGTGGCCGTGGGAGCTCGGCGGCGCGAACGGCGCGGAGTTCACGCTCACCTGGTCGCTCATCCGCGAGCTGATGCCCGCCGCCTTCGCGATCGCGATGCTGGGCGCGATCGAGTCGCTCATGGCGGCGGTGATCGCCGACGGCATGATGGGGACCAAGCACGATCCCAACAGCGAGCTCATCGCGCTCGGCGTCGCCAACATGGTGGTCCCGTTCTTCGGCGGCATCGCGGCGACCGGCGCGCTGGCGCGCACCGCGACCAACATCCGCGCCGGGGCCCGCTCCCCGATCTCCGTGCTGGTCCACGCCGTCTTCATCCTGGCGTCGACGATCGCGCTCGCGCCGCTGGTCGCGTACCTGCCGATGGCCGCCCTCGCCGCGCTGCTGCTCGTCGTCGCCAGGAACATGAGCGAGGCGCGGCACTTCGTCCGGCTGACCCGGGTCGCGCCGCGCAGCGACGTGATCGTGCTGCTCACCTGCTTCCTCTTGACCGTGCTCTTCGACATGGTCGTCGCCGTCTCGGTCGGCGTCATGCTCGCGGCGCTGCTCTTCATGCGGCGCATGGCGGTGCTGACCCGGGTGACGCTCGACACCACCACCGCCCAGAAGCTCGCCATGCCGCCCGGCGTGCAGCTCTACGAGATCGCCGGGCCGATGTTCTTCGGCGCGGCCAACGTGGCGCTGGCCACCCTCGAGCACATCGGCGACCACACCAAGGTGATCATCCTCGACATGCGCCACGTGCCGGTCGTCGACGCGACCGGCCTGGTCGCGCTCGAGGGCATCCTCGACGGGCTCCGGCGCTCGCACACGAAGACGATCCTGTGCGGGCTCCAGCCGCCCGTCGCCGAGACCTTCGAGCGCGCGGGCATCAAGCGCGTGCCCGGCCACCTCGCGTTCGCGCCCGACGTCGAGACCGCCGTGAGCATGGCGATCGTGCACGACGCGCGCGGCCAGCTGCTGACGCCGCCGGCGGGCACCGCGACCGTCGGCAACACCCACTGACGCCGTCGACCGGACCTACCGGGTCGGCGGCTCGGCTTCCAGGACCGACGCGCCCGCCGTGTCGTGCAGGACGAGCAGCGCGAAGCGCTCGACGTTGTCGAGGTCCGAGGTCGAGAGCGTCGCGTAGTCGACGCGACCGCGCAGGTCGGTGTAGCCGTCC
>DDTA01000341.1:21841-22000 GCA_002344285.1 Myxococcales bacterium UBA2376
GCGTCGATGACCAGGTTGGCCCGGGTCATCTCGTCGGGGATGGGCACCACGGTGCGGCCGGCCGCGGCCAGCTCCACGTCGCGCGATGCACCCGGCGCGATGAACGAGAAGCGATCGGTCGCCGCGCTCAGGAAGGGCTGGCGCGAGAACAGGAGCTCG
>DDTA01000341.1:22009-66390 GCA_002344285.1 Myxococcales bacterium UBA2376
GGCGAGCCGGTCCATCGTGCGGTCGCGGTGGTCGCGCGCGCCGACCTCGACGGACGCCGCGGAGACGCCCTCGACCTCGTCGAGCATCGCGACCAGCGCCGCGAAGCGGTGACGCCAGCGATCGACCGGATGGCCGGCGTGGGGCGCCGCGTGGGCGCGCGCCGCCGCGAGATCGCCGCGCGCCGCCGCCGCGTAGGCGGCGAGGTAGGCGAGCTGCAGCGCCGCCGCGCCGCCCGGCGCGCCGTCGCCTGCCCGGTCGAGCACGCGCGCGGCGTCGTCGGGCCGGTCCATCGTGAACAGGTAGTGCGCGGCGGCGAGCCAGTCGTCACGCCCCGGCGCGCGCGTCGACGCCACGCGCTCGAGGAACGCGCGCCACTGCGCCGCCAGGCCGTCGTTCAGCACCCGGCGGCGCTCGCCCAGGCGGTGGGCGCGCGCGTTGACCAGCGGCGCGTACTCGAGGTGCTGGTAGAGGCCGCGCGCGATCGGCTCGAGCGGCGCGAGGCCGGCGTCGAGCTCGGGTCCGGCCAGGGCGAGGAAGTCAGGCTGATGGGCGAGCCACTCGGCGACGCGCGCGCGATCACCGTGGACCAGCGCGTACGCCCACAGGGTGCCGTCGTGGACGTGACGCGCGGCGAGGGTCGTGATGATGCGCTCGAACGCGGTTCGCTCCTTCAGGCGCCACGCCACGCGGGTCAGGTCGATGCGGCCGAGGTTCTGCGTGGCGAGGAACGTGACGACCTCGTCGAGGGTCCCGCGCTGCGAGACGTGCGACCACGACGCCGTGTCGACCGTCGTCGGCTCGCGCACGACGGTGAGCTCGCGCGCCGGCGCGGCCGCGACCAGCTCGTCGCCACGCGTGATCTGCGCGCCGTAGTGCGCGAACGCGCCCGGCGCCGGGAAGTAGAACGCGTACTCGATCGACGAGGTCGCGTACGGCGACAGCTCGACCCGGTGGGTGCGGGTCGCGACGCCGCCGGCGACCGGCATCGCGCCGGCCGGGATCTGCAGGAGCACGGCGAGCCGCTGCAGGCGACTGGTCGGGTTCGTCACCACGACCTGGCACTGGTACACGACGGCGACGAGCAGCTCGCCGGTCACGTACTTCTCGCGCTGCTCGGCGCCGTCCCACTCCCAGCGATCGTCGGCGCGGAAGTAGCTCTGCCCGACGAGCACCTGCTCGAGCGGCGGCCCGGCCACGTCGTCGAGCGCCGCCACGGCGGCGAGCGCGTGGGAGCCGGCCGTGACGTCGGCGCCGGCGCCGCGCGCGACGATGGCGTGCTCGCCGGCCGCGAACGGGAGGTCGAGCACGGCGAGCGCGGCCACACACGCGGCGAACCCGGTCGCGATGCCGGCGACGTGCGGCGACAGGAAGGGCCCGTCGCCGTGCGCGGCCAGGTCGCGCCACAGCCTGGCGACCGGCACGTGGTCGGCGTCGGCGTCCTCGACGCGCGTGTGCCACCAGTTGTGCTCCGCCCACTCCTGCGTCTTGTCGGCGCCGCGGTAGAGCGGCGCCGCGGCCTCGCGGGTCGCCAGATCCGCGCGCAGGCGGGTCGCGTCGAAGTCGCCGGTGAGCCCGCGGACGCTCGGTCCGCCGGGGCCCGCCATCGCCGTCGGCATCGCCGCCGGTGGCGGCGGCGCCTGCGGCCTCATCGCGCGCTTCGCCTTCGGCGGCGCGCGGTCGGCGACCTCGCCGTCCTCCTCGAGGGAGAGCTCGTCGGCGGCGAACGCCTTGCTGGCGCCCGCGTAGCGCTCCTCCGGCGCGGCCGCCTCGCTCTCCGCGGCGCCCGCGACGTCGATCGCGTCGCCCGACAGCTTGCCGCCGGCGAGGAACGCGTCGACGAGCCGGTCCTCGCCTTCGGGATCGGGCGGGGTCAGATCGACCGCGTCGGCCAGCGCGCGCGCGATCGCGTCGCGCCGCGCGGGCAAGCGCCGCGCCAGGAGCGCCCGCTCGAGCGCGTTGAGGCGGGCGAAGCGCCAGGACTCGAGGTACGGCGTCAGGTCCTCGTCGAGGAGCCAGTGGTCGACGAACGTCTTGTGCAGCTTGCTCGCGAGGAACGGGCGCAGCGCCTCGTCGAACAGCGGGCGGTCCTTGAAGTAGATGAAGAGCGCGAGCTCGTGGCACGCATGCTTCGAGTAGTGGGTGAGCTTCTCGTCGCGTGACAGCGACGCCCAGCGCGGCAGGAAGCTCCACGCGGCGAGGTCGTCGTCACCCGAGATCGCGCACAGCGCGCGATACAGCTTCTCGACGGTGTCGACCAGCTCGACGCGTGTGGTCGCGCGGTCGGCGACGGCGAGCGACTCGCCCGCCGGCAGGGCGCGCAGCCGGCGGTCCTCGCGGAAGTGGCGATCGCCGGGCAACGCCCGGCCCAGGCGCAGATCGCGCACCGCGAGCGTGCGCGACGGCAGCGGCACCAGGCGGGCCGACGCGCCCGACGGATCGACGCAGACGACCCGCACGAGCGTCGCGCCGCCGAGCGACGCGCGCGGCACGCGCACGCGGCCCGATGCGTCGGGCCGCAGGTTGGCGAGCACGACCGGCGCCTCGGCGAGGAAGTCGTACGAGGCGTACGACGCGTCCATGCGGCCTCCCCCCTCCTCGCGCTGGTACCCGGCGCCGGCGGCCGGCGCGGCCATCGGCGCGCTCCGCGGTGGCGACCCCTTCCACGCGCCACCCGCGGCGGCGGTCTGGACCTCCGTCGACGTCGTGCGCAGCGCCCACGGATTGAGCAGCACGCTCGGCCGGTCGAGCAGGAGCCCGGCGCGCCGGAGTGCGTGCTGGCGATCGAGCACGTAGCGATACTCGTCGCCGATGTCGCGCCCGGACACGTAATGGCTCTCGGCGGCCGGCTGACGCCGCAGCTGGGGCGCGCGCACCGTCGTCGATAGCTCGCCCGACCACGCCGGCGCCGACCACAGCGGGGTCGCGACGACGTGGACGCGCGTGTTCGGCGTGGCGCCGAGGACGTGGACGTCGAGCGACTCGGGGCCGGCGACGACCGCGCCGAGCACGGTCGCCGGCGCGCGCAGCTCGACGAGCGCTGCGGGGAGCGTCGCCCAGCTCCCCGCGAGCGGGGCGCCGGCCGGCACCACGGTCACCCGCACCGCCGGCTGGCCGCGCACGGCGATCACGTGCTCGCCGGCGGGCAACCCGGTGACGCGCAGGACGCCGGCGTCGAGGCGCGCGCGCGCGCCGTGGTCGATCGCGGGCGCCTCGCCGCGCAGCTCGACGATCGTCCAGTCGGGGGAGGAACCGCCGCGATCGTCGACGGCCACCGGCACGAGCACGTCGTCGCCTTCACGCGCGGTCATCAGGGGCTCGGGCGGCGGCGCCGGCGGCGTCGGCGCGAAGTCGAGCGCGAGCCCGGTCGTCGTCGTGGCGTGGATGCCGGTGACACCCGGCAGTCGCTCGAGCGCGATGCGCCCTCGCTCGTCGGTGGCGAGGGTGACCTCCCAGAGGAACGTCACGGCGCGCAGCCGCAGCTTCAGCGACACCGCGCGGCCGGCGCGGGGCTCGCCGGACTTGCCGAGCAAGCGCAGCGAGAAGCCGTCGGCGTCGCGCTCCAGATAGAGGGACTCGGTCGCGGTCTCCGCGTGCATCGCCCCGATCTCGATCGACGCCTCGGCGACGAGGTCGACCGTCCGCTGTTCGGACACGACGCGGGTGCGGCCGCCGACCGTGATCGTCAGCGAGGCGGCGTTCTCGGGGACGGCGATCGGGAGCTCGACCTCGGCCCCATCCGCGAGCACCAGCGGCTGGCGCCGCGTCGCCGGCACGCCCGCGCGGTCGGCCGCGGTGATCTCGGCGTACGGCTCCTCGAGGAGCGCGAGCGTCGCGGGGACGCCGGCGACGGTCAACGTCACGCGCACCAGCGCGGTCGCGTCGCGGCCGGGCAGGACCGCCTGGCGGTCGAGCAGGATCGCGGCGTCGAGGGCGTAGCGCTCCGCGGGGAGCTGCACCGACGACACGACCGCCAGGTCCCCGTCGACGAGGAGGATCGGGGTCTGGCCGCCGCGGGTCGAGAACGGCAACGTCACGTCGCCGTCCTCGCGCGCCTGGTACGCGCGGCCGCCCATCCACACGCTCGCGCCGGGGCACGGACGCCCCGCGTCGTCGAGCACCGTGAGCGCGAGCCCGGCGGCGCTCGGCCGCGTCGTGTAGCGGAGGTCGCCCTTGCGCACGAGGGCGCGGCTCGCCTTGCCGCCCGCGATCAGCTCGACCACGTAGGTGCCCGGCCGCGCGCACGCGTCGAGCTCGAGCCGGGTGCGCACGCGCTGGAGCGGCGGCGCGGTCCACGTCCGCAGCTCCTCCCAGCCCGCGGCGAGGCCGTCGAGGTCGAGCGTGGTGTCGACGTCGGCGCCGCGCGCGTGGAAGTGCGCGGCGACGTCGATGCGAAACACCTTCAGGCGCAGCGTGCCGGCGTGCTTGATGTCGACCTCGAGCGCGACCCGCGTGTCGCGTCCGAAACGCCGGGGGTTGGTCGGCGCGAAGTCGAGCTCGACCCGGTCGCGCAGCGCCGTGACCGCGGCGGCGCCGAGCACGGACGTCCAGCGATCGACGTCGGCGTCGCCGGCGAGGAGCCGGGTCTCGGCGAGCAGCCGCTGGAGCCAGAGCGCCTCGACGTGCTCGCCGAACCCGGCGGCGTCCTCGGTGCGCAAGAAGTGGGCGAGGTACGTGCGCACGAGCGCCTCGTCTCCGGCCACGGGCGCGAGGCCGGTGACGCGCGAGAAGTCGTGATCGAGCGCGGCGACGGTGCCCTGCTCGAGCTTCTCGAGCCAGGCGCCGCGCACGTAGGTCCCGCGCCGCGGCAACGCGAGGTACGCGAGCAGCCGGCCGCGATCGAACACGCCGGCGCGCAGGTCACACGCGAGGCGGTGATAGCGCACGTGCGCCTTGAGCGAGTTGAACGACGGTGGCAGGGAGGCCACCGCGGTCCACAGCTCGTCGAGGTACGCGATGCGCGCGGCCAGATCGAGCTCCCAGTCGACGTGCGGCGGCGGGCGGAGCCGCGTCACCAGGGCCTCGACCCAGGCCTGCTGCTGGCGGAGGGCCGGCCGCGCCCGCGCGAGCTCCTCCAGCTCGGCGCGCGTGAGACGATGATGGATCGCGAGCGAGCCGAAGCCCTTCGAGCTCTTCTCGCCGAGGTCGGCGGCCACGAGCGCGACGAGGCCGGGGAGGCCGGTGCGGTCGAGGCGCTCGAGCAGGAGCCGTCGCTGGTGCGCGTCGAGCGTCCGGCCGACGAGACGGACCAGCCCCGCCGGCGTGACCTCGTCGAGGCCGCGGCCGCGCGAGAGCGCGAGCTCGAGCAGCTTGTCCTCGTCGAGGCGCGCGTCGGCGAAGCGCGACGGATGGCGGGCCGCGGCGGCCTCGATCTCGGGCTCGTGGTGGAGCACCGCGCCGGCCTCGTCGCGCAGGCGGTCCGCGACCTCGGCGAGCGCGACGCCGGCGCGCAGGAGCAGCTGTCGCCGATCCAGGCGCGCGCGGAGCGCGGAGTCGCCGTGGCGCGAGCGCCAGCGCGCGAGGAGCGCGTCGACCTCGGCGAGCGCGCCGCGGTGCTGCAGGTGCACGGCGCGCCAGTAGTCGTGTTCCTCGGTGCCGGCGACCAGACCGGCGAGCGCGGACGAGCGATCGTCGCCGAGCGCCAGCCCCTCGAGCTGCTCGATATCCATGGAGGCCGAGCGTAATCCAAGCCATCTCGCCGGGTTGCGGGAGTGGCGCGTCCTTCGACTCGCGCTGGTCGCCCAGGACGTCGCCGCGGTAGTAACGTGCGCGAGATGCCGTCTCCCGCCCGCGTGGCCTTCGTCACGGCCGTCGCCGTCGCCCTCGTCGGCGCCCCGGTGGCCGAGGCCGGCGCCCGGAAGAAGAAGACGAAGAAGCGGGGCAAGCAGGCCAAGGTCACGCAGCCGCGATCGAAGCGGACCAACATGCCGACCGGCTGGACGTGGCCACCGTCGAAGGCGATGGTGGAGGCGGGCAAGGTCTGCACCGACGAGCTCGACACGCTCGGCATCGCGTGGAAGCCGGCGGCGAAGGCGCGCAAGGTCGCGACGCCGATCACGCTGCCGGACATGGAGCTCGGCGGCGTGAAGCTCGTGTCGGTGTACCGGCGCGGGCCGCACGTCATGGACTGCGCGCTCGCGCTCGGGCTCGCCCGTCATCTGCCGGCGCTGCACGCGGTCGGCGTCCGCGAGCTGCACTTCTCGCGCATCCACGAGTACTCGAAGGTGCGGGTCAACGGGAAGCAGCTGCGGTCCCTCTCGCGCCACGCGCTGGGGCTGGCGATCGACGTCCGTAGCTTCGTCGACGACGACGGCCGCAAGGCGCTGGTCCTCGACGACTACCCGCTCGGCGACGCGCTCCTGCTCGACGCCGAGCAGGCGCTCGGCGACTCGGGCGGCTTCCGCACGATCCTGACGCCGCGCAACGATCCGCAGAGCCACGACGATCACTTCCACCTCGAGGTGCGCGTCGACTACACCGCCCCGCCGGCGACGCCTCGGAAGCCGGCGACGTGAGGGCACGAACAGCGCTCGTGCTGGCGATCGCGGCCGCCGGGTGCGCGGGCGACGACGGCGCGGGTGACGACGGCGGCGGCGACGCGATCGACGCGACGTCGCTCGACGGCGACGGCGGCGGCGGCACGTGCCTGGCGCCCGTCGCCGAACCGGCTTGGCTGGCGTCGTATCTCGCGGGCCACGTGCAGCAACTCGCGGCCGCGCCGCGCGCGACGGTCGCCCAGCGCAACGCGGCGCGCGGCTACCTCACGGGCCAGCTCACGGCGCTCGGCCTCACGCCGATGACGCTCGCGTACGAGTCCGGCGCCAACGTGGCCGCCGAGCTCCCCGCGACGGTGACCACCGACGCCTGGATCGTCTTCGGCGCGCACTTCGACTCGGTGAGCGACAGCCCGGGCGCCAACGACAACGCGACCGGCGTGGCGGTCGTGCTGGCGACGGCGCGCGCGCTGGCCGGCGTCTCGTGCCGCGACACCAACGTCGCGTTCGTCTTCTTCGATCAGGAGGAGGTCGGGCTCATCGGCTCGGGTGTCTACGCGGCGGCGGCCCGCGCAGCGGGCACCAACATCATCGCCGCCCACACCATCGATCAGGCCGGGTGGGACATGGACGACGATCTCCGCTTCGAGATCGAGCAGCCCACCCCGGCGCTCTTCGCCCAGTACCAGGCCGCGGCCGCCGCCGTCGGCGCCCAGGTCGTGCAGACCACGATCAACTCCACCGACCACGAGTCGTTCCGCGCGCAGGGCTTCGCGGCCGCGGGCCTCACCGAGGAGTACGTCTCGGGCGACACCACGCCCCACTACCACCAGCCGGGAGACACGGTCGCCACCGTCGACGCCGCGTACCACCGCGTCGCCGCGCGGCTCATGATCTACCTGCTCGCCCGCGAGCTCGGTGCGCCCTGATCAGATCTTCTTGTCGACGAAGTGCGCCACCATGTAGGCGTGCGCGGCCTCGATCTGCTCCTTCGTCAGCTCGGCGTCGTTGTCGGTGATCATGCGGCGGATGAGCTCCGAGGACTCCTCGGCGGTCATCGGCGGCGCCGCGTCCACGTCGGCGAGCTCGTGGCACTGCGAGCAGACATCCTCGTAGGTCATCCGGGCCTGCGCGAGATCGACCACCGGCGCGGGCGGAGCCATGGGCATGCCCACGGCCGACGCGGCGGTCGGCAGCGCGGCCGTCTGCATGGCCTCGGCGCGCGCGAGCTCCTCCTCGCGGCGCTGGCGACGCGACTTCTGCAGGTCGGGCGTGATCGCGACGAGGTACGCCGTCACGCGGAGCATCTCCTGGTCGGAGAGCGGCGTGAACAAGGTCGGCTTGTCGCCCATGCGCTCGACGACGCCGTACCAGCCGGCCGGCGTGCGCGGCTGGTCGAGGATCGTCTTCAGGTCGTGGCACACGATGCACTTCTTCGTCAGCACGCTTCGCCCCGCGCGCAGGCTCGACGCCGTGGACAGCTCGTCGAGGTTGGCCTCGGCCGGGAGTCCTGCCGACGGCAGGAGGCGCGCGACGCGCTCCTGGCTCGCCTGCGAGAACGCGCTGCCGCCCGGCGCGTTCGCCGCGAGCGCTTCCTCGTGTAGCGCATACGGCAACGAGAGCCCGAGCAAGACGACCGTGCCCAGCATGATCGCCGTGCCGAGGTACGGCATCCACTCCTCGAAGTGGCGGAAGCACCGCATGATCGAGATCTTCACGAGCAGGAGGAACCCGATCGTGAAGCCGACGACCATGTGCACGACCGTGCGCGCCGGGAACTCGACCTGGTACTGCCACAGGCGCGGCACCATCTCGACCATCAGGAGCACGTAGACGAGCGCGAACAGGTACCCGAGCACGCGGTGCAGGTACATCGCCCACCGCGGCGCGGCGCTGGTGCGCGTCGCCTTGTCGAAGGGGTACCCCCACAGGTGGTACATGAGGAACATCGCCCCGAACCCCAGGACGACGAACGCGACCCCGAGCGTGCTCGTGCTGAACATGGCGCCGGTCCTACGCCGGCGCCGGCCGCCGGTTACGGCACCACGATCCCGTCGCGCGCGAGGTCGGCGGCCGTCGCCTCCGACGCCACCGTGCCGGCGGGATGCTCGTACCAGCCCGGATCACCGTCCCCTTCGAGACGTTCGCGCACCTTCAGGATCGTGAACATGCCGCCCATGTCGATCGGCCCGAACGGGCCCGGCGAGGCGAGCATCGAGATGCTGTTGCGCGGCAGCGGCATCTTCATCGACGCCATGGCGCCCATGCCGTCGTGCCCCATCGTCATGTAGCCGGGCGCCAGGCGGCCGATCGACGCGTCGACGCCGCGCACGTCGGCGCCGATGAGGTTGGGCACGTCGTGGCCCATCTGGTTCATGACGTGGTGGGTCATGTGGCAGTGCATCGGCCAGTCGCCGAGCGCGTCGGCGACGAACTCGACGACGCGGACCGAGCCGACCGGCACCAGCACCGTGGTCTCCGGCCAGCGCGCCGACGGCGGCACCGGTCCGCCGTCGGTCTCGACCACCTGGAACGCGTAGCCGTGCAGGTGGATCGGGTGGTGATCCATCGGCCCGAGGTTGCCGATGCGGATGCGCACGAGGTCGCCACGCTCGGCGACGAGCGGCGCCGTCGCCGGGTAGCCCTTGCCGTTGAACGCGAGCTGGTTGAAGTCGTTCATCGCGAGCGGATCGGGGCGGCGCGCGCCCGGCTCGATCTTCCACTCGTGGAGCATGAGCGCGTAGTCGCGCACGCGGCGCCCCGTCGGCGCGCGTCGCGGATGGACGACGATCATGCCGACCATGCCCAGCGCGATCTGCGTCATCTCGTCGAAGTGCGGGTGGTACATGAACGTGCCCGCGCGATCGAACGTGAAGTCGTAGCGGTAGGTCGCGCCCGGCGGGATCGCCTTCTGCGTGAGCCCCGCGACGCCGTCCATGCCCGCGGGCAGGAAGATGCCGTGCCAGTGCACGGTCGTCGCCTCGGGCAAGCGGTTGGTCACGTAGAAGCGGACCTTGTCGCCCTGCACCGCCTCGATGACCGGCCCGGGCGTGCCGCCGTTGTAACCCCAGGTCTCGATCGTGAGGCCGGGCGCGATCTCGTGGGTGATGGGCTCGGCGACGAGGTGGAACACCTTCACGCCGCCGACGACGCGATACGGCAGCGTGTGGCCGTTGGGGACGACGACCGGCGTGTAGCGCCCGTCGGCGGGGCGCCCGCGCGAGGGCGTCGCCGGCGGCGCGACGGCGCCGGGCTGGGCGAGCGCGTTGCTCGCGGTGAGGGCGGCGGCGCCGCCGGCGATGGTGGACAGGAGCTCGCGACGGTTCATCAGTGGGCTCCGGATGCAGGAGTGGATGCCGGCGCCGGGGCCGACGAGGGCGTGTGGCCGGACGCGACGGCGGCGCCGTCGCGCAGCGCCTCGGCCGCGATCATCGACGACACGAAGCGGCGGCGCGCCGCCAGGAGGGCGAGCTCCGTGCGGGTGAGCTCGCGCCGCGCGGCGAGGAGCTCGAGCGGCGACGCGTTCATCGCGTTGTACTGGAGGACGGTCTCCTCGAGGACGCGCCGGCGCAGCGGCAGGAGCACGTCGCGCACGTGGCGCGCCTCGTCGTACGACGCCAGCGCGCGCATGCGGACCGCGCGGGCGCGCGCCCGCACCTCGGCGGCGACGGCGAACGTCCGCGCCGCGACCTCGTCTCCGGCCGCGCGGGCGGAACGTGCGCGCGCCCGGTCGCCCGAGACCAGCGGGAGGCCGACGCGCACGGTCGGCCCCGGGAACCAGCCACCGTCGTGATACTCGGCCGCGACGCCGGCGCCGAGCTCCGGGAGCCACGCCTTGACCCCGGCCTCGCGCGCGCGGTTCGCGGCGGCGAGGGCGTCGGCGCGCAGCGCCGCGAGCTCGAGCGAGGTCGCGACGGCCGTGCTCTCGAGATCGTCGAGCATCGGGGGCTCGACCGGCAGCTCGGCGACGCCCTCCCCCGCCGTCCACGAGGTGGACGCGCCGGTCAGCCCGAGCACGGCGTCGAGCTCGGCGCGCGCTGCCTCGACGTCGGCCTCGGCGCGGGCGACGTCGAGCCGCGCCTCCTCGCGCATCGCCTGCTCGCGCGCGAGCGCGAGATCCGTCGTGCCGCCGGCGGCGTGGATCCGCTCGACGAGGTCGGCCGCCGCCGCGGCCGCGTCGAAGCCGTCGCGCGCCGCCGCGACCGCATCGCGCGCGGCCGCGACCGCGACGTAGGCCTCCTCCGCCGCCGCGACCAGCGCCACGAGGTCGGCGGCGGCGCGCGCCTGCGCGGCCGCGAGCTGAGCTTGACCCGCGCGCCGGCGCGGTGCCGCGAGCACGAGATCGAGCACGTCGTGGGTCAGCTCCACCTCGCCGGCGACCAGGCTCCCGCCATCGCCCAGGTGCAGCGTGCCATGGAGCTCGGTCATGCCGAGCGAGCGCATCGCCGCCGCGTCACCGGCGGCGACGCCGAGCCGCGCCAGCGCCGCCTGCGCGCGTGGGCTGGCGAGCGCGAGCTGACGGACCGACGCGCGCGTGAGCGGCGCCGCCAGCGCCTTCCGCGTCGCCTCGTCATCGCGCGCTGGCTCCGCGCCGAGGCGCGTACGCAAGGTCGCCCGCACCGGCGCTTCCACCTCCCGCACCGACGGCACGCACGCCGCGAGGACGAGCGCCGGCGCGAGCGCGAGGAGCCACGCGCGATCAGTGATGGTCATGGTCGTGCTCCGTGCCCGCGGGCGGCGCCGGTGGCGGAGGCGCGTCCGGTGCGGGCGCCGCCGCCGGGCGCGCCGCGCGCAGGATCGCGGGTGGACCGGCGAGACGCCCGGCGGGCGCCGCGGGATCCGCGGGATGGTCGGCGGTCAGCGACGGCGCGCGGGCCGCGCACGCGCCCAGCAGCACGAGCGAGAGAGCCGCGAGCTTCACGTCACGACCCCGACGGCATCGCGCAGTGCCCCATCGCCAGGTGCTCCGCGTGCGCGCGCAGCTCGTCGCGCATGGCCCCGATCTGATCGGGGAACGCGGTCAGCTCGAGGCGCGCGCCGCCCTCGACGTCGACCGCCGCGGCGCGGCTGTGGACGCCGATCGACATCGGACCGCCACCGCCGCCGCCGTGCCCCGCGTGCGCGTCGCCGCCGCCGCCGCCGTGCCCCGCGTGCCCGCCGTGGTGATCGTGATGATCGTGGCCGCCGCCGCTCGGCGCCTCGTGCCCGGTCGGCAGCGGGCCCATGGCCTCGTGGTGCGCGTTGTGAGCCTCGGCCCAGGCGCGCACGCGGGCGCGCAGCGCGTCGACGTCGCCGGTGGTCGCGAAGACGAGCGCGCCTCCGACGGGGATGTCCTCGACCGTGACCGACGTGCCGGCGATGGTCATCGGGCAGGGATCGTCGGCGGAGGCCGTCGGCCCGGCGGGTGTGGTCGTCACCTTCGAGGACGACGAGGAGCCGCCGCAGGCGGCGAGCGAGAGCGCGAAGAGCGCCGAGACGAGGAGCGAGGAACGCATGACGTGGACTCCGGGCGGGAGCGACCGTGGGGGCCGCAGGGCACGTGTGTACCGTGAGAGCCAGGGGGCGCGCACGTCGCGTGCACGCCGGTCGGCTCACAATCGACCGGATCAGCGACGGCGCTCGACCGTGTGCAGGAGCGCCGCCGCGAGCGCGACCGCCTCGTCGCGCGTGCCGACGAGCCGCAGCGCGCCCGGAAGCACGATCGCGAGGTGGTCGCCGTGATCCTCGACCACGATCTCCGTGCCGCCGAACACGCGCGGCAACATCACGACCGAGACTTCCTCGTCGAGGTCGACCGCCGAGCGCTTGAGACGCTGCGCCGACGGCGACGTGCCGTTCGCCAGCGCGGTCGGTCCGGCCGGCGAGGTGTGGCGCCGCGCGCGCGCGCGGCGCTCACCGGACGCCTCGACCCCATCCCGGGTCGGTGTACGCCGGCGCTGCACGATGCGATAGCGCGTATCGTCGTCGCCCACTCCCCGAGATCGTACGGCAAGTTGTCGGGGCCGGCCATCCCCCGCCGGGGGTGACGGTGCTCACGCGTGCGCCACGCGAACCATGGTGATGTAGCATCGCACCATGTGGGTACGCGGCCTCGCCCTCTTCTGCCTCGCGGTCTCGGCCTGCAGCGACGACGGCGGGACGCCCATCGACGCCGCGACGGGCGGCGACGCCCCGCTGGTCAACGGCTGCCCGGTGCTGGCGGCGCCCCAGGCGAACCCGGGCGATCCGATCGATGGTGACACCTTCGCCAGCTTTGCCGCTCCGCTCTTCCAGAGCTTCTGCACGCGCTGTCACTCGACCACGCTCTCCGGCGCCGCGCGCAACGGCGCGCCGACCGGCCTCGACTGGGACAGCGAGGCGTCGGTGCGCGCGCACCTGCCCGAGATCCGCAACGCGATCGGCGTCCTCAACTTCATGCCACCGAGCGACCCGCGCCCCTCGTGCGCCGAGCGCCAGCGCCTCGTCCGCTGGATCGACGCCGACGCGCCCTGACCCCGCGCCGGTCAGCGCGTGACGACGTTCGCGTTGCCGTGCTGATCGATGACCCCGCTCACCGCGGCGCCGTCGATCACGACGTTGGCGTTGCCGTGCGCGTCGATCGCCGTGGGGCCCGACACGCTGCCGCCCGTGATGACGATGTTGGCGTTGCCGTGCGCGTCGATCGCGACCCGGCTGCCGCGGATCTCGCAGTTGGTGAGGGTGACGTTGCAGTTGCCGTGCGCGTCGATCGCGACCTCGCCCTCGATCACGCAGTCGGTCATCGCGACGATGTCGCTGCCGTGACATTCGATGGGTTCCTCGCGGACGCCGCCGGCGGGAGGCGGCGGGGGCTCCTCGGGTGCGCCCTCGCGTTCGGCGAAGCCGCTCGGCCCGGGCGGCGGCGAGGAGGTGGTGGCGACGCAGGCGGCCAGGACGGCGACGGCGCTGACGGTGAAGGCGGCGGCTCGCTTCATGCGGCCGACTATCGACCCGCCCGCGCCCGCGCGCCACTCTTCTCACGACGATCGACGCGCGGGATCCGCCTCGCGATCGTGGTGAGGAGCCACCACGTCTTCGCCATCGCCGGCGCGAGCGCCGGCTTGCCCGTCGTGAGCAGCGCCGCCGCGAGGTCGCGGTCGGGGTCGGCCCACACGAAGACGTTGGTGAAGCCGAGGTGCCCGAACGCGTGCGGCGTGTCGAGGCCGTACGGGCTCGCCACCCTCGCGCCGAGCATGACGCCCATGCCGTAGCGGATCGGCGCGCCGATCGTCAGGTCGAGCTCGAGGTAGCTCTGCTCGGCGACCGCGCGCGCGATCGTGCGCGGGTCGAAGATGCGCACGCCGTCGAGCGTGCCGCCGTCGAGCAGCATCTGCATGAAGCGCGCGGCCTCGGCGGCGGTCGTGCAGATGTTGCCGGCGGGGACCACGGCCTCGAGGAACCGCGGATCGTTCGACATGCGCACGGCGTCGGCGAAGCTGACCGACAGCGCGCGCTTGATGAAGGTCGCGAGCGGCGGCACGACGGGCGGTCCGGTGAACGCGTTGACGGCGACGTCCTTGAGGCGCGACGCCGGCACGCCATAGTCGAACGATGCGAGCCCGAGCGGCCGCCGCACCTCGTCGAACAGCACCTGGCGGAGGGGCTTGCCGGTGACGCGCTCGATCACGGCGCCGAGGAGGAAGCCGCCGGTGAGCGCGTGGTACCCGAGCTTGCGTCCGGGCCGCCACGACGGGGCCTGCTCGCACAGGAGGGAGAGGATCTGCTCGGGGTGCGCGAGCAAGTTGGGATCCGCGAGCTCGGGCGGGATCCGCGGCACCCCCGCGCGGTGGGTGAGCACGTGTCGCAGCGTGATGTGCCGCTTGCCCTTGCGCGCGAAGTCCGGCAGGTACGTCGCCACCGGATCGTCGAGGTGCACGAGGTGCCGCTCCTCGAGCAGGTGGACGAGCATCGCCGTCACCATCTTCGACGCCGAGAACATGCAGTAGAGGCTGTCGTGGCGCGCCGGGCGCTTGAACGCGTCGCGCGCGTCGTGCGGCGCGTTGCCCGCTGCGTGGCCGATCGCACGATCGAGGATGGTCACGTTGCCCCGCCGCAGGCACAGCGCGAGCGCGGGGTAGAGGCCGGTCGCGTAGGCGCCGATCGCCGCGTTCCAGATGGCGTCGACGGCGTCGCGCTCGACGCCGCCCTCGGCAGGGTCCGCCTCGGGGCCGTGGGACGTCACCTCGGCGGCGGGAAACGGTCGCACCAGGGTCTCGAGACCCCGACGCACGAACGACGGCATGAGGCGATCGTACTACGATCGCGATCGCTATGCGCCGCGCGCGCGCCGGCCCGCGGCGGTGGCGAGGAACCCGAGCGCGACGACGGTTCCGATGACGAAGCAGCTCGCCCACAGGGCGGCGGCGCCCACGTGATCGAGGACGGCGCCGCCGGCCAGCGGGCCGACCATCGACGCCAGGCCCCAGGCCATGCCGAGCGTGCCCTGGTAGCGGCCACGGGCGTCGACGCTGGCCATGCTGGTGACGACCGTCGCGTTGAGCGGCGCGGCGATGATCTCGCCGATCGTCCACACCGCGATCGCCGCGACGTGGATCGCGATCCACGACGACGGGCCGTGCAGCGCGATGCCGCCGCCGATGAGGAACGCTGACAGCGCGAGTAGCCGCGAGCGATCGTGCGTCGCGCCCCAGAGCGTGAGCCGCGGCTGCAGGAGCACGATGAGCACGCCGTTGACGGCGAGGAGCCCGCCGTACGCGGACTGATCGTAGCCCTGGCTGGCCAGGTGTCCCGACAGCGGCACCGCGCTCTGGTAGATGAGGAACGACGCGCCGAACGAGAGCAGCCAGAACATCATGAACGTGCGATCGCGCAGCACGTCCACGAGCCTCGTCCGTGCCGCGCCGGCCTCGCCGCGGGCCGCCGCCGGTGGCCGGGTCTCGCGCACGCGCGCGCCGATCAGTGCGGCGAAACCGATCATCGTCGCCGCGTCGGCGACGAAGAGCGCGGTGTACGACCACTTCGACAGGAGCCCGCCCATCACGGCCGCGAACGCGAACGACAGGTTGATGACCCAGTAGAGGTAGCCGAACGCGCGCAGGCGATCCTGGGGCGGGACCACGTCGCCCACGTACGCCATCACCGCCGGGCGGTAGAGCTCGCCGACGAAACCGAGGGCGAACGTGTTCACCGCGATCGCGACGACGTCGCGCTGGAACCCGAGCGTCGCCATCAACACGCCGCCCCCCACCATCGAGGTCAGCATCGTCGCCCGCCGGCCGAGCCGATCGGCCATCACGCCGCCGACGAGCGCGGCGATCACGCTGCCCGCGCCGAACAGCGACACGACGACGCCGGCGGTCGCGATCGACAGGTGGCGCTCGCCGGTGAGGTAGAAGGTGAGGAGCGGACCGACAAAGCCGCCGCTCCGGTTCACCAGCGTCCCCAGCCAGACGATCCAGTACGCCTCGGGGAGGCTACGGCGAATGTCGGCGATCTTGCCCAAGGACGAGCCGATCGTAGCTCAGCCCGTGCCCGTGCCCGTGCTCACCCCGTACCCGTGCCCGTGCTCACCCCGTGCCCGTGCCCGTGCCCGTGCCCGTGCCCGATCGCCGTCTCCCTGAGCTACGCTTCTCCCGGGATGCGCGGCTCCTGGCAGCTGTACGGGCTCGTCGCGCTCGTCATCGCCGCCGGGGTGGTGGCGGTGCTCGCGCCGCCGATCGCACGCGACGCGAGCTTCCACGCCTACGCCGACCAGCGCACGTGGCTCGGCATCCCCAACGCCGGCGACGTGCTGTCGAACGTGCCGTTCGTCATCGTCGGTGTCGTCGGCCTGCTCGGGCTCGGCGGCCTCGCGGGCATCGCCCACCGGCGCCACTCGCCGCTGACCGTCGCGCTCTTCGTCTCGCTCGTCGGCGTCGGGCTCGGATCGGGCGCGTATCACGCGGCTCCCGGCGACGCATCGCTCGCGCTCGACTGGGCGCCGATCGTGCTCACGCTCGGGTTCCTCGCGGCGATCGTGATCGAAGATCGCATCGACGCCAGGGCGGGAGCGATCGCAGCGATCGCCTTTCCCGTGATCGCGATCGTCGCCGTCGCCGTCTGGTACGTCGGTGGCGGCACGGGCACGGGCACGGGCACGGGCACGGGCACGGGCGGCGCGCCGGGCGCGCCGGGGGACATGCGCTTCTACGTCATCACCCAGGCCGCGCTCGTCGCCGTCATCGCCCTCACCGCCCTCGCGCCACCGGCGCCCGACGCGCCCGCGGCGCTCGATCGCCGCTGGATCCTCGCCGGCGTCGCCGGTTTCCTCGCCGCCCGCGGTGTGGCCGCCGCCGACGCCGCGCTCCTCGACGAGATCGGGCTGAGCGGCCACAGCGCCAAGCACCTGCTCCTCGGACTTGCTGCCGCGTGTCTGATACCTTCGCTCCATGTCCAAAGGGGAGAAGGCGCGCGATCAAGCGCGCGCCGCACTGGAGAAGCTCGGCGGCGATCGGTCGAAGCTCTGGATCGTGTTCGGCACGATCGCGCTCGTCCTGATCGGCTTCCGTTCGTGCGTCAACGTCGAGCCCGGACACATCGCCGTCCGCGTCAACAACGTCACCGGTAAGGTCGAGACCATCACGCAGCCGGGGCTGATCATGCGGCTGCCCTTCGGCATCCACAGCGTCCACCTCGTCGACGCCAGCCCGCAGACCTTCCACATGCGCGGCAACCAGTCGAAGAACCAGCTCGAGGTCAGCGAGCTTACCGTGCGCGCCAGCGACGGCTCGAACTTCGTCTTCCACGACACGACCATCCTCTTCCGGGTCATCCCCGGCGCCGGCGAGCGCGTCATCTACGACGCCGGCACCGACCACGCCTACCGCATGTGGATGTCGCCCTACGCCCGTTCGATCCTCCGCGACGAGTTCGGCCGCGAGTCGACGATCAGCGTCTCCAACCCGACGACGTTCGGGCAGGCGACCGAGCGCGCCCGCAAGCGCATCAACGACCTCCTGGTCAAGCACGGCATCGAGGTGACCAGCATCGTCACGCCGCGGCCGCGGTTCTCCGAGGAGTACGAGGACCTGATCGAGGCCCGCAACCAGACCGACAACGAGCTCTCGGTCATCGGGTCGAACCTCGCGCGCGCGGCGACCGATCGCACGCGCCGCCTCGCCGAGGTCGACCGCGACCAGAACAAGATCATGCAGGAGAAGCGCGCCGCGCTCGAGACCGCGCTGGCCACCTCCGTGGCGACCCAGACCCAGACCCGGCGCGAGGTCGACACCTACAAGATCGAGAAGGTCGCCTCCGGGCAGGCGGCGCTGTCGGCGGCGCGCCAGACCTCGATCGAGCTCAAGGGTCAGCTCGACGCCCAGTACAGCGGACGCAAGGCCCAGATCGACGCCTTCCGCGTGCAGCCCGTCGAGCGCGTGATGGAGCGCCTCGGTCAGCGCCTCGAGGGTGTCACGATCGAGATCCAGCCCTGGGCCAACGACAGCGTGCCCTCACGGCTCCAGGTCGAGCAGGTGGGAGGTGCGCGATGAAGACCCTGGTGAACGTCGCGCGCGTCGTCGTGATCGGCACCGTCGTGCTCCTGATCGTGCCGTGGATCTTCTTCACCCGCGTCGATCCCGGCCTGGTCGGCGTACGCCGCAGCGCCGCCGCCGGCGTCGTCCCCGAGGATCTCGGTCCCGGCTGGCGCCTGCGGGTCCCCGCCTATCACAAGATCATCTACCTGCCGTCGACCTACTTCTTCCTCGACTACACCAGCGACGACAAGGGCCCGCAGGAGGCGCTCGAGATCCGCACCAAGGACAACAACACGGTCACGATCGACGTCAGCGTGCCGGTGCGGATCAAGCCCGGCCACGCCCACAAGCTGGTCGCCACCGGAAACCACATCAAGGACGGCGGCCGCTACCGCTACCAGCGCCTCGCCGAGCAGACCGCGGTGAGCGTCCTGCGCGAGGAGCTCGCCAACCTCGACTCCGATGGCTTCTACTCGACCGAGCGTCGCCTCGCGATCTCCGAGAAGTCGCTCGAGCTGCTCAACAAGCACCTCGGCGAGCTGCACCTCGAGGCGCAGGCGGTGCTCATCCGCGCCGTGCGCTTCCGCCCCGAGTACGAGCGCCAGCTCGGCCAGATCCAGCTCAACGAGCAGAACAAGCTCCTCGACCACGCGCGCGAGCGCGTCGCCGCCGAGCAGCAGAAGTTCGACAACTACAGCCAGGGCACCGCGGCGCTCGCCGCCGCGCGCGAGCAGGACTGGATCAAGCGTCAGGCCGAGCTCGAGCGCGCCTACCAGGTGGGCGTGCTCGACGTCACCGACCCGACGCCCGGCGCCGCGCGCGCCAAGCTCGTCACGCTCACCGCGGAGCAGATCACCGGGCTGCGCACGCAGGCGGCGGGCCTGTTCGGCCTCGACGATCCGGCGTCGGTGAGCGACGCGTACCTCATCGGCATCAAGAACATCCAGGCCGAGACGCTCGAGTACAAGAACCGCGTGAACGCCGAGGCCGACGCCGTCGCCGGCCGCCTCGAGGCCGAGGGCACCGCGATGGTCGCCCGGGTCCAGGGCGAGTACGAGGCCAAGCTGAACGCGCTCCTCAACTCGCCGGGCGGGCGCGCCTACGTCGCGTGGCAGGCCGCCGACAACGTGACCTTCGCCAAGAAGCTCACGTTCCACTCCCAGGACGGCATCCCGTCGGTGCTACGCCTGCGCCGCTTCGCCGAGCAGTTCATGGGCGCGCAGTAGCCGGCGCTCAGGCCCGAACCAGCTCAATGATGGTGGTGCGCGGGGTGGTTCTCGCGGTCGCCGCCGCCGATCCACTCCATGAAGCCCGCGGTCGCGATGCGCGCGAAGGCGAGCGCGCCGAGCAGGCACGCGGCGACGATCCCGACGGCCTCGGGCACGGGCGAGAGGCCGTCGAGATCACCGGCGTCGATGCGCCACGCCGCGACGTAGGCCGCGGCGACGAGGCCGAGCAGCGTCCACGGGCCGGCGACGACGGCGAGGAGGGTGCCGGGCGAGCGACGCGGAGGCGGCGCGAGGATCACCGCGAGCGCGCCGCCGACGACGAGCACCGGCGCGAGCGCGATGACGACGTCGGCCGCGCCGTGGCGCACGGCCTCGGCGAACGCGCCGTGGGCCTCGGCATGCGACAGGAACGGCAGGGCCGCCCCCGCGACGGCGCCGAGCGCCTCGAGCGGCCGCGCCCGCAGCGGGACGTCTCGATCGTCGGCGTCGTGGAGCAGCACGTGGAAGAGGAGGCCGCTGACGGCAGCGTTCAGCCACGGCCCGGCGTCGGAGATGAACGAGGCGTCGGCGCGCGTGAGCACGATCCCGAGCACCGTCGCGGCGAGCAGACCGGCCGTGCGCACGAGCGCGGCGCGCGGGCCACCGAGCTCGGCGAACGCCAGCGCGATCACCGCGACGACCGGCACCGTGTGCGCGCCGACACCGACGAGGAAGTCCCAGTGCACGTCGCCGCCGCCGCCGGTGACGACGCCGAGCGCCAGCCCGTCGGCGACCTGGTGCACGAGCACGCCGGCGTACGACAGCTCCGCGGCCAGCCGCCGGTGCTCGCCGGCCCGCTGCCGCGCGACGCGTGCGATGAACGGGGGCGCGACGAAGCCGAGCACGAAGGGCACGAGCACCCAGCCGCCGGCGCCGTCGATCGCCTCGGGCAGGATGTGGATCGCGATCGCGGCCGCGACCGCGACGACCGCGAACGCGCGCACGGGCGCCAGCACCCACAGCCGCGCGTGCGCCGCGATGGCGGCGACGAGCCCGGCGAGCGCCGAGACCGCGGCGGTGAGCAGCGCGAGGCCCATGAGGGTCGCGGAAGCTACCAGGGATTCGCGGGCATGTCGTGCCCGTGCCCGTGCCCGTGCCCGATCAGGCGGCGCCGGCCGATTGCACCAGCACGAGCGTGTCGAGCTCGGCGACGCCGGCGTCGGCGAGGCACTCCTCGGCGAGGAAGCGGTTGCCCTCGACGTGCCAGACGCGGCAGCGGCCGGCGCGGCCCTGGCGCTCCGCGGCGAGCAGCTCGGGGCTGGTCAGGATCCACAGCGGGAGCTGCGGATCGATGAAGCACGGCTCGCGCGGTTCCGGGCGGGGCGCGGACGCGCCGACGATCTCGACGTAGAGCAGCATGGTCCTCGAGACGGAGGACTGCACGGCGCACGCCAGGTCACAGGCGCGCGAGATCCGCGGCGGCGCGGAACTTTGGTTGACGGACGGCAGTCCGCAGTGGGGCACGCCGTGAGCGGTCAACTGACCGCAGAAGCTACGGCGCTGTCCGCCGTACGCCTACAGGGCGTGGGCGAGACGCCACGCCGCGGCCATACTCGAGGGGTGGCCCGCTTCGCCGACCGGCTCCCGTCGAACGTCCCCGGCGACCTGTACGTCGACCGGTCGTGCATCGACTGCGATCTGTGCCGGCAGCTCGCGCCCGCGACGTTCGCGCGTGACGATCGCGCCGGCCAGTCGTACGTGCACGCCCAGCCCGCGGATGACGGCGCGCGCCACCGCGCGCTGATGGCACTCGTCACCTGCCCGACGGCGTCGATCGGGATGACCCGCAAGCTCGACACCCGCGCCGCGTCGCGCGCGTTCCCGGCGGAGGTGCCCGGCGTCCCCGACGTGCGCTTCTGCGGCTTCGCGTCGGCGGACTCGTACGGCGCGTCGAGCTGGCTGATCCTGCGCCCGCGCGGCAACGTCCTCGTCGACTCGCCGCGCCACTCGACCGCGCTCGCCGATCGCCTCGCCGCGCTCGGCGGTGTGCGCTGGATGTTCCTCACGCACCGCGACGACGTCGCCGACCACGCCGCCTGGCACGACCGCTTCGGCTGCGAACGCGTGCTGCACCGCGACGACCTCTCCGCCGGCACGCGCGACGTGGAGCGCGTCCTCGACGGCGCCGAACCGACGCCGCTCGACGACGATCTGCTCGCCATCCCGGTGCCGGGGCACACGCGCGGCTCGAGCGCGCTCCTGTACCGCGACGCGGTGCTCTTCAGCGGTGACCACGTCTGGGCCGACGACGACGAGCGCGGCCTCGAGGCCGGGCGCGACGTGTGCTGGTACTCGTGGCCCGAGCAGCGCCGCTCGGTCGCGCGCCTCGCCGAGCACGCCTTCGCTCACGTCCTGCCGGGTCACGGCCGGCCGTTCCACGCGGCCTCGCCCGCCGCGATGCGCGACGCCGTGCTCGCGCTCGCCCGCGCGATGTCGTGACGACCGGACCGACGCGCGCGCTACGGCACGACGCGCACGCAGCTCTCGAACCAGCGCACGCCGCCGCGCTCGTCGCGCTGGATCACCCACAGCGGCACGTCGGTCGGCCCGTCGAGATCCTCGGCGACCGGCGACTCCCACTCGGTGTCGAGCGGCGGGTCGTTGCCGGCGCCGTCGCGCTGCCCGCCGGTCGAGCCGCGTGTCCAGTCGCCGCCGCCGGCGAGCCACTGGTAGCTCAGGTTCTCCGTGAACATGCGCGAGCCGCCCTCGAAGGTCGGCACCAGGTACTCCTCGCGCACGCCGTCCGGCTCGATCGGCATCAGGTGGATCGTCTCGCGCGGCGCGAGCACGATCGGGTCCGCCTGATCGATGCAGCGGCCGAGCGGCAGCGGCGCGGGCGTCGTGCCCTCGCCGCGATCGACGTCGAGCTGCGTGAGCGTCGGGTTGGTGTTGGCGACCCGCTCCGCGGGGAACTGCGGCGAGTAGCGCACGGCCTTCGAGCCGTAGATCGCCTGTGCCTCGCCAGCCCCCGCCGGCACCACGCGCACCATGACGCTCAGGTCGACGCCGCCGAACCCCGACAGGCTGTCGTTCTCGATCGCGTCGCGCAGGATCGGGATGATCGCGAGGCCGCCGGGCACCGTCGCGCACGCCACCTGCGGCGTCGCGGCGAGCTCCGGATCCTGGATCACCCCGCCACCGAGATCGATCGTCGGGTGCGCGTCCGGGTCGCAACGCCGGCCGCCGACGGGGCGGCACACGCTCATCGACCACGCCAGCGCGCGGGTCGCCCCGGGGTCGGCGACGGTGGCGCACACCTCCACGGGCCCGAACTCGGTGGAGAGCGGATCCTCGGGATCGACGGGCACGACCTGCTCGGGCGGCTCGGCCGCGATCCCGATGAAGCGCAGATCGATCACGATCGACGGGTTCTCGAAGCTGCCGCACGCCGCGAGCGCGAGCAGGCCCGCGAGTCGAAGGGGCGACCTCACCACTGCCCCCGGATGCCGATGGTCGGCAGGAACGGGATGCCCGTCACCGCCGCCGATTCGCGATAGCGGTAATCCCATTCGATCGCCTCCACGTTGCCGACGTTGAAGAGGTTCTGCACGTCGAGGTACAGGCCCATGCTCCACAGCTCGAACAGCCACGTCTTCTCGATGCGGACGTCGACCTGGTGGAAGAGCTCGCGGCGGATCGTGCGGAACCCGCCGCTGACCGGGCGATAGCCGCCGCTGTCACCGTCGTAGGTCGCGCCGACGTACGGCGTGTCCGGCCGCCCCGACGACAGGCGCAGGCGGCCGCCGAGCTCCCAGCCGCCGCCCGGCTTCCAGCTGATGACCGCGTTCAGGTTGTGCGGCTGATCGAACGCGGTCGGCGTCGGACGCGACGTGTCGCGCGCCCGGCGCCAGCTCTTGCCGAACGTGTAGGCGAGCCAGCCGTAGAGCGACTCGCTGATCTCGCGCCGCACCAGCGCCTCGAAGCCCCACGTGTGACCGCTGCCGGTGTTGACGAACTGCTCCGGATCCGCGGTCACGCCTTCGAGCTCGGCCGCGCCGGAGAACACGACCAGATCCTGGCGATCGATGAAGTACACCTCGCCGTCGACGTACCAGAGCCTGGTCGGCCGCACCTCGGCGCCGGCGCCGACGTGGATGCCGCGCTCGCTCCGCACCGCCGGGTTGCCGAAGCGCGCGTCGACGGCCTCGGGCTGCGGCGGCTGGTGGAACAACCCGACGTAGCCCTTGGTCACGACCGTCGGCGTCGTCTGGTGGCGCGCCGTGAGCCGCCCGTCGACGTCGATCCACGCCTGGCCGCTGATCGCGTGCGCGTCGAGCCGCGCCCCGGGCAGGAGCCGCAGCCGGGACGTGACGTCCCAGGCCACGTCGGCGTGGAGGCCGAACGAGAGCTGCTCGACCTGGCGCACCAGCCGCGTCGGATCGATGTCGATGTCGTCGCCGTTCTCGATGTTGGAGTCGTCCGGGACGAGCGCGTCGTACCGGGTGACCCGCGACTGGAGGTCCATGCCGGCGTCGAGCAGGAGCTTCTTCGACAGCGAGCCCTTCACCCGCATGCGGTACGAGATCGTGTCCTGGATGATCGCGGCCTGGGTGAACGCGCTCATCGCGTCGGCCTGCCCGGCGGCGAACGAGAGCGAGTCGCGCCCCCACGCCGGCGACAGCGTCAGCTTGAAGTCACCGGCGAGCGGTCGCTCGTAGCGGCCGATGAGGCGGAAGAACTTCACCGCCGTGTTGAGATCGAGCGACTCCTCCTCGTCCTCGTCGGTCTGGAGCACGTCGAGCTCGTCGCTCGAGCGGATCGCGAACACGCCGAGCTTGCCCCGCTCCTTCAGGTCCCAGTCGAAGCGCAGGGTCGCGTCCCAGTAGACCGGGACCACGATGCGCGTCGACCCCGGCGACGGCTCGGGCAGGACGTACGGCAGGAGGGCGTCGACGTACGAACGGCGACCGGCGAAGCCGAACGAGCGGTTCTTGCCCAGCGGCGCGCGCACGTAGCCGCCGGCGTCGAGCAGGTCGACGTCGGCCGAGCCGTGGATGCCGTCGCTCTTCGTCGCCCGGGTGTCGACCGACACCACGCCGCCGTGCGAGCGGCCGAACCGCGCCGGGTATCCGCTCGGGTAGAGATCGATGCTGTCGAGGAACTCGGCGTTCAGGATCGACGGGCCGCCGAGGAAGTGGAAGAGCTGCGGCACGCGGTGGCCGTCGATGTAGATCGCCGAGTCGTCGGGGTTCGAGCCGCGGATGACCAGGAAGCCGAGCCCGAACGGCGTGCGCGCGAGCCCGGGCAGGGTCTGGATCACGCGCAGCGGATCGCCGAACGTGCCGGGCACCGACGTGAGCTGCTGGCGCTGCAGCGTGCGCCGGGTGACCTCGAGCACCTCGCGCTCGCCCTCGACGACGGTCTCGTAGCGGCTGCCGCCGCGCGGGCGCATCCACAGCCGCACCTCGATCGCCTCGCGCTTGCCGAGGTTGACCGCGCGCTCGAGGCGGTCGAACTTGTCGGCGATCGCGAGGATGGTGTACGGCCCCTCGGGCACGCCGTGGAACCAGAAGCGGCCCTGCTCGTCGGTGACGGCGTCGAGGCCGAGCTCGGCGACCGAGACGATCACGCCCGGCAGCTTCGAGCGGGTGCCGCGCTCGACGACCTCGCCCTCGATGCTGACCGGCTTGCGCATGTCGCCGCCGTGGCTCGGCGGGCCGACCGCCGCCGGGTCGAGCACGGCGCCACCATCGCCACCGGCACCACCGCCGTCGGGATCGGGCGGCGGCACCTCCGGCTCCTCCACCTGCTCGATCACGAAGTGGATCGTGGTCTCGACGGTGATCGCCGCCGGCTTGCCGTCGATCTCCGCCGGCTCGAACACGTACTGCATCGCGGCCGCGACGGCGGCCTCGTCGAAGCCGTCGCCCTGCGGCGTCACCACGTCGACCTGCGTGACCACGCCGTCGGCGTCGATCGCGATGCGCACCGGCACCTGCGCTTGCTTGCCGGCGGCGAGCGCCGCCGGCGGATACGTCGGCGCGACCGCCTGGAGCAAGACCGGCGCCCGGGTGAGCACGCCCGTCGGCGCGGGCGTCGGCGGCGGCTCGTCGCGGCGCGCCTCCTGCGCCGCGACCTCGCCGGCGATCCCCACCAACCCCACCCAGACGACGAGCAGCGCCGCGAGGGCGGCGTTGACGGGGCGTGGCATCGCTCACCAGCGTAGTCGGGCGGACGACGATGACAAGCCGCCGGCGCCGCCTCGTGTGCGATACTTCGCCCCGGTGCGCCTGCTCCTCCTCGCCGTGCTCGGCTGCGCGACCGCATGCTCGGCGCCCGCCGGCGGCGATCGCACGGACGCCCCCGCCGGCGACGGCGGCGGCGGCGATCCCGACGCCGGCGTCGACGCGCCGGTCGCCGCGTTCGCCGTCCAGTACGCCGACCCCGATCACGGCCCGTTCCGCGGCGGCACCGAGCTCACGATCCGCGGCAACGGCTTCCGCGACGACGACGAGGTCTGGATCGGAGGCCGCCGCGCCACCGACGTCGACCGGATCGACTCCCGCCGCCTCACCGCGACCACGCCACCCGGCGATCCGGGCCCGGCGACGATCGAGGTGCGGCGCGCCGGCGGCGGGGAGGCCGCGATGCGCGAGGGCGCCTTCACGTTCGACGCCATCGCCGTCGATCCGCCGACCGGATCGGTCGCCGGCGGCACGTTCGTCACGATCACCGGCTACGGCACCGCGTTCGACGCCGGCACCGTCGTGCGCTTCGACGGCCTGCCGCTCTCCGGCGTCACCGTCGAGAACGGCCAGCGCCTCACCGGCTACACGCCGCCCGGCATCGCCGGCGACGCCGACATCGACGTCCTCTCGGCCGCCGGCGCCGTCCACGTCGATCGCGGCTACGCGTACATCACGACCGGCGACACCTTCGCCGGCGGCTTCTCGGGCGGCCCCATCGCGGGCGCGCTGAACGTCGTGGTCGTGAACGCGTGGACCAAGGACGGCATCCCGGGCGCGTTCGTCGCGATCGGCGACCCGCGCACGACGCCGTACCGCGGCACCACCAACGCGCTCGGCGAGATCACGTTCTCGGGCCCCGATCTCGTCGGCCCGGTGGTCGTCACCGCGTGGGCGGAGGATCACGAGGTCGGCACCTTCCACTGCGTCGACTCCGAGAACCTCACGATCTGGCTGCGCTCGCCGCTGCCACCGCCCGACGGCGGCCCGCCGCCCATCGGCACCAACGGCGCGCGCATCCGCGGCAGCGTCATGTTCGGCGAGGCGACGGGGCTGGGCTCGCCCTACTGGCACCTCGTGCCCGAGCCGCGCACGCCGACCGAGCGCAAGCGCGTCTACGTCACGACCGCCGCCGGCAGCGTCAACGGTCAACCCATGCCGCCGCTCGCGCCGATCGACTACACGGGGCCCGACCGCCTGGCGTGGACGTACGAGGTCTCGGCCCGGCCCGGCGCGCTCGCGGTCGTCGCCATCGCCGGGCTCTACGATCCGGCGCGCGATCCCGACGGCTCCGGCAACCTCGGCTTCGAGCCGTTCGCCATGGGCGTCGCCCGCGGCGTGCTCGTCGGCCCCGGCGAGGACAAGCAGGGCGTCGACCTCGTCATCAACGTGCCGCTCGACGCCGCGATGCGCGTCCAGCTCGATCGCCCGCCGCCGCTCGCCACCCCCGGCTTCTGGGGTCCGACGCAGTACCGCATCCGCGGCGGCGTCGACCTGGGCGGCGAGGGGGTCGCGCACTTCGGCAAGCACGGGCTCCAGCCGGTGGTCGTGCCGCCGACCAACGAGTGGGTCTATCCCGGCGAGTACCGCTTCGAGGCCGACGACACCGCGATCACGCTCACCGATCTGCCGGCGCTCGCGCGTTCGATCGGCGACGGGTCCTACGCCATGTACGTCGGCGCGTACTCGACGAACGGCGGCTCGCCCTACTCGGTGCGCATCGTGCGCGGCCTCCAGGACGCCAGCGCCCCCATCACCGTCGGTGACTTCATCGGTGTGCCGCGCCCGGTCGACCCGCCGGCCTCGGGCACGGCCAGCGGCCGCCGCGTCGAGTTCGCCCCCGAGGGCAACACCACCGGCGTGCCCACGTTCCACCTCCACATGATGTCCGACGCGAACGGCGTGCCGGTATGGCGTGGGGTCACGTGCGGCTCGGTGTACGCGATCGAGCTGCCCGACCTGTCGAGCATCGGCGTCGCCTGGCCGCCGACAGACACCCAGCTCTCGTGGACGCTGTGGTCGATCGCCGGCCCGTCCGACTACCGCCACTTCACGTATCGCTGGTTCGGCCAGTCGTACTGGCGCTCCTTCGCGTCGGGCAGCTACGGCGCGCAGTTTCCGCAGCTGCTCGAGCAACCATGAGGACCGTCCTTCGACTCGCCCTCGCTCGCGCGAGGGCTTCGCTCGGGATGAACGGGGCCGTCGTCCTCACCGTCGCGCTCGTGGCGTGCTCCAAGGGGGACGAGCCGCGCATCTGCGCCGGCGGCGACTCGCGCTGCGAGAGCAACCGCTACGAGGTGTGCAGCGACGACGGCGAGCGCTGGCAGGTCCGCAACGACTGCGCCGCCGCCGGCGATCTGTGCGTCGCCGGCATGGGCTGCGTCGACTGCTTCCCCGACACCCGCGCGTGTGTCGATCAGGACATCGTGCGCTGCCGGCCCGACGGCTCGGGCGTCGACGTCATCGCGTCGTGCGACGGCACCGCGCAGGAGCTGTGCAGCGGCGGCGAGTGTGTCGACGCGTGCCAGCTCGCGGCGCTGTCGCGCGACTACGAGGGCTGCGACTACTGGGCCGTCGATCTCGACAACGCCGTCGTCGCCAACCAGGGCGCCGCCGCGGCCCAGCAGTTCTCGGTCGTGGTCTCGAACGCGAGCCTCCTCGACGCCGACGTCCACGTCGAGATCTGGTGCACCGCCGAGGACGCGGCCAACCCGTCGACCCCGTGCACGCCCGGCGAGCCGTACGTCGTCGAGGGCCCGATCCGGCTAGGCCCGGGCGATCTGCGCATCCTCGATCTCGACGCGCGCGAGGTCGACGGCTCGAGCGCCCCGCAGCTCAACGACGGCCCGGGCACGTTCAAGTCGCGCCGCGCCTACCACGTCGTGTCCAACGCGCCGCTCGTCGCGTACCAGTTCAACCCGCTCGAGAACGTGGGCGTGTTCTCCAACGACGCGTCGTTGCTCCTGCCGTCCGAGGCGCTGTCGGGCACGTACCTGGTGTCGTCGTGGCCCCAGACCATCGCGCGCACGGAGTCGTCCGAGACCAACATGGGCATCCACCTGCGCGCGTTCCTCACGATCGTCGGCGTCGAGGACGGGACCACGGTGAACGTGCGGCTCTCCGCGCGCATCCTCGGTGGCGGCGGCATCGGCCCGGCCAACGCCGGCGACGCGATCAGCTTCACCCTCGATCGCTTCGACGTCGTGAACCTCGAGACCGACGACTTCAACGCCGACTTCACGGGCACCACCGTGTTCGCCGAGGGCGGCAAGCGGGTCGCGGTCTTCACCGGCAGCGAGGCCTCCGACGCGCCGCGCTTCGACACGCTCGCCACGCGCCAGTGCTGCGCCGACCACCTCGAGGAGCAGATCTTCCCCGAGGACTCGTTCGGCACCAGGTTCGTCGCGGTGAAGACGCCCTTGCGCTCGCGGCTCGTCGACGACGCGGGCTGGAACGTCGCGGTCGTACCCGACGAGCCCGAGTACTGGCGCATCATCGCGTCGCGCGACGGCACGACGGTGACGACCGACCTGCCGCAGCCCAACGACCGCTTCGTCCTCGGCCGCGGCGCCTCGGTGATCATCGAGAGCGAGCGCGACTTCCTGCTCGAGGCGACGGCGCCCATCGCCTTCACCCAGATCCCCGCGAGCCAGCAGGCGACCGGCATCCCGTCGACGCTCCCCGACGGCAACCGCCCGCCCGGCGGCGACCCCTCGCTCATCTGGGTGCCGCCGGTCGAGCAGTGGCGCAACCGCTACCTGTTCCTCGTGCCCAACAAGTACGCGTTCGACTTCCTGCTCATCGCGGTTCCCGCGAGCGCACGCCTCACCTACGACACCCTGCCGATCGACGACGTGCTCACGTGCGAGCGCGAGCCGATCGGCTTCCAGGTGCCGCCCCAGGGCGGCGACCCGGTCGAGTACGTCGCCGTTCGCTGCCAGCTCTCGTTCCCGGTGCCGGGTGGCGCCGGCGCCCAGGACGACGGTGTGCACTTGCTCACGAGCACGGGCGGCGAGCCGTTCGGGCTCGTCGTGTGGGGCTGGGACAGCTTCGTCTCGTACGGCTATCCCGGCGGCTCGAACGTCGATCGAATCAACCTGAACTGAGCATCGGCCCGGTGGTATAGCGGCGCCCTATGGGGTTCTGCTTTGCCCACGCGACCGTCGAGGCCACCGGCACCTGCGACGACTGCAAGAAACCGATCTGCACCAGGTGCACGAAGGGCACGCTCGACGGCTTCATGTGCCCGCCGTGCGCGCAGAAGCGGTACGGCCGGCAGAAGCTGATGGTGTGGGTCAAGATCGGCGCGGTGACGGCGCTGATCGTCGGGCTCGGCGTCTTCGGTCTCATGGTCGTCGGCAAGGGTAGCCAGCGGAGCAGCAAGGCCGTCGACGCCGGCGGCGAGAAGGATCCGTACATCCAGACCCTGCGCGAGACCCGCGACCTCGCGCCGTGCGACAAGGAGGCGGTGCGCAAGCTGGTGCTCGAGCTCATGGAGCTCAAGCGCTACGGCGACGCCGTCGACGACGCCACCGCGTACTTCGCGAAGTGCGAGGACTTCCCGCGGCTGCGCTCGAACGTCATCTACGCGCTCCACCAGCTCGGCCGCTACGCCGAGGCGATCAAGCACGAGACCGCGCTCATCGAGCGGGACCCGTTCGACAGCGACTACTGGTGGTGGCGCGCCGAGGACCTCGCCCGCGGCAACGAGCACGCCAAGGCGCTCGCCGACTACCGCCAGTCGATCGCCAACGCGGACGGCGCCGGCGGCTCGCGCTTCGCGATCGCGCGCATCCTCGACACCGCGGGGCCGGCGGGGCAGCCATGCGAGGCGGTCGCCGCGGTGGACTACTTCGGCGGCTTCCACGGCGGGAGCCCCTCGCGCGACCTGATCGAGCGGACGCGTGGCCTCGATCAGACGTCGTCGTGCGGGCGGACCAGGGGCCAGGGCAAGCAGGCGTTACCGCCGCCGGCGGAGGACGTGGACATGGACGTGACCGTCAACGGCGTCGAGGGCACGTTCCTCATCGAGACCCGCTGCGGCACGACGGTCGTGACCACCGCGTTCGCGCAGCTCGCGGGCATCACGCCGCGCCAGGGCCCGCCGATCGAGAGCATCGCCGTCGGCGCGATCCGCAAGGGCGCGCCCGCGACGGCGACGCTGGTCCTCGGGGGCGCGACCGCGCCCGAGACCGAGCTGGTCATCGCCGACGGCCTGCCGCCGGGCGTCGACGGCGTGATCGGGCTCTCGGCGCTGTGGAAGTTCAACCCCGTCATCGACGAGGACACCGGCGTCATGACGCTCGACGGGCCGGCCCTCCCGGCCCAGTAGGATCAGCTCGTCGCGGAGCGGCGCAGGTGGTCGACGAGGTTCGCGAACAGGCCGCGGACCGCGTTCTCGAGCGCTTCCTTGCGCAGCTGCGGCAGGTAGCGCGCATCGAACTTGGCCTTGGGCACCTGCACCTTCGCGCCGCCGGAGAGGAACGAGAGCATCTTGCCGCGGTCGTCGGAGATCGCGAGCCGCAGCTGGGCCTCGACCTCGATGTAGCCGCCCGACTGGCGGGTCTCGAGCGAGACGCAGCTGACGTCGACGTTGCGCAGCCCCAGGCCGTACTTGCGCGCGTCGGCGGCGGCGCTGGTCAGCGTGCCGTCACCGGCGACCGAGCTCGTCATCGTCGTGCGCAGCACGTCGGCGTGCGCCGCGCGCGCCTTCTTGTCGTGCGCGCCGGGCGAGTCGTCCCGCGCGGACTTCACGACCATGTAGATCTCGGGGCGCGGCGCGACCGCGCGCGGCTTGTTGCCGAAGCCCGCGGTCTTCGCCGCCGGTGACGCCGCCGGCTCGATGCCGTTGGCCACGCACACCGCGGCGACCGCCTCGGTCGCGCGCTTGCGGACGAGCGCGTCGGCGTCGCTCGCCGCGGCGTTGCGCAACGCCGGCAGCGCCGCGCGATGACCGAGCTTGCCCAGCCCGGCGGCGGCGATGCCGCGCACGGTGGCGCTCTTGTCGGAGAGCGCCGCGACCAGCGGACGCAGCGTCGACTTGCTGCCGAGCCGCGCGAGCGCGGTGACCGCGGCGATCCGCTCGCGCTCGGAGTGGCGCTCGTCCATCGTCGCCGTGAGCTCGGCGATGCGCGCCTCCTCGTTGGCGCGCGCCGGCGCCGCGCTCACGATCACCATCAACGCCCCGAGCAGCGCTGCGCACGCGTACCGTCGATATTGCGCGCGCAGCATGTGGCTTCGATTACGCCTTCCGCAGATCGACGAGTCAAATTGTTTCGGCACTGACCTTTGCTGACTCCGATGCGACGAGCGCACATGCTCCAGTCAGCGAGTGGTGGTGTAACGTCATGGGCGTGATCGTATTCAGCGCGTCGAGGGTGAATGGTGGGATGCGCGCGCACATCACGGAAGCGAGGGATCTGGAGCGATGAGCACCGTGGTAACGCCTGCGTTGCGATGGGGAACGATCGGCGGAGCTGTGGCGATCTGCCTCGGTCTCGCCTCCGTCGCCATGTGCGGTGACGTGGCGCTCCCGGACAAGCCGCCCCCTCCGACGATGAGCGGGAGTGTCCAGGACGTCATGAAGAGCTCGTCGGCGACGCAGGCGAGCTGGCGGGCGGGCCTCGAGCGAGACGCGGCGATCGCCGGCCTCCCTGCGCCGGGGAACGACGCGATGGCGAAGAAGTTCCTCTACCGCGTGGACGAGCAGCCGCGCGTCATCGCCCCGGGCGAGGGCTCGGCCGAGGTCGCCGGGCTCCGCCTCACGGCGTCGACCGAGCGCGAGGAAGGTCGCAATCGCCAGGCGATGCTCCTGACGATCGAGAACCTCACCGACAGCGACCTCGCGTATCACGTCGTCAGCACGCCCCGCCCCGGCGGCGCCGCGTGCAACGACCGCCTCCTGCTCGCGCACAACGCCATCGTCGTGCCCCGCGGCGGCAAGGTCACTCGCAGCGAGTGTGTGTTCCGCGCGGGCATGTCGCTGTCGATCTCGCGCGTCGAGACCATCGCGCTCCCGCCGCTGTCGAGCATCTACGTCTCGCGCGTGCCGCCCGCGGCGGTCGGCGCCGACGCCCGGCTCTCGCGTGGTCACCGGCCATCACTCCCGGCCGGGATGTCGGTTTGCACCACCGTCGCCTCCCAGACCGTCCGGAGGGACATCGAGAACGGGGAAACGACATGGAGGGATCTCGTCGACTTCTATGCCCGACACTCGTGCGAGAGCTACCAGTTCCCCGAAGGATATCGGGCCTTTGAGAGGGATGGGGCGCAGGCTCTTCCGGCGGGCTCCTGAGCGGCGGACAAATCTCTTATTGCGTTTCGCGACGTTAGACTTGCGCTCGCGAACGGGTCTCGGATAGCCTCAGACCAGGATTACGCGGAGTTACGGCCGCCGTGACCAAGTCCGAGCTCATCGAGAAGATTTCCGAAAGTCTGAAGCTCCCTGCCGGCAAGGCAGAGGCAATCGTCAACTGCGTCTTCGACTCGATGGTCAAGGCGCTGGAGCGCGGCGAAGGCATCGAGATCCGCGGGTTTGGCAGCTTCACCGTGCGCGAGTACAAGGCGTACGAGGGTCGCAACCCGCGCACCGGTGAGACGGTCCACGTCGCCCCCAAGCGCTTGCCGTTCTTCAAGGTCGGCAAGGACTTGCGCGAACGTGTGAACGCCGGCACGGGACAGCCGCTGCCCGTCGACGACAGCCCGGATCACGACGACGACCTCGCGAGCGATCCCGAGCTCGACGACGACGACGACGACTAGATCCTCTCGAGCTCGGGCGCGCGCCGGACAGTGCCCGCATCGCCGTCGACCTCGAGCCATTCACCGTCGATGACGGTATCGGCGAAGCCGGCGCAGCCGACGACGCACGGAACGCCCAGCTCGCGCGCCATCGCCGGGCCGTGATCGAGCAACGAGCCATGCTCACACACGATCGCGGCGACACCCTCGAGCATCAGCGCCATCGCGGGCGTGACCGCCGGCGTGACGACCACCGCACCGCGCGGTAGCCGCGCCGTCGCGCCGAGCGCCTCGAGCCGCGCGGCCGGGCCGGCGGCGCGGCCGCCGAGGCCGTCGCCGCGCCATGTCGAAGGATGCATCCCGCCCTTCGACTCGGGGCTTTGCCCCTCGCTCAGGGCGAACGGATCGCCGACCACGAGCGGCATGTCCCAGCCCGCGGACCTCGCCGCCGCGGCGCGCGCCGCTGACGCTCGCGCTGCCATGGCGGCCGTCCAGCCGCCGCGCGCGCCCTCGGCGGGGGCGCTCCGCAGCTCGTCGAAGGGGAGCCAGAACACGTCCTCCGGAGGGAGGCCGAGCCGCGCCGCCGTGGCGAGGAGCGCGCGCCGGACCGTCGCCTGTGCGTGCGCGAAGAGCGCGTCGTCGCGCTCGGCGGCGTCGGCCGCGGCGCGTGCGAGCGCGACCTCGTCGGCCAGCTCGCGCGGCGCGTCGGGCTCCGGCGGCGGCGCGGGGCGCGCGCGCGCCCGCGCGATCGCGTCGTCGAGCAGCGCGGGCGTCTCGGCGAACGTCGGCGACGCGACGTCCCACGCCGGCGCGAAGTGACCCGCGCGCGCGTGGAGCGTCGCGTGATCGATCTCGCCGCGCGCCGCCGCCGCGACCATCGACACGAGCGACGACGGTCGGCGCGGCGCGAGCTCCGCCGCACGCGCGACGGCCTCGCGTCGCGTGGCCCCAGCGGCGACCAGCCGGTCGACGAGCACGGCGCGCGCGGCGGCGATCGCGGGCGCGAGCCGGACGATCGCGGCGTAGGCGGTGAGGTAGCCGACGAGCGCACGATCGAGCTCGTCGGTGACGGCGAGCGCCTCGTCGACGGCGGCCGCGGCGGCGGCGACCCGCGCGTCGAGCTCGTCGGCGGTGCGCGGAGCGGGCGCGGAGGCCACCTCGCCCGCGTCGTCGCGGGGCGCGTCGTAGAGGAAGCCGGCGACGACGGCGAGGTGGAACGGTGCGACGCCCGCGCGCTCGACCAGGTTGCAGAGCTCGGTCTGCGCCGTCGAGAGGGGCGCAGGGTTGTGGGTCACGTCGCGCCGCCACCGCCGCCCCGACGCGCGCAGGGGGGCGAGCACGATCGACGGCGGCGCGGCGCGGCGTGGTCGCGGCGCCGGGTGCACGAGCGGGCGCGCCTGCACCACGAACCACGCGCCACCCTCCTCGCGCACGAGCTCGACGTCGGCGCCGCGCGGCGCGGCGATGGCGCGCTCGGCCGCGAGCGCGAGCGTGACCTCCGGCCGCGGATCGTCGCGGCGCGTGATGGAGCGTGTCGCGTGCCCGAGCCACACCTCGTCGGCCTCGGCGCGCCCCGGCGGTCGTGTGTAGACGGTCAGGCGCTCGCCCGTGATCGCGCGCTGGACGACGACGCCGGGCGCCGGCACGTCGTCCACGCCGTCGCGCCGCGCGTACGCCGCCACCATCGGCGTCAGGCTCGCGACCCACACCGCGCGGATCGCGGTCCACACGTCGTCGGGCGCGACCGCATCGATCGAGCGCCCGACCCCCGGCGCCGCCCGGGTGACGCCGTCCTCGATCGCCATGGACGACCGCACGATCAGGGATCCACCGAGCACGGCGAGCGCGCGTGACCGCGCGACGACGTCGGCCTCGAGCGCCGGCGGGATCGGGTGCGACTCGGCCGCATGCGCCCACGCCGCCAGGCGCTCGCCGAGCGCGTCGAGCCCCGCGCCGGTGGCCCTGGCCCCGGTGACGACGCGAAACGCGGCGCTCGTGAGCGCGAAGCCCGGCGGCACCGGGAGGCCCGCCGCCCACAGCCGCGCGAGCCCGGCGGCCTTGCCGCCGGCGTCGGCGGACGCGTGCGCGAGGTCGACGACGAGCGGCCCGGTCACGGATCGCAGTGTACGCTCTGGACGTGCTCCGCTGCAGGTCGCTCGTCCTCGCCGCGCCGGTCGTCGTGATCACCGCAGCGATCGTGGCCGCGACCGCGGCGGCGGACACGAGCAAGCTCGCGCGCGAGGGTCTCGTCCTCGAGAAGCGCGCCCCCCTGCGCGGCAAGAACAAGCTCTGCTGCGGCTATCCGCTGGTCGCCGATCTCGAGTGGGCGCTGCGCTTCTACTGGCTCGCGCGCGAGGAGGACTTCGACGAGCCCGACGAGCTCGACGGCGCCGACCCCGACGAGCTCGACATCTACACGCGCAGCGGCCTCTACGTCGGCAGCTTCTCGCGCGAGTTCATCTGGCACCTGCGCATGGAGGGCTCGGGCCTGCTCCTCGACGGCCGCGTCCTCAACTACTCGGGCTCGTGCAAGTACGGCACGGGGACGTGCTTCGAGCAGGTGGACGTGACGACGCATCCGTACGGCCGCGGCGCCCACCGGCGATCGCTCGTGCCGTTCAAGTCGGTCGCCGTCGATCCTCGGCTCGTGCCGATCGGCGAGCCGCTCTACATCCCCGAGTTCGACGGCATGATGCTGCCCGACGGCTCGATCCACGACGGCTGCGTCCGCGGCGACGATACCGGCGGGGGCATCAAGCTGCGCAAGATGGACTTCTACGTCGTCACCTACCAGAACTTCCGCTTCCTCCTCCAGGAGCTCTGGGGCGTCAACTGGGTGACGCCCCACATCCAGGCTCCGCGGTGCGAGTACCTGAGAGATGGCGTGCTTCCACTCCGCTGACCGGCTCGTCCGGAAGCCCGAGGACCTCCCGATCAGACCGATCCCGTACGGTCGGGCCCACTGATGGCCAAAGCGGGGGTGTTCTGCATGGAGACCGGCGACTGGTGGGGTCGCCTGCGCGACCACAACTCGGTCGAGCCATGCCTGGAGCTCCTGTCGCAGCCCGGGCTCCTGCCGATCCCCGCCGTCTACCGCACGGTGATGACGCACACCGAGTTCGCGAAGTACCTCGCGGAGTGGGTGCGCCCCAAGAACGCGCAGCTCAACGTCCTCTACCTCGCCTTCCACGGGCAGACCAACGGCCTCGACTTCGGCTGGACGTCGCGGCGCACCCCCGATGTCTCCCTCGGCGAGCTGGGCGAGATGCTCGCGCGCAAGTGCGAGGGACGTGTCATCCACCTCGGGACGTGCCTCGGCCTCAAGGATCCGGTCGAGGTCTCGCGCTTCGTGAAGACGACGCGTTGCCTGGCGTTCTCTGGCTACGCGCGCACCGTGGGATGGATGAAGTCGGCAGTGCTCGACATGCTGTACCTGCATGCGCTCGCCAACCACGGCGTCACGCGCCGCGGCCTCGGCGAGACGCGCAAGGAGCTGGAGAAGGACATGGGCGGACTGGTGAAGAACTACGGGTTCCAGATCCACGTCAGCCACTCGCGCTGAGTCACCCTCTCATCCCGCCCGTGCCCGTGCCCGTGCCCGTGCCCGTGCCCGTGCCCGTGCCCGATCTGCTACGTTGCGCGCGATGCTCAACCGTTGGCTCGTCGCTGGCGCGGCTCCCGCGATCGAGGCGGCGCTCGCGTCGATCGCTCCCGCACGCACGGGGGTGATCACGGTCATCGGCGACGCGCGCCTCGCGCGCGCCCTCGCCGCTCGCGGCCGCGCGGTCACGCTCACGCAGGTCGACGCGAAGGAAACCAGGAAGCTCCCGAGCAGCGTGACCGTCGTCGACACCCTCCCCGAGCGCGGCGCCGGCGCGGTCATCGGCTGTGGCGCCGGTGAACGCGACGACTGGGAGCAGGTGCTCGACGCCTGGTCGCGCGCGGTGGAGGACGGTGGGGGGCTCGTGCTGGTCGATCGTGCGCCGGCGATCGAGCTCTCGCGGCGCGCGCTGTGCGCGGGGCTCTCCGCGCTCGAGCAGCGCGTCGCGGGTCGCTGGATCGTGACCAGCGGCCTGGTCAGCGACCTCTGACCGGATCGGGCACGGGCACGGGCACGGGCACGGGATCAACTACGCCTACTGCGGCTGCTGTGGTGCCGGCGCGCGGAGGTGCCAGACGAGCCCGGCGTAGACGAACGGGCCGCTGACCCGCTCGGTGTTCGCGTCCAGCACCGACGCGACACCGGCCTCGACGTGGACGTCCCACGCCGTGCGCCCGCTGCCCAGGTCGGCGATCAGCACGCCACCGACGCCGCGCGCGTTGCTGTTGCTGGTGATGAGCGACGCGCCCGCCCCCCACGTACGGCCGCACGCGCCCGGTCAGGACGTAGAGGCGCGCGCCGAGCGCGTAGCCGACGCCACCGCCGCCGAACGCGACCCCGGTGTAGAGGTCCCCCCGCCGCCCGGCCGAGCGCCAGCCGAACGTGAAGTCGAAGGTGACCGGCGTGCCCTCGACGAGCGCGCTGCCCGTGCCGCCGCCGAGGATCACGCCGACGTTCCTGGCCGGCGTCGTCGGCTCGATGTAGCCGAGCGGCCGCACCATGCCGGCCGAGATCTGCGCGGTGCCATCCGGCGGCACGTCGACGACGCGCTCCACGGTCGTGAACCCGGGCTTCTCGACGACGACGGTGTGGCGACCGGGCGCGACCACGCCGGTGAACGGCGTGACGCCGACCTGGTTGCCGTCGAGCCTCACGACCGCGCCGGCCTCGTTGGAGGTGACGACGAGCGTGCCGTTGCCGCCGACCGCGAGCGTGATCACCACCGGCTCGGCGTACTCGACCGTCACCCGCCGCTGGGTCATCGTCCCGCCGTGCTCGGCGACGATGTGGTGCTCGCCGCCGGGGAGCTTGAGCTCGATCGGCGCGCGCCCCTTGCGCTCTCCGTCGACGATGATCACGGCGCCCGCGGGCGCGCTCTCGATCGTCACCGGCGACGGCTTCTTGCGCAGCCCGTCGATCGTGCGCTCGACCTTCGCCCGGTCCGGCGCGTCCGGCGCGTCCTTCAGGTAGCGCCCGTAGTACGTCGCGGCCTGGCGCAGCTCGCTCATGCGCTCGTAGACCGTGGCGACGTTGAACAGGACGTCGGGGTGCGGCGCGAGCTCGTACGCGTTCAGGTACTCGTCGACGGCGGTGCGCCAGTCCTGCCGCTCCTCGGCCTGGACCGCGCGCGCGAACGCCGCCTTGGCCTTCGCGCGGTTGTCCGGCTGCGCATAGGCGACCGAGGCCAGCATCAGCAGCGCGACGATCGGAACGAGGAGACGCATCAGGCCCGGGCTGCGATTGTATCAGTCGTACGGGTTCTTCTTCTTGCCCGAGCCCGGCCCCGGATCGCGATCACGCGGTGGATCGTCGTCGTACGGGTTGCGCGGGCCGCTCGTCCCGCCACCGCCGCCCGGCGGCTTCACGCTACCGCTGCCGCTGCCGCTGCCGCTGCCGTTGCCGCCACCACCGCCGTCGGGCGGCTTCACGGTCGCGCTGCCGCCGCCACCACCGCCACCGCCCCGGCCCGGCCGCACGCCGCCGCCCGAGCTCTTCACCGCGGGCGCCGGCGCCGCCGCCAGCACCGCCGACACCGTCTCGTCGCGACCGCCGCGCACCGACTTCTTCATCACCAGGTCGACGTGCCCGTCCTTGCTGATCCGGATCTCGTGGATGCCGGCGGCGACCTCGGCGACGACCACCGGCGTCTTCCCGCGCTCGACGCCGTCGACGAAGACGGTCGCGCCCGCCGGCTGCGACACGATCTCGAGGCTGCCGGTGTCACCGACGGCGCCCGACGCCTCGTGCACCCCGGGCTCCGGCTCCGCCTCCGCGGCCGACGCCGACGCCGACGCCGACGCCGAGCCGTTCCCCTCGACGCCCGCCGCATTCGCGGCCGGCGAAACCGGCTTCGCCGCGCCTCCGCCGCCGAGCCCGATGACGAGGATCACCGCGGCGACGAGCACCGCCAGCCCGGCGATCGCGATCGGCCACCGCGACCGCACCTGCACCGGCACCTCCGGCGGCGGCGGCGAGATGCCCGGCGTCGAGTAGTGCCCGGGCACCGCGCGATGGAGCGCCATCGGCGACTCGGCGGACGTCCGGCTCGCGCCGAGATCGGTGCTCGAGCCGAGCGTGTCGAGCTGATCGGAGAAGCCGGGCACCAGCGCCTCCGCCGACGGGAAGGCCGCCGCCATCTCGGCCGCGCTCTGGAAGCGGCGCGACGGATCCTTCTCGAGCGCGTGATGGACGGCGCCGATCAACCGCCGCGGAAGATCCGGCCGCTCGGCGCCCAGGGGCGGCGGCGGCAGGTTGAGGTGCTGCGTGACCAGCGCGATGTAGCTCGGCGCCTGGAAGGGCGGATGCCCGGCCAGCATCTCGTAGAGCATCACGCCGACCGCGTACAGGTCGACGCGCGCGTCGACCTCGCCGAGCGCCATCGCCTGCTCGGGCGCCATGTAGACCGGCGTGCCGATCACCGCGCCGGTCGCGGTCAACCGCACCTTGCTCTCCGTCGACATCAGGAACTTCGAGATGCCGAAGTCCATGATCTTCACGAAGTCGACCCGGTCTCCCTTGGTCACCAGGAAGACGTTCTCGGGCTTCATGTCGCGGTGGACGATGCCCTTGGCGTGCGCCGCGCCCAGGCCGCGCAGCACCTGGCGCACGATGTCGACCGCCCGCGCGCCCGGCATCGGCCCGCTGGCCGCGAGCGCGTCGGCCAGGCTCGCGCCCTCGAGCAGCTCCATGACGATGTAGCTGCGGCCGTCGTCGTGCGTGCCCGCGTCGGTCACCTCGACGATGTGCTCGTCGCCGATGGCGCTCGCCGTCCTGGCCTCGCGCTGGAAGCGCGCGACCACCTCCGGGTCATCGGTGTACTTGTCGAGCAGGAGCTTCACCGCGACGCGCTTGCCGAGGCCGGTGTGATCCGCCTCGTACACCACGCCCATCCCGCCCTTGCCGATGCGCCGCAAGAGCACGTACCTCCCACCGACCATCTGGCCGATGAGCGGGTCAGTGACTGTGTCGGGGCGCACGCTGGCCATGATCCTAGCTCGGGACCCGCCCCTATGACGGGTTCGTTGCGCTGGTGTTCAACGCACAGCCCCGTTACTCGATCCGACCCGTGCCCGTGCCCGTGCCCGTGCCCGTTCCGGCCATCCCCGACTACGCCGGCGGCGCGCCGGCGCCGCCCAGATCGATCTTGTCCTCCGCGCCATCGGTCGGCTTCTCCGCGTGCCGGTAGATGAGGGGCATCTGCGAGCCCTTCCGGCCCAGCGAGTGCTCGCCGCGGTCGCGCGGGTTGACGCCCTCGGGGACCTCCCAGGGAATCTCCGGGTTCGGGAAGTCGCGGGCGACCTCGTACATGAAGCGGGCCCACAGCGGCACCACCGTCATGTACGCGGCGTCCTGCTTGCCGAGCTCGCGGACGCGATCGTCGTCGCCGTGCCAGACCGCGGTGATGTGCCGCGACGTGTAGCCGACGAACGACGTGTCCATCGTCGCGCTCGACGTCCCGGTCTTGCCCGCGGCGTGGATCCCGGTCGCGCGCACGGTCTTGGTGAAGCCGAAGGTCACCATCTGCGCCAGGAGCTTGCTGGTCAGGTACGCCGTGCGCGCGGGGATCGCCTGCTTCGGCTGGATCCCGCCGACCGCCGCGAGCCGGTCGAGACGGTCGCCGGGCGGAAGCGCCGGGTCGTACGGCACCGTGCGGTCCTCCAGCACGTTGCCGTCGCGGTCGAGCACGCGGCGGATGTACGCCCAGTCGACCCAGCGGCCGTTGCGCGCGAAGATCGCGAACGCGCGCGCGAGCTCGTCCAGGTACGTGCACGAGGCGCCGAGCGCGAGCGCCTTGTCGGCGTGGATCGGCGACGTGAAGCCGAGCCGGCGCGCCCAGGCCTCGACCTGCTTGGCGCCGACCTCGCTGAAGATCCCGACCGACGGGATGTTCTTCGAGAAGACGAGCGCGTACTCGAGCGTGACGTCGCTGTCGACGGTGCCGCCCAGGTTGGTCGGCGTCCACACCTGCCCGGTGACCTCGTCGACGATCTCGACGGGCTTGTCGTAGAACATCGAGTCGAAGCCGAAGCCCATGTCGATCGCCGCCGAGTAGTAGATCGGCTTGTACGTGGAGCCCGGCTGCCGGCACGACTGATAGGGGTTGTGCTTGGGCCCCGTCGACCGATCGCCGTGCGCGCGGTTGAGCGCGCTGCGCGAGAAGTCATGACCTCCGGCCATCGCGAGCACGTAGCCGGTGCGGTGATCGGCGGAGAAGATCGCGCCCTGCGGGTGCGGCACCTGGTCGAGCTTGACCACGTCCGGATGCTTCTCGTCCCACTCGCGCATGTCCTGCGAGACCTGCCACGCCGGGTTCACCTTGTCGGGCAGGTGGAACTCGCGGAAGCGACCGCGCGTCCGGAGCTCGCGCTTCACCCACACGACGTCGCCGCGGCGCAGCGCCTTCGACGCGCACGTGATCTCGTTGTCGTTGTGGGCGTCGGTCGCGCTCCACGGCGCCGCCCAGCTCATGTTGCGCAGCGGCAGCTCGAGCCGGCGATCACCGAGGACGAGCTCGGCCTTGTCGCAGCCGACCTTGTCGACGATCGCCAGGTACCTGCGCTCGGGCGCGAGCGGCCCGTCGCCGTAGAGCTGCTTCTGGCGGGCGACGAGCGTGTCGCGCGCGGCGCCGTCGACCGACCACTCGGGTCCACGCCAGCCCTGGCGCTTGTCCTGCCGGCGCGTGCCGTAGTCGACGTTGCCGTACGCGGCCGCGTCGAACACCGGCTCGACGGCCACCTCGACGCGCAGGCCGCCGGTCTCGAGCGCCTCCTCGCCGTAGGTCAGCTCGACGTGCCGGCGCGCGTACTCCGCGAAGTACGGCATGCGATCGGGGAAGACGTCCTTGTAGACACGCAGCGCGAGCGGCTCGGCCTTGGCCGCGTCGGCCTCGGCCTCCGACAGCTTGCCCCACCGCACCATCTGGTCGAGGACGACGTTGCGTCGCTCGAGCGCACGCGTCGGGTTGGAGATCGGCGAGAACGCGCTCGGCGCCTTGGGCAGGCCGGCGAGGAGCGCCATCTCGGCCAGCGTCAGCTCCGAGAGGTCCTTCTGGAAGTAGCGGTGCGCGGCGGCGGCGACGCCGTACGCGCCGGCGCCGAGGTAGATGTGGTTCAGGTACAGCGAGAGGATCGCCTTCTTGGAGTAGAGCGCCTCGAGGCGACGCGCCATGATCGCCTCGCGCGCCTTGCGGGCGAGCGACTTGTCGCTGCCCAGGAACTGCTTGGCGACCTGCTGGGTGATCGTGCTGCCGCCCTGGGCGAAGTCGCCGGCGGTGAAGTTGCGCCACGCGGCGCGCACGATGCCCTTGAAGTAGATGCCGCCGTGCTCGAAGAACTGGTGATCCTCGACGGCGACCACGGCGTCGACGAGCGCGGGCGGGAAGGACTCGTAGGGGACGACCTCGCGCCACTCCTTGGCGAACTCGCCGAGCACCGTGCCGTCGGCGGCGTAGATCCGGGTGACGCCGGGCGTGATGCGGGAGTACGCGCGCAGATCGGGCGGCGGCGGGGTCGTGGTCGTGAAGTAGCGGTAGACGAGGAGCACGGCCAGCCCGGCGCTGACGACCGCGACGATCGCCGCGAAGCCGTAGAGCTTCCCCAGCCAGTAGGCGACGCCGCCATCGGCCCGGTTCGCGACCGAGACCCGGGGGCGGGGATCGGTGGTGCGCCAGCGCGCGACCGCGGCTCTGAGCTTCTTGAACATCCGCCGGAGCGCTCCTGAGGCGGGGAATCTACCCACCACGCAGAGCGCTCGGCAAGCCTCTCCTATTCCGCCGACGTTCGGCTACGATCACGCGGCCTTGAAGCGACCCCTCGCGCTCGTTGCCGTGGCCGCGGCGGGAGTGGTCGGCTACGTGCTCCTGCGCTCTCCGCAGGGCTCGCAGCCGGCCGCGCCGACGCCGGGGCCGGCGGCACCGGACGCCGCCGGCGCCGAGCCGCGCGAGGCGGTGACGCCCGACGCCGTCCTGCCCATCCGCCGCACGCTCCCGGGCGACGGCGGCGTGGAGATCGCCCACGAGACGAGCGAGCCGACCCGGCCGCCGAGCCTCGCCTTCGAGCGCGAGCTGCGCGACACGGGCTGGGCGAACGAGCAGGAGAAGGAGCTGACGCTCCGGCTCCGCGGCGTCGTCGACCGGCTCGCGGCGCGCGACACGCCGATCGACATCGACGCGATCGAGTGCCGTCACTCGCAGTGCAAGGTCGTCGTCCACGCGCGCGACGCCGCGGCGCTCGGCCAGTTCTACGCGGCGCTCGAGACCAGCGAAGGCCTCTACGGCTGGGCGGACAACCTCCTGCTCGCGCCGGTCGAGACCGCGCCCGACGGCTCGGTCACGACGCACGTCGTCGCGCTGTTCGAACGCGACTGATGGAACGGAAACGGAGACGGAGACGGAGACGGAGACGGGAACCCGCTCATCCTGAGCGAGCGCGAGCGCCAGCGAGCGCGAGTCGAAGGACGGGACGAGGCTCACGAAGCGCCCGAACACGCGGCAACCGCGGCCCCGGGGACGGCCAGCGCGGGGCCGGATCGCTTCCGCGCGCGCATGGAACGCGCCCGTCGCGCCAGCGACGGTGGTGGCGCGGAGCACCGCCGCGGAGGTGCAGGGTCCGAGTGACACGCGCCGTGGAGGCCGCGTCGGTCACGTTCCTTGCGCGACGCGTTCGCGTTCCTGGCCCCCCGCGCCGGCCGCCCCCTCGGGCGGAGCGCGCTAGACGAGATGGAGACGGCGGAGCGGGGCGCGGGAGCGTGCGTAGCGCGCGGCTCGAGCCAGGTCGAGCGCAGGCGCTGCCGCGCGCCAGGCCGCGCGATGCTTGCGTTGACGACACCGCAGCAACGGATGACCGTGCCCCGCAACCGTGCCCCGCAACCGTGCCCCGCAACCGTGCCCCGCAACCGTGCCCCGTGACCGCCGTCCGTGGACTCGACATGACTGTCCGCCTTTCGGACAGTCGAACGAGAACCGATCAGAATCGATCGCCATCAGCCAACGCGCGACCGAATTCTCTTGACGGGTTCCGGGCGCGCGCGCGGCGCCTCGTCGAGAACCGTCGAAGAATCGCGTCGACGCGCGCGCGTGCTCGCGCTGGCTGCACGCGAAGGCACC
>DDTA01000123.1 GCA_002344285.1 Myxococcales bacterium UBA2376
GGTGTGGCTGCTCGTCTGCTGCACGGAAATGCGGGCGGCGGCGTCGCCCGGGCTGAACGGCGTGGTGGTCGAGGTGGCGGCGGAGGGCCAGCCCTTCGTGCTGAACGCCGAGGTGGGCGCGGGTACTGCGCCCTTCACCTTCCAGTGGTACCGGAACGGCGCGCCGCTGCCGGCGGCGACGGAGCAGCGGCTGAGCATTGCGGAGATGAAGGTCGACGACGCCGGCCTGTACGCGGTGGTGGTTTCCAATTCCGCGGGCTCGGCCGCGAGTCCGCCGATCCTCGTCGAAGTCACGGCCGCCCAGCCGAGCCGCCTCGCCAATGTCGCCATCGTGGCCGCGGCCGACGAAGCTGTGGTGGTGGGATTCACGCTCGGAGGCGCTGCATCGTCCGGGACCAATCGCCTGCTGGTGCGGGCCGCCGGTCCGGCGCTCGGCGTCCTGGGGGTGGAGGGCGCATTGCCGGATCCCGTCCTGGAACTATCGGGCGCGAACGGACTCGTGGCGGGGAACGACAACTGGGACGGAGGCGAACGCGTCACGACCCTTTCTGCCGCCGTCGGAGCGTTCGCGTTTTCCGTCAACAGCCAGGATGCGGCGCTGGTCGCCGATGTCCCGGCGGGAGGGTACACCGCCCGGGTGACGGATGCCCAGGGCCAGTCCGGCACCGTGGCCGTGGAGATCTATGAGGCGCCGGGCGGTACGACCGCGCGGCTCACCAACCTGTCCGCCCGCGCCCCGGTCTCCGCGACCGCCGCGCCCTTCACGCTCGGCTTCACCGTGTCCGGCCGCGATCCGCTCCGGCTGCTCGTGCGCGGCGTGGGGCCGTCGCTGTCCCAGTTCGACGTGGCGGCGCCGCTGGCCGATCCCCGCCTCCACCTGTTCCGGCGCGCGGATCTCATCGCGTCGGGAGACGACTGGGGCGAGGTGCAGGCGCCCGCCGTCGCGGCGGCGGCTTCGGCCGTCGGGGCCTTTCCGCTGCCGGCGGGGTCCCGCGACGCCGCACTCCTGGTCGCGCTTGAACCCGGGTCCTACAGTGTCCAGTTGACCGGCCCGGCCGGCGAAGCGGGCCTGGCACTGATCGAGCTCTACGCCCTTCCCTGAGCCAGAGCCGGCGGGGGGCGGGATGCGGTCATCCGTGCGACGCCGTCGGGCCGGTCCGTCCGCCGCGCCAGCCATGACCGGGCGCACGTAGTTCTACCCACGGGAGAACGGGTTAGTGCCCATGGGCGTGTTTGCCAGTTTCTGGCAGAATGGGGCTGTCGACATGCTGTACTTCCTCGGCCTGCTCATCATCGCGTCCGGTACCATCCTGCTGCTCGGCCTCGCGAGCCGGCAGCCGCCGAGTCCGGAGGGTCCGCACGCGGAGCACGACGAAGAGACGTAACCGGGCCGGCACATTGGCGAGGGAAGTTTGTATCCGCCGGGACGATGCGTCCGATTTGGCGTTTGATTTCCGCGGGCAAACGCCATGAAACGTTGCCTTCCCGGGACGGGCCGGCGGCGGTCCGGAGCGTGGCGTCATGACCGAACTCCTGATCATCAAACCTTCATCGCTCGGCGACATCGTGCATGCCTTGCAGGTGGCGACGTCCTTGAAGGCGCAGGTCGATCACCTCCGCATCTCGTGGGTGGTGCGCGAAATCTTCGCCCCCATTGTCCGGGCGTGTGAGGCGGTGGACCAGGTGTACGTCTTCGAGCGCAATGCGGGTGCGAAGGGCTTCATGCGCCTGATGAAGGAGCTGCGGAAGACGACCTTCGACTACGTGTTCGACATGCAGGGCCTGCTGCGGACGGGGCTCATGACCTCGCGCACGCTGGCTCACCGGAAGGTCGGTCGCAGCGATGCCCGGGAATGGTCGGGCGTGTTCTATGACGAGAAGGTGCCGCTGCCGCCCGATGGAAAGCGGAGCCACGCGCTCGACATCCTTTTGCAGTTCTGCCGCGTGCTCCACGCGCGGCCGGAAGTGCGGGGCGCCCTGAAGTTCCGCGAGGTCGACAGCCTGAACCTCAGCTTTGCCGACGCGCGCGGCGGTGGGAAACCGGTGGTGATGTTCGTCGACAGCCGCCGGGCGGAGAAGTGCTGGAACGGCTTCAAGCAGCTCACGGAGCTCATCCTCCGCGAGAACAAGAACCGGAAGGTGGTCTGGGCCGGGAGCAGTTACGTGCATGACCGAAACACGTTTTCCCCGTCCCAGTTCGTGAACGTCACCGGGAACACGAGCCTCGTGTCGCTGCCCGCGCTGGTGAAGCGCGCCGACTGGGTGATCGCCAACGACAGCGGCCCGATGCACCTCGCGGCGGCGCTCGGCGTTCGGGTGCTGGGCATCTTCGGGCCGACGGATCCTCGGCTCTTCGGGCCTTATCCGCTCAACGCGCCCAGCAACGTCGTCGTGCAGGCGCCCGTCGGAGACTTGAAGCTGCTTTCCGCCAAGGAAGTCTACGCCCGTTTCCTCAAGGCGCGCGCGCGCTTCCGCTGATCGACCTCCCTTTCCACCATGCTCGACCCGAAGCTCATTCGCGAGTCGCCCGAACTAGTGCGGGCGGCCATTGCCAGGAAACACCTCGACGTCGACCTCGACGCCGTGCTCGCGGTCGACGCGGCCTGGCGGACGCACCTGCAGGAGACGGAGTCGCTGCGCGCGCAGCAGAAGGCCGCCAACACCGCGATGGCGGCCCTGCCGAAGGGTTCGCCGGAATTCCAGGCCAAGCTGGCCGAGATGCGCACGCTCTCGGGTCAGGTGAAGGAGCGGGAAGTGCAGCTCAAGGAACTCGAGGAGAAGTTCCGCCAGGCTATGCTGACGCTGCCGAACCTGCCGCACGCCAGCGTGCCGGACGGACGCGGCCCGGATGACAACGTGGTGCACGCGTTGCACGGCGCGCACGACACGCCCCGGCCGCATGCGATTCCGCACTGGGAGATCCCGGGGTTCGAGAAGCTGTTCGACTTTTCGCGCGGCTCGAAGGTCGCCGGGGCCGGCTTTCCCTTCTATGTCGGCGACGGCGCGCGGCTCGTCCGAGCGCTCGTGCACTTCTTCCTCGATGAGAATGCCAAGGCCGGCTACATCGAGGCCAACCCGCCGCTGCTCGTGAACGAGGCCAGCGCGACCGCGACCGGGCAGTTGCCCGACAAGGAAGGGCAGATGTACGAGACGACGCCCGACCGGCTCTACGCGATTCCCACGGCCGAGGTGCCGATGACGAATTTCTATCGCGACGAGATCCTCGACGAGGCTGCGCTGCCCGTCTACCGCTGCGCGTACTCGCCCTGCTTCCGTCGCGAGGCCGGCAGCTACGGCAAGGACGTGCGCGGACTCAATCGGCTGCACCAGTTCGACAAGGTGGAACTGCTGAAGTGGGTGCATCCCTCGACGAGCTACGACGAGCTCGAGAAGCTTCGAGGCGACGCGGAGCGGCTGCTGCAGAAGCTGGACCTGCCTTATCGCGTCCTGCTGATGTGCGGCGGCGACCTGGGCTTCGTGCAGTCGAAGAAGTATGACCTCGAGGTGTGGTCGGCGGGCCAGAAGCGCTGGCTCGAGGTGTCGAGCTGCTCGTGCTTCGAGACGTTCCAGTCGCGCCGGGCCCAGATTCGATTCCGCAACAAGGACACGGGCAAACCCGAGCTCGTCCACACGCTCAACGGCTCCGGCCTCGCCGTCGGTCGCACGCTCGTCGCGATCCTCGAGCAGTACCAGCAGGCCGACGGCTCGGTCGTCGTGCCCGAGGCGCTGCGGCCCTACGTCGGCGAAGAAGTGATCACCAAGCGGGGGCGCGCTTGACCGACGTCGAAGAGCTCGACCTCTCCGAGCCGCTCGAGGCGCTGATCAGCTGCATCGTCGACGATCTGCCCCGCCACGGCGGCGCGCTCGTGCGGCTGCTCGCGCACGCCCCCGGCGCTTGGGTCGGCTTCGACGAGATCGTGCGCGGCGACCTCACGCTCGGCTCGCTCCTGCGCGACGCCACGGTGCCCTACGGCGTCTCGCTGCTCGCTTCGTGGCTCGCGGCGCCTTCACCGAGCGGCGCCGCGCGCGTCGTGGTCACGGTGTATTCGCCGGAGTGGAACGGCATCGCCGGCACGATCCTCTTCGACCGCGACGCGCTGGTCGCAGCTCAAAACTGAGCTCGCCGCTTCGAGCTGCCGTGTGACGCGGCGAGTCAGGGCCGCCGCGCGGCGCTGAACGGGCGTGCGCACCTCGAGGTCGTCGAGCTGCTCGAAGGTCGCCGTGGGCGTGGGTTCCGGTATCCTCGCGGCATGAAGCTCCGTCACGCCCTGCTCTCGCTCGCGCTCGTTTCGGCCGTCGCCTGCGCCGACGGGACCGATATCGAAGGTGGCGGAGGCGGCGACGAAGGCGTCGGCGCCCAGGGCTCGGGCGGCGACGCCAGCACGACGACGAGCACGACGAGCACCACGACGACGAGCACGAGCAGCGGCGGCGAAGGTGGCGAGGGCGGCGCCGGCGAGGGTGGTGCGGGCGAAGGCGGCGCGGGCGCGGGCGGCTCGAGCGGCAGTGGCGGCTCGAGCTGCGACTACACGTCGCCGAACACGAAGAGCAACCCGCAGAACCTCGGCAAGGTCAAAGGTGAGGGCGGAGGCACGCCCATCGTGCACACCGGCACGACCTCGAAGTGGGTCGCCGTCCTCGTGGAGGAGACCTCGAGCAGCATCTTCGAGGACGACCTCGGCTACCGCGCCACGCTCCAGTCCCCAGCCGGCATGGACTACGACCTCTACGTCCACCTCGGCCCGCAGGACGGCAACATCGACTGCTTCGTCACGCCGACCAAGGGCACGGGCACGCCGGAGACCGTCGAGCATGGTTGGGACGACAACCAAGGCATCGGCGGCGAAGACGACAGCGCCTGGCTCTGCATCGAGGTGCGCTACGTGTCGGGCGACATGTGCACCGACCCGTGGACGCTCACCGTGATCGGCACCGGCTGAGGCTCGAGCGCAGCCCCGGCGCCCGCGCCGAACTCAGCACTCGATGACGTTCACCGCGAGGCCGCCGCGCGCGGTCTCCTTGTACTTGCTCGACATGTCGCGGCCGGTGTCGCGCATGGTCTTGATGACCTTGTCGAGCGAGACCTTGTGGCTGCCGTCGCCCTGGAGCGCGAGGCGCGCGGCGTTGATCGCCTTGACCGCGCCCATCGCGTTGCGCTCGATGCACGGCACCTGGACCAGGCCGCCGATCGGGTCGCAGGTGAGGCCGAGGTTGTGCTCCATCCCGATCTCGGCGGCGTTCTCGACCTGCGCGGGCGTGCCGCCGAGCGCCTCGGCCAGGGCGCCCGCCGCCATCGAGCAGGCGACGCCGACCTCGCCCTGGCAGCCGACCTCGGCGCCGGAGATCGACGCGTTCTCCTTGTACAGGATGCCGATCGCGGCGGCGGTGAGGAGGAAGCGGATCGTGCCCTCGTCGTCGGCGCCGGGGGTGAAGCGCCGGTAGTAGTTGAGCACCGCCGGGATGACGCCGGCGGCGCCGTTGGTCGGCGCCGTCACCACGCGGCCGCCGGCCGCGTTCTCCTCGTTCACGGCGAGCGCGAAGAGGTTCACCCAGTCCATGATCACCAGCGGGTCGGCGTTGCCCCGCGAATCGGTGCGCAGCTTGCGGTGCAGGGCGGCGGCGCGACGGCGCACCTTGAGGCCGCCGGGCAGGATGCCCTCGCGCTCGCAGCCGCGGCGGATCGAGCTCTCCATCGCGTGCCAGACGCGGAGCACGCCGGCGCGCACCTCGGCCTCCGGGCGCGCGACCCGCTCGTTCTCGAGCATCACCGTCGAGATCGAGAGGCCGGTGTTGCCGCACACCCCGAGCAGCCCCGCGCCCGTGGAGAACGGGTGCGGCGGCGCGGGCGGCGCCCCCTCGCCGCCGACCGGCGCGCCGTCGGGCCCGACCACGAAGCCGCCGCCCACCGAGTAGTAGATCTTCTCGGCGAGCGGCGCCCCGCCCGGCGCGAACGCGGTGAAGCGCATGCCGTTGGGGTGGAGCGGCATGCGCTCCTTCCGGTGGAACACGATCGCCTGCGCCGGCACGAAGTCGACGGCGCGGCCCGACACGGTGACCTTGCCGGCGGCGACGACGGCGGCCACGCGCGCGGGGACGGCGTCGACGTCGACGGTCTCGGGATCCTCGCCCTCGAGCCCGAGGATGACGGCGGTGTCGCTGCCGTGGCCGCGCCCCGTGTGGCCGAGGCTGCCGAAGAGCTCGACCTTGATCGAGGCCGCGCGCGCCAGCTCGCCGGTGGCGTCGAGGTGCTCGGCGAACCGACGCGCGGCGCGCATCGGACCGACGGTGTGCGAGCTCGACGGGCCGATGCCGATCTTGAAGATGTCGAAGACCGACAGCATCCGCTCCGTACGGTAGCATCCCCGGCGTGCCGGCGCTCCGGACCGACCGCCTCGACCTCTTTCCCGTCACCCTGCCCTTCGTCGAGGCGGTGATGGCGCAGGATCGTGCGCGCGCCGAGGCCATCTGCGGCGCTCGTCTGCCCGTGGCGTGGCCGGGGCCCGACCTCGTCGCCCGCGCCTTCGGCCTCTCGCTCGACGCGATCCGCGCCGATCCGGCCTGCCGGCTCTGGGGCGACACCCTGCTCGTGACCCGCGACGCGGAGCGCCGCGTCGTCGGCAGCGTCATTTTCCACGGCCGCCCCGCCGACGGCGTGGCCGAGGTGGGATACGGCGTCGACGAGGCCGAGCAGCGGCAGGGCTACGCCAGCGAGGCGACGCGCGCCTGCGTCGAGTGGGCGCTGGCCCAGGACGCCATCCGGGCCGTCACCGCCGTGACGTTCCCCTGGCACGTGGCGTCCCTGCGCGTGATCGAACGCTGCGGCATGACCCGCGTCGACACCCGCGAGCACCCGTACCTCGGCGAGATGCTCGTGTTCGAGCGGCGTCGCGGGTAGATCCGCGCCCCGGCTCCCGTAGAATGGATGCCGGTCTCTCCGGCGATACGAGGAGCCGTGTACCAGCCCGCCCAGCACGTCGTCGAACGCGACCCCGCGACCGAGGCCGCCGCCCCTGCGAGCGGTGCGCTCGACGCGGCCTTGACCCAGGAGCTCCTCAGCGCGGACCGCCGCGGCCCCGAGGCGCTCGAGGGCTTCCTCGGCTGCCTCAGCGACGTCGAGCGCGCCGCCGCGCTCCAGGTGCTGCACGAGACGCGCGGCAACCACCACGTCGCCCAGGTGCTCTCGTCGGGCGGCAGCAACGGCGCCGCCGACGCCGCGGCCACGAGCGACGGGGCGAGCGCCGGCGCGAAGAAGTCCGGGCTCCTCGCCGGCGCCCTCGCCCGCCACAAGGCGGCCACGCCGCCGGCCGCCGACATCAAGTCGACCGTCGAGACCGCGCAGGCCGCGCCCCCGACGACCACGTCGACCACGTCGACCACGTCCACGACCAGGGACGGCATCGACCACCTCAACACCGAGGGCTCGTACGACTACCGGATGGGCAAGGTCCAGCAGATCCGGAGCGACATGCTCACCGGCTCGCAGGACACGATCTCGCCCGACGTCTCGCCGCAGGTGATCGCCGAGACCCTGCCGGCGCTGGCGGACGGCGGCATCACCGACGAGCAGATGGTGGCGATCCAGGGCTACACGTCGCAGGACTACCTCGCCGTCAACCAGGTGCTGCGCCAGCCCGACGCCGACCCGGCACAGACCGCGAAGCTCGCCGGCTACGTCGCGGCGGTGCGCGCCGGCCTCGACAACCTGCCGAGCTACGAGGGCGAGGTCTACCGCGGCACGGCGATGAGCGAGCGCATCTGGGGCCTGTGGCAGGCCGCGCACGCCGCCGGTGGCACCGTGTCGGACGCGGCGTTCGCGTCGAGCTCCAAGGACGAGCAAGTCGCCGAGGACTTCCTCGCCAGGACCCGCGACCCGGACAAGGTGCCGGTCTTCTGCCGCATCCTGTCGCGCACCGGCAAGCAGGTCGAGTTCCTGTCGCGCACCGCCAACGAGGCCGAGGTGCTCTTCAACACCGGCGCGAAGTTCAAGATCGTCTACATCGAGGACGCCGTCGGTCCCGACGGAATGCCGCGCAAGGAGGTGTTCCTGCGCGAGGTGGTCGACGAGGATCGGCAGCGCGCATGACGGATGATCCGAAGAAGAACCTGAGCGAAGAGGACCGCGCGGCGCTCGAGCGCATGATGGCGACGCGCGAGGAGCAACGCCGCAAGCGCGAGGCCGCCGCCGCACCGCCGGCGAAGCCGCCCGGCGACCTGGCGAAGCGCTGGGCCGACGAGCCGTTCCTCGGCGGCGACGAGGAGGCGGGCTTCGCCGCGTCCCTGCCGACGACGACGCCGGTCGGCGTCGTGGCCTACGAGGGACCGGGCGGCGTGACCCTCTACCGCGACGGGCGCTGCCGCTTCTCGATCGCGATCCCCGGCCGGCCGCGCTTCGTCACCCCCGAGGAGGGCCTCGACGCGTCCTGCCGGCTGGGCCAGCTCGCGCTGACGGTCTCGCTGGTCATGGTGCCGCCGCAGGACGGGCCGCCGCTCGCCGCGCAGGTCGCCGCGCTCGCCGGTGACATCACGCAGGCGGCGCCGGCCGCGATCGCGCTCGAGGCGCCTGGCGTCGAGGCGGCCGCGCGGGCGACGCTGGTGCAGGGCAGCGACGTCCGCGACGTCGTCGTCCTCGGCGGCGGCGCCGGCGACACGCGCGGGATCGTGATCGTGCTGTTCGATCACGACCGCGGAACCCTCGACGCCGCGCGGGCGGACGCCGTGCGCGACGCCGTCGTCGGCTCGGCGGCGTTCACGGCCGAGCCGCGCCGCCGCATCCCGTCCCTCGTCATCCCCTGATCGGCGCCCGGACGGCGACCGGGAACGGCGCCAGGGCGGCGCCGACCGACGGCACGTCGCCGTGCAGGCGCGCGAGCGCGGTGACCAGCGCGCGCGGGTGGAGCGCGCCGTCGTCCTCGGCGAGCCCCGGCGCGCGCAGCACCCGATCGATCCACGCCCGCGGCAGCGCGTCGACGCCCGCGTACGCGCCCCAGAGCGCGCCGGTGATCGCGGCGTTGGTGTCGGCGTCGCCGCCCCGGTTGGCGACGTCGACGAGCGCGGCGGTGAAGGTCGGCGCGTGCAGGAGCTCCCAGTAGGCCAGGCGGAAGGCGACGCGCACGAAGCCGGCCTGGCGCTGGAGGTTCACCTCGGCGCCGTAGAGCCCGGGGTCGTCGGCGCGCGCGGCGACGAGGTCGGCGGCGAGCGCCGCCTGCGCGGCGTCGATCTCGGCGTGCAGGTCGGCGTGCCGTGCGCGCAGCGCCGCCGCCGCGAGCCCCAGCTCGGCCTCGGCGGCGGCGACCAGCTCCGTCGGCCGCGGCGCCGTGGCGGCGAGCACGCCGTGCGCGATCGACGCGTTGAACGCCGCGCTCGCGAGCTGGCACTTCGGATCGAAGTGGGTGATGACGGCGTCGGCGAAGCTCGCCTCCCGCCGCGCCTCCGCCGGCGCCGGCCAGAGCGCGCCGATCACGCCGGTGCGCATGAGCGCGCCGTTGCCGGCCGGAAAGCGCTGGCGCTCCTCCCAGACCCGACGGCCGCACTCGCTCGCCGGCACGCCGCGGGCGACCAGCTCGAGCGCCTGGCCGATCTGGATGCCGACGTCGAACGCGATCGCGCGCCACGCGACGTAGCGCGCCGCCAGCGCGGCGGCGTCGATCGCGCCTGGCGTCGCGCCCGCCGCCGCGGCCAGCTCGCCGGCGAGCGCCGCCGCCATCTGCGTGTCGTCGGTGACGTCGCCCGCCGCCAGCGAGAACGGCCCGCCGCCGACGACGTCGTCGACCGGGCCCTCGGCGAGCGCCGGGAACGGCGGCGCCGACATGGTCTTGAACTCGTTGGTCGTGCCCAGGGCGTCGCCGACGGCGAGGCCGAGGAGCGAGCCGAGCGCGCGCGCACCGTCCATGGTCGTCTCCGGTCAGTCGATGGTGGGCGCGCCGCGGAACGTGTCGGCGCGCCGGATCGCGAACGTGGCGAGCACGACCAGCCCGACGAGGCCGAGGATGCCGCACAGGGTCATCGCCGACGACGCGCCGTAGAAGCCCGCGATCGGCGCGAACAGCCCCATCGCGCCCCGGCGGAAGATGCTCTCGACCGAGAGGACCGTCGCGCGCCGGCTCGAGTCGGTGATCTCCTTGTTGAGGAGCGGCTTGACCAGCGGCGAGTAGAGGCCGTTGGCGACCGCCTGCACGGCGAGGAGCGCGAGCACGAACGGGCCGCCCATCTCCTCGAGCAGCACGAACGAGATCGCCAGGCCGGCGAGCAGCGCCCACAGGAGCGGCTCGTCACCGAAGCGCTTGCGCAGGACGTGCCCGCGGTGGGCGACGAACGACGCGGTCAGGTAGACCGCGGCGAAGATGAAGCCGATCTCCGAGTACGAGAAGCTCCGCGCGTTCAGGTACGGCTGGTACAGGTAGATGGTCGCACGCAGGAGCACGAAGACGACCGCCGAGTAGCCGATGATCCAGGCCAGGCGGCCGTTGCGCATCACGTCGCCCATCGCGCTCTTCATGTGGGAGGCCCACGAGCGCCATTCGAGGACCAGCGACATCCGCATCGGCGCGGGTGCGGCGAGCCGCGAGCGATCGTCGCCGAGCGTGGAGGCGACGCCGAAGGCGCACATCGCGACGCCGGCGGTCACGAGGTACGGCAGCGCGAGGTCGATCTCGGCGAGCAGGCCGCCACCGGCGAAGGCGACCGCGCTGCCCGCCTGGTGCCAGGCCGACGCCGTGCTCTCGCGATGACCGTACTCGTGGGCGACGCCGTTCTCGGCGAGCAGATCGAAGAGGTACGCGCTGTCGGCGCCAGAGCAGAGCGACATCGAGACCGCGGCCAGACACTCGGCGACGAGGAACTCGGAGAAGCTGCCGGCCTGGTACGCGATGAGGCACGAGCCCGCCATCATGAGCGAGCCGAGCATCATCGACGTGCGGCGGCCGATGCGATCGGCGAACGCGCCGGTCGGTACCTCGACGATGATCACGACCGCGCTGTAGACGCCGCCCAGGATCATGATGTCGCGGAACGTGAGCCCGCGCGAGAACATGAACGGGACGAAGATCGGGACCCAGAGGTACGACGTCGCCAGGAGGCGGAAGAGGTAGAAGAGGCGCAGGTCGCGGGCCATGGACTACGGCTTCTCCGCGTCGGCGGCCGGGCCGGTGAGCACGAGCAGGGCCTCCGCGGCCGAGACCTGCGAGTTGTCACGCTCGGTGACGAGCGCGTCGAGGAGCGGCGCCACCAGCGGCCCGGCGTCGAGGTCGGGGCTGAGCCGGCGCAGCCCGCGCGCGGCGTCGACGCGCAAGGACGGCACGCCGAGGCCGTCGACCAGCGCGTCGCGCGCCGCCGCGTCCCCGAGCCGCGCCAGCGCGGCGGCCGCCGCCGGGCGGAACCGTGGATCGGCCAGCGCCGCGCGCAGCTCGCCCGACACGGACGCGTCGCCCGCGAGGCCCAGCGCGATCGCCGCGCGCAGCCGATCCGCGGGCTCGGTGTCGGACGCGCCGTGGATCGCCTTCAGCGCGGCGATGGCCTTCGGATCCTGCCGCGACGCGAGCGCCTCGGCGGCGCCGAGCCGGTGCTGCGAGATGCCGAGCAGCGAGTGCAGGAACGAGAGGCCCGAGTCCTCGCCCAGCGCGGTCAGGTGCCGCGCGGCGTCCGCCTTGACGTCGCGACGTTCGTTCCTCAGCGCGGCCACCAGCGCCTGGCGGCCGCTGTCGTCACCACACCGCGCGAGCACGTACGCGTTCTCGAGCCGCGCGATCTCCGAGGACTCGGTCGCGGTCACCTCGACGAGATGCGCCTTCGCCCCCGGATCGCACATCCGCGCCAGCCCGATCGCCGCCGCCCGCGCGATCCGCGGTGACGGCGACGACAGGAGGCCGCGCAGCACCGCCACCGCGCGCTCGCGCGGCGCGGGCTCCGGCGCCGTCACGCGCGGCGCCACGAGCGCGGCCGGCACGCCTCCCTCCCCGGCCGGCGCCGCGTTCACCTGCGACGGCGACGACGGCGAGATCTGCTGCACCAGCGCGATCGCCATCCCGCCCACGACGATCACCACGAGCGCCGCCAGGGCCGCCTTCCACCGCCGCGGCCGCAACCGCGGCACCTCCTCGGCGGCTTCGTCGCTCGGCTCGCCGATCGGCGCCGATGTCGGCCGGTTCGTCGCCGGCGCGGCCGTCGAGGCGGGCGAGAGCCGGGACGCAGACGCAGACGCAGACGCAGACGCAGACGCAGACGCAGGCGCGGGCGCAGACGGGGACGCAGACGGGGACGCGGGCGCAGACGCCCTGGTCGGAGACTTCGTGGCCGCCGGCAACGCCACCACCTCCGCCACCTTGCACGCCTCGGAGCAGAAGGCCACGACCTTGCCCTCCAGCACGCGCACGAACCTCGACCGCATCGGATCGAAGACCTTCGCGCACGTGGGACACACCGCTTCGCGGGCGCTCACGGGAACACCAGCACCCGGTCCGCGCCGTGCTCGGCGACGAGCCCGTCGACGTACTCGAGCAGGACGTCGCGTCGCGACATCATCGCCTTGATCTGGGCATCGTCGAGCAAGCGATCGAACGGCTCGACGTCACGCGCCATCACCTCGCGCACCTCGGCTTCCGTCAGCGAGCGAAGCCGCTCCACCAGGCGCCGCGAGAACTTCTGCACCCGCGAGAGGTAGATGTGGCTCTTGTGATGGCCGCGCTTGCTCCTCGAGAACGCGAGCGTGTTGTCCATGAAGTAGAGGGTGCCGCCGTCCTCCGAGGCGCGGGCGTTGTTGCCGGACCAGCGGTCGGTGTTGTCGATGAGGAAGTCGAAGAGCGCCATCGCCGACAGCTGCTCGCAGAGCGCGCGTCGCTCCTCGGGGATGACCGCGCCGACCTTGAGCCACCTGCGCCACGTGACGATCGCGTCCGTGGAGTCGACGCGACTGCGGCCGATGTACATGTCGCCGAGCACCGGGATCCACCACGACAGCTCGCCCTTGGTGACCCCGGCGCGGGCGATCATCTCGTCGTGCAGCCGGCGCGTCGACGGCTTCTGCGACTTGTCGACGGCCGCCACCATCTCGGCCAGCTCGAACGTCCGGCCGATCGCCGGCGGCACGCGGCCGATGCCGAGCAACCGGTCGACGCGATACGCGGCGATCTCGCGTCGCGGGTTCGAGTGGAGGTGCGTCTGCTCGGGCTTGAACGCCGCGCGCGCGCCGTTGTCGAAGTCGAGGCGCAAGGACAGGGACGTCCCGCCGCGGTTGAACTTCACCCGCGTGAGCTTGCCGGTGCGCAGGGGCGCGAGGAGCGGCTCGTCCAGCTGGCCGGCGAACGCCCAGGTCGCCGGGTCGGTGTACGTCGCCACGGCCGGCGCCGGGTCGCGCACCGGGTCGCGCACCGGGTCGCGCACAGGCTCCGGCGCGGGGCGCGCGGTCGCGTCCTCGTGGCGCCCCGGCGCGGCGGCGATCGCGGTGCTCGGCGCGGCCGTACGCGGCGGTCCGGCCGGCGCCGGAGGCGTCACGACGGCCCGGCTGACCACCGGCCGTCCGGGTGGCTCGCGCAGCTCCTCCACGGCCCACGCCGTACCCACCGACGCCGCGCCGAGCGCGACCAGGCCGGTCACGATCTCGAGCGCGATACACGTGCCGAGGCGCACGCCGAAAACGGTATCACGCGGGATCTCTCGCCGGCAAAAAACCTAGGCGCCGCCGGGGCCTTCCTCCACGAACCCGGCCTTGCGATGGCGCGCCGTGGGGATGTGGGCTTCCCAGCATCGGTGGGAGCAGAAGCGCAGCTTGAGCCGGCCGGTGTTGCACGAGGCGACCGTGCACCGCCACCAGCGGGCATCCGCCGCGATCGCCTTGCGGCAGTTCGCGCAGGACATGGGGGCCGGCGGCATGGCCACGGAGATAGCACAGGTGCGGGCGATCAGGGCTCGGCCAGCAGACGGCCGACCGCTTCCTCGACCGCCCGGGTCGCGCCGCCGCCACGCGCGACGAGTCGCACGACCCCATCCCGATCGATCACGACCGCGTGGGGCAACGCCTCGACCTGGTATCGCGTGGCGGTCTCCTCGTCGCTCGCGGTCAGCGTGAGGCGCCACCCGTCGTCCTCGAAGATCTTGGCCGCCTTCTTCGAATCGTCCAGATTGACCGCCACGACCGCCACCCGATCGCCCCAGCCGCGGGCCGCGCGATCGAGCCTGGGCAAGGACGCGAGGCACGGCCCGCACCAGGTCGCCCAGAACTCGACGACGACCACCTTGCCGCGCAGCGCCGCCGACGAGACCCGCGCGCCCGTCGGCGCGCCGTCCTCGCCGAGCACCGGCAGGTCGAAGGGCGGCGCGGCCTGCCCGGCCTCGAGCGGCCGGAGCCAGTCGAGGTGACGCACGATCCAGCTCGTGTTGACGGCGAGCGTGAGCGCGGCGATCGCCACGAGGGCGAAGCCCGCGGTCCGGCCGCGCCGGACGACGTCGGCCGCCAGCTCGGTCACGTCACCCTCCGCCGCGCGAACGCCACCGCGAGCGCGGTCAGCGCCCCACCCCAGGCCAGCGCCGCGATGAGGACGGCGCCGCGCCCGCTCACGCCCAGCGGCGCCACCCCGCGCGCCCACAGCGCCGCCACCAGCGTCACGGTGACCGGCGCGAGGCTCGCGACGCAGGCGAGGTCGAAGTCGCGGCCCAGGTTTCGCCGGCGCCCCGCGCCGAGGCTCACCACGAGCGACGCGACCAGCACGAACACGAGCCCGAACATCGACGCCCCCGAGAGCGCGCGCAGGAACGCGGGCGCCGCCTCGCGCACCCCGACCTCGACCGCGACCCAGCCGGTCGCGACCAGCTCGCGCGTGTGCGCGGCGAGGAGGACGACGCCGATCGCGCGCACCAGATCGCCGGCGGCGCGCCCCGCCACCGTCGGATCGTCGGCGAGGGCGAGGGCGGAGCGAGGCGCCGCGACCGCCAGCCCCCACCGCGTGAGGAAGCCGGTCACTTCCCGCCGCCGCTCCGCTGCGCGATGAGCTTGCGCGCCTGCGCGACCACCGCCGACGGGACGCCCTTCGACTTCACGATCGTGCGGATGTCGTTGTCGCGAAGATGGATGAGCATCTTCGACGACTCCGAGATCGGCGTCTTGGGGTTCATGCACAGGGACTTCTTGATGCCGTAGAGCCGGGTCCAGTCGCGGCGCCCGGCGATGTAGCGGATGACGTCGTTGTCCAGGGCGTGGTTCCCTGCATACTTCGCGACCTCGAGCTCGGTTACACCGGGCGCCTTCACCGCCGCGATCGCGACGAGGCGGACCGGGTCGCGGATGAGGATCGACCGGGCGAACGCGTTGCCCAGGGCCGCGAGCCGCATCTTGGCGGGGACCGACATCTTGCCGATCGGGACCCGCTTCTCGTCGACCGCCGGCTGCTTGTCCTCGCTGTCGAGGATCACGAACTCCTCGTCGGCCGAGCCGGCGACGACCGACGCGTCGGCGACGTCGCGCACGCCGTCGAGCGCCTGGACGAAGACGTCGTCGGCGTCGGCGTCGTCACCGGCGACCCCGGCCATGACTCGCACCAGCTCCTCCCACGCCGAGATGCCGCTCACCCGCACGTTGTTGCGCACCGCGAGCTCGACGGCCCGGTCGACCGTCGACATGCGCGCGTGCGGGTTGGCGTACATCGCGGCGATGATGTCGGGGCAGCGCAGGAGGCGCTGCTCGTTGCTGGCGATGAGATCGACCTCGCGCGCGCCGCCGTGCGCGGCGAGCTCGACGATGGTCTCGTCGGCGACGCGCGGCGCCAGGACCAGCGCCTCGAACATGGCCGGCGACCTCACCGCGCGCGGCGCGAGCCAGTCGAGCACGACCGGCTCGATGTCCGCGTCGCCCAGCGCGCCGGCGAGCACCTTCTCGGGCATGCCGTCGGCGGTCGCGCTCGCGGCCGCCGCCATCGCCGGATCGCTGACGGCGAGCTGGTAGAGGACCGTCGCCAGCTCGGCGGGGCTCGGCAGCGGCAGGAGGCCGCGCGCAGCCATCATGCGACCTGGGCCAGGGGCGAGCGCCTTCTGGGCGGCGGGCGACAGCCGGGCGATGGCGTCGGGGACGAGCGGCGAGTGAAGGAGCGCCATGGTCAGCTTCCGTGGGCCTTCTCGGCAGCCTTGTCGAGGGGAGCGCCGGTGGCGTGCGCCCCGACGTTGCGATCGTAGAGGATCTTGAGCCCCTTGAGGGTCAAGAGCTCGTCGGTGGCCTCGATCGTCGTGGTCTCGCTCGCGATCAGCTCGGCGAGCCCGCCGGTGGCGATGCACCGCGCCGGGAAGTCGACCTCGTTGCGGATCCGCGTGACCAGCGCGTCGACCATGCCGGCGTAGCCGTAGAGCAGCCCGGCCTGCATCGAGGACACCGTGTTGCGTCCGATCACCTTGGGCGGGCGCGCGATCTCCACGCGCGGCAGCTTGGCCGCCTTGCCGTAGAGCGCCTCCGCGCTGATCTGCACGCCCGGCGCGATGATGCCGCCCAGGTACTCGCCCCTGGGCGTCACCACGTCCCACGTGGTGGCCGTGCCGAAATCGACGACGATGCAACCGCTCCCGCCGTGGCACTGCTCGTACGCGGCGACCGCGTTGACGATGCGGTCGGCGCCGACCTCGCGCGGGTTCTCGTAGAGGATCGGCATCCCGGTCTTGATCCCCGGGCCTACGACAAGCGCTGGTGCGCCGAGATACTGCTTGAAGAAGCGCTGGATGCCGAAAACCGCCGGCGGGACGACGGACGAGATGATGCCGGCGTCGAGGCTGCCCCAGGCGAAGCCCTCGAGCTCGAGCAGCGAGCGGACGAGCACGGCGTACTCGTCGGAGGTCCGCGACGCGCGGGTCTCGATGCGCCAGTGCGCGAACAAGTCGCCGCCGCGGAACACCCCGAGCACGGTGTTGGTGTTGCCCACGTCGACCGCGAGGAGGACCGTCATGCCGCGGCGACTCTACCCCGAAGTGGTGAACTTCGTAGTAGTCTCGGGCTCGATGAGGAGACTAGCCGGATCACTCGTTCTGTCGTTGCTGATCGGGGCCACGGGGCTCGGCGCCGCGTGTGGTGGGCCATCGGACGGCCCGCCACCGCCGCTCGGGCGTCACTTCCAGGAGAGCTTCATCGCCGGCCTCCCGGTGGACCAGCAGAGCGAGGTCATCAAGGCGCAGAGCGACTACAACGTCGCCCAGCGCGAGCAGGCCAAGGCCGAGGCCGATCAGCGCGAGCAGAAGCTGCAGCTCGACGTCGCGCGCAACGAGGCGCGCGCCGCCAAGCTCGATCTCGACTCGGCGACGCAGCGCGAGAAGATGGCGCAGCAGTCGGCGGACATGAACCGCATCAACGAGGCCACGCGCGAGAAGCGCGGCGCCGAGCTCGCGCGCAACGCCGCCGACGAGCGCGTGAAGTACTACCAGGCGTACGGCGCGTGGCTGCACCGGCTCCTCCGCTACACCCAGGAGAACACCTACTGGCGCGAGGCGCAGTACGAGCTCGCCAAGGCGCGGCTCGCCCAGAAGAACAACATCGCGCCCGCCGGCTTCAACTACGACAACTACGTCCAGCAGGAGCAGCAGCGCGCCAAGCGCGTCGAGGCCGCCAAGGCCAAGGCCGAGGGCGCCAAGCGCGCGGCCCTGGACGCGCGTCAGCGCTGGGTCGTCATCCAGGGCGAGGCCGACAAGACGCTCGGCAAGAAGAGCGAGTTCCCCGATCCGATGTCGCCCAGGCCGGTGCAAGGCACCGATCCGACGGCCGGCTCCGGCGGCGCGACGGTCGGCGGCTCCGGCACCGGCAGCGATCAGCAGGTCCCGCGGCCCGACGACGCCACCGGCGGGGCGGGCTCGGGCGACGGCTCGAACCAGTGACCGACCACTGACCCGGTCTCCCCAGAACTGACCCTTCAGGAATGACGACCACCGAGAGCGAGGCCGCGCGCATCCTCGTCGTCGACGACGAGAAGGTGATCCGCGAGATCCTCGCCGAGTTCCTGACCCTCGAGGGGTACCAGGTCTCGTCGGTGGAGGACGGCCAGAAGGCGATCGAGGAGCTGCGGCTGCGGCCCTACGACCTCGTCATCTCCGACCTGAAGATGCCGCGGATCTCGGGGCTCCAGCTCCTCGAGAAGCTGGCCGAGGAGAACATCAACGTCCTCACCGTGATCATGACCGGCTTCGGCACGGTCGAGACCGCGATCGAGGCGATGAAGCGCGGCGCGTACGACTACATCCTCAAGCCGTTCAAGGTCGAGGAGGTGATCCACGTCGTGCAGCGCGGCCTCTACCGGCAGCAGCTGCAGGCCGAGAACATCCGCCTGCGCGAGGCGCTCACGATCTACCAGGTGAGCGAGGCGCTCGCGACCAGCCTCGATCTCGATCACATCCTCGACACGATCCTCAAGGCCGCGCTCGCCGAGACCGACGCCGACGCGGCGACCCTGCACCTGCGCGACCTCCGCACCGGCAAGTACGAGGAGCGGGTCAAGCTGGTGAGCCCGACCAGCTCGCCGTCGATCCCGATCCCGATGTTCGAGCTGCTCGTCGAGCGCTTCGATCGCGGCCAGCCGGTCGTGTCGCACGGCGACAGCGCCAGCCGGTTCTTCGCCGGCGTCAACAGCCCCGGCAGCAGCGAGCTGGTGTCGTTCCTGTCGGTCCCGCTCCAGGTCGGCGCCGCCGTGATCGGCGTGCTCAACACCTACAGCTTCACGCGCGGCAAGAAGTTCGACGAGGGGCACCGCAAGATGCTGACGGTGCTCGGGTCGCGGGCCGCGGGCGCGATCGACAACGCCCGCCTCTACGACGACCTGCGCATGCGCAACGAGGAGCTGCGCGACGCCAACGAGGTCCTCGAGCAGACCTTCCAGTCGACGGTGGCCGGCTTCGCCCAGGCGCTCGAGGAGACCGACCTCTACACCCGCGGCCACAGCGAGCGCGTCGCGCGCTACGCCGAGCTCATCGCGCGCGGCCTGACCTTGCCCGACGCCGAGGTGCGCCGCACGGTCGAGGCCGGCGTCATGCACGACATCGGCAAGCTGGGCGTCCGCTACGACATGCTCAACAAGCCGGGCAAGCTCACGCCCGACGAGGTGCGCGTCTTCCGCCAGCACCCGGAGAAGGGCAAGCGCATCCTCGATCCGGTGCCGTGCCTGCACGGCCTGATCGACGGCTGCTGGTGCCACCACGAGTGGTGGGACGGCGGCGGCTACCCGCGCGGCCTCTCCGGCCACAACATCCCGCTGGTCGGCCGGATCGTCGCCATCGCCGACGCCTACGACGCGATGACCTCGGACCGCGCCTACCGGCGCGCGCTCCCTCACGAGGTCGCGGTCGGCGAGATCGAGCGCTGCGCCGGGACCCAGTTCGATCCCGAGCTCGCCGACCTCTTCGTCAAGATGATCGAGACCCACCGCGCCGACATGCGCAAGCGCGGCGAAGGCTCGTTGCTGCCGCGCTGACACGCGGCAGCGGCCTCGGGCCTCGGGCCTCGGCCGGACCAGAAGCGGAGTATCGTGCCGACATGCGGATCCGTCTTTCGTTCGTGGTCGCGTGCGCGCTCGCGGCCTGTGGAGGCAAGGGCAGAGGCGCCGGCGCTGGACCGGCCGACGACGCACCGGAGCCCACGCGCGGCGTGGCGGAGGCTGCGCCGCTGAAACCCGCGCCGGAAGGGTTCGCCGAGGCCGACGCGGTGAGCCTCGACCGCGGCGAGCTGATCACCTGGAGCTTCGCCGACAACAAGGTGACGAAGCTCGGGTCGTTGAAGCTCGCGACCGGCGACGCCGACGATCCGACGGCCGCGCTCGGCGGTGACTGGGCCGACCGCGAGCACTTCTTCGTGCACGTCCCGCCGCGGACGGTGCTGCAGGTCACCGCCGCTGGCGTCACGCCGATCCCCGTGCCGCCCGAGTCGGCGTTCACGACGCCGAGACCGGAGGTCGACGACGACGAGGGGCTCACCGAGGGCGGCCCGATGGAGGGCGATCGCTACGGCCTGGTCGTCGTCGAGGACGCCGTCTTCTGGTCGGAGTGTCCGTGGGGCTATCCGTACGACGGCTGGCAGTGCGAGGTCCACGTCACCGCCCGGCTGTGGCCCACGGCCGTGACGTTCAGCGACGGCGCCGGCGTCCGACCGCGCCGGTGGCGATGGCCCGGCGCCAAGGTGTCCGGCTTCCGGACGAAGGAGCTCGACGAGAGCCGCGAGCTCGGCTGCACGCCGCCCGCGGGCACCGCGTACAAGCAGACCCGGCTCCGCAGCGACGTGGACGACCTCGAGCGGGTGCACACGACCGAGTGGGTCTCGACGTCGCCGCCGCGCTTGCTGGTCATCTGGGGCTCGCCTGGCTACGACGACCTCGTCCCCACGCGCTGGGCGCTCCACGACGGTTGTCGCGAGCAGCCGCTCGTCCAGGGCGAGACGGCCGAGCCCGGCCCCGGCGGCCTCTGGCTCGGCGATGACACGATCTACCGAGGCGCCACGCCGCTCGGCCCGATCGAGGGCTACGTCCGCTTCCGGCCTATCTGAACGAGACCGCGAGGCCGAGGGCGCCGCCGAGGAACGAGTCCACCGCGCCACCGGCGACGTTCGCGTCACCCGGCTCGGGGTTCATCGCGAAGAAGTAGTGGCGCACCTCGGCGCGCGCGTAGGCGCCGAGCCAGCGGGTGAGGCCGATCGCGGCGCCCACCGACGCGTCGAGGCCGTTGCCGGTCTGGCGCGGGAACCAGTCCTCGAGCTCGCCGACGCCGAGGAGGTGCCGCCACCCGCCGCGGACGAGCAGCGTCCACTTGCCCATCGGCACCGCCGCGTCCAGACCGCCGCGCGCCCAGCGATAGGTGACGTCGGGGACCAGCTCCTGGGTCCGCGCCTCGTCGTCGATCGAGAAGCGCTGCTCGCCGTAGGCGGCGCTCAGCGCGACGTCGGCGCCGCCGATGCGGAGGCCGTAGCCCACGCCCAGCGAGAGCTCCGACGCGCTGGTCCCGTAGCTCATGCCGTCGTTGGTGCGCGAGCCGTTCACGCCGACGACCAGCTCGCCGTCGACGCCGACGAAGAAGCCGGGGACGCCGCGCAGCGGGCGCCCGGTCACGGTCACGCCGATCGCGTTGGCCGCGAGATCGTAGCGCCGCAGCACGTCGTCGAGGTCGTCGTTCCAGCGCAGGCGCCGGTAGAAGGGGCGCTCGCTGACGGCGACGAGGACGCGCGCGTGCGCGGGGTCCTTCGACTCGCTGCGCGCTTCCGCTCGCACCTCGCTCAGGACGATCGGAGAGGGTGATTCGCTCGCTGGAGGAGCCTCGGGGAGAGGCGCCGGCGGCGGCGCCTCCTCGACGACGGCCGCGACCGGCTCGTCGGCCGTCACCTTGCGCCTGGCACCCATCACCGCCTTGCCGACCTTCTTCCACACCTGCTTGCCGACCGTCTTCGGCAGCTTCGCCTTCCGCTCCTTCACGACCAGCTTGCCGACCTCGGCGCCGTCCGCGGTCTGGGTCACGACCACCGTGGCCGTCAGCTTCTTCGCCTTCTTCGCCGCCTTGCCGGTCGGCGTCACCGTCACCTCCACCACCGCCGACGCCCGCTCGCGCTCGCCCTCGCCCACCACCGTGACCTTGCCGCGCATCGCCTTCTCGACGGCGCCGACCACCGCCGCGTCGTCGCCGGTCACCACGACGACGGGCTTCTCCGCCCACGCCACGCTGGCGAGCAGCATCAGCCCGACGAGCGCGACCCAGACCCGCATCACGAGCCACCTCCGACCGCGACCACCTCGTCGACCCAGCGCCGGACACACTCGATCTCGGCGTCGTCGAGCGCGGTCTGCCCGAACGGCATGCGCGCCCCGCACGGCGGCGCGTCGCCGAGCTTGTCGACGAGGAGGCTGCCCTCGCCGCCGGGATCGACGATCATGAGGCCCTCGCACGTCTCCTGGACCGAGGCCGCACCCACCAGGCGCTGCGCCGCGCCGGGGCTCACCAGATCGAGGTTCGCCTCCGGCTCGGCGCCGGCGTGACACTCGCCGGCGCACTTCTCCTGGAAGAGCTGCTCGACGAAGCCCGGCGGACAGTCGGCGAAGCGCTCGGGGTGCTCGAGCTCGCCGGCGCACGCCGCCACGACCGCCGCGGTCACCGCGACGCCCACCGCGACCGCTCGCACCATCACACCAGCCCCGGCAGCGGCCCGCGCAGATCGATCGGCGGCGCCGACGCCTTCTTCGGCCGCACCGACGCGTCGCCGACCGTGTCGATGTCGACGCCCATCGCCTGCGCGACCGACACCAGCAGGTGGTTGTGGGGCAAGCCGATCGTGTTGTTCTCGTTGACCCAGCTCGCCGTCGTCGTCGTCAGCGTGTCGTGCTCGTAGTGCAGCCACCGCCCGGTGCGGAAGCGCTGACCGCCGCCGACGATCACCGCCGGCCAGCCGTCGTGGCCGTGGCCGCCGTGGGCGAGCTCGCTCACCCACAGGATGATCGTGTGATCGAGCATCGTGCCGTTGCCCTCGGGGATCGCGTCGAGCTGATCGGCGAGGTTGGCGATGTACGAGGCGTACCGTGCGGTGTAGTTCGTCATCATCTGCACCGCGGTGGGGTGCAGCGGATCGTTGGCCTGATCCGGCGACGACGGGTGGGCGTAGTCGTGGTGCAGGTCGCCGTTGCCGCCGATCTGCTCGACGAAGAGCGGCCCGAACTGCATCGACGCCACGCGCGAGATGCCGCACGACAGGCTGACCGTGATGAGGTCCCAGAAGCTCTGGCAGTGCGCGTCGTAGCGCTGCGTGTGCGGGACCTGGCCCCAGTAGTAGTCCTCGATCTGCGGCGCGCCGCACGACAGCCCGGCGAGCCGGCGCAGGCGCGCCTCCATGTCGCGGACCAGATCGCGGTGCTGCTCGAGCTTGCGGCGATCCTCGGTCGACAGCCGCGTCGCCATCTCGTCGTACATGCCCGCGACCGACGCCAGCACGTCGGGCTGCGCGACCTTCACCGGATCGGGCGGCGTCGTGCCGTCGCCGTTGGGGAAGAGCCGGTTCCACAGCCGCTGCGGCTGCTCCTCGTGCGGGACGCGCTGCACCGGCTGCCCGGGCAGGAGCTCGGCGAAGAGCGCGGCGTGGAAGTTGTACTCGTAGATGCCGGTCTCGAGGCTCACCAGGTCGGTGAGCGTCGGGTCCTGCGCGCGCAGCGCCTTGGCGATCACCTGGTCGACCGACGGCTTGGCCGCGTTGCTCTTCACGTCCTCGATCGTCTCGCGCGCGATGCCGCCGGTGAGCGAGCTGACCCAGCCCTTGGCGTGGCCGTCGCCGTAGGGATCCGCGATCGCGGTGGCGAGCGAGAGCCCGTCGACGACCGTGAGCTTGTTGCGGTGCCGCCAGAGCGGGCGCAGGCAGGCCGAGAACTGCTGCTCGGTGAGGCCGCCGAGCGCGTACTCCCAGCGGGTGTCGGGCGACATGCCCATGCGCATGTCCCAGTTCACGTGCGGGACGCCGTGGTGGTGGTAGCAGACCACGAGCCGCATCGGCGGCCCGGCGACGCCGGCCTTCGCGCCCTTCTTGAAGAGCGACGGGAGGAACAGCGCGCCGGTGCCGAGCCCGGCGGCCTGGAGGAAGCGGCGACGGGAAGCCTTCATGTCAGTTCGCCTCCTGCGTGATGCCGTTGAAGCGCGGGTGCAAGGCGATCGAGCGCATCAGCCCGCGCAGGCTGCCGCCGGTCGCGTCGAACTGCTCGGCGACGTCGCGGGTGAGGCAGCGATCGTCGACGGCCTCGCCGCCGTTGAGCGCATACAGCATGTACTTGCGCGTGACGCACTCGCTGACCTGCGCGCTGCCCGCCATGTACTCGACGAGCGCGTGGGCGTCGGCGACCGACACGCCGGTGATCGTGCCGCTGGTGTCGATGGGGAGCCCGTTGTCGTCGGCGCGCAGCCGGCCCATCGTGTCGAAGCGCTCGAACGTGAAGCCGACCGGATTGATGATCGAATGACACGTGCGGCACAGGTCGGCGCCGGTCACGCGCTCGTAGTTCTCGCGGTTCGTGGTCGGCCCCATGTTGGGATCACCCTCGGGGATCGACATGTCGATGCCGGCCGGCGGGCTGCCCAGCTGCACGCACATGAGCTCCTTCAAAACGAAGAGGCCGCGCAGCACCGGCGACGGGTTGTTGGGGTGGCCGTGGCTGGCGAGGAACTGGGCCTGCATCAGGAAGCCCCTGCGCTCGGCCGGCAGGTCGACCTCCTGCCACGTGCCGGCGGCCGGCGCGGGCAGGCCATAGAACGCCGCGGTCTCGGCGCTGATGAACGCCTTCGACGAGGTCAGCAGATCGGAGACGGTGCCGCCGCGGTCCCAGATGATCTCCTGGAGGAACCGCTGCGCCTCCTCGCGCAGCGCGCCGCGCACGCCGGAGGTGAAGCCGTCGGCGGGCAGCTTGCTCACGTAGTCGATGCGCGCGAGGTCGAGCCACTGCGACGCGAACACCATGAACCCCTCGAGCGCGCGGGGGTCGGCGAGCATCCGGTCGACCTGCGCCTCGAGCTGCGCCGGCGTCTGCAGCTCGGCCGCCGCCGCCGCCGCGAACAGCGCGTCGTCGGGCATGGTCGACCACAGGAGGTACGAGAGGCGCGACGCGATGTCGTACTGGCTCGGCTGCCGGTCCGGACCGATGGTCTCGACGCGGTAGAGGAAGGCGGGCGACTGCAGGATCACCTGGGTCGTGAGCTCGAGCGCCACGTCGAAGCCGTCCTGCGCGTGGTACGTGTCGAACACCTGCTGCAGGGCCGCCTGCTCCGACGGCGCTAGCGGGCGCCGGTACGCGCGCGGCGCGTACTCGGCGATGAACTCGGCGCCGCACGCGCTGCCGGCCGTCGGCGCGCACGAGAGGACGTCGGCCCGGCGCTGACGCACGACCTCCGCGATCTCGCTGGCGGCCACGTTGTACTGGTTGACGAGCAAGGGCGACGGCTGCATCGCCTCGCCGTCGTTGTCGAAGCCGCGCGGCGTCGGATCGGGCACGAGCTGGAGCTCGGGGAGGTCGATCGACGGGAACAGATCGCGCACCGTGTTGCGGTACTCGGTGTGCGAGAGGCGCCGCGGCGCGGGCAGCGGCACGAGGCCGCACTCACCACCCGTGTTACCGGGATCGGCGATCGTTCCCCAGCAGCCCGCGCTCGACGAGAGCGCGATGCCCGAGACGATCCAGACCGGTAGCCAGGTGAACGTACGTGTGCGTTCAGGCGGCACAGCGACCTCCGAGGTTCCGGTAGACGTCTCGCAAGTCATGGGCCTGACTCGGGGTTACGTGATCCCAGTCGCTTGCAGCGACCGCCCCCCAAGAACGCATGTGACACGCTGACGCGGCAGAGGGCAGGAAGCACCAACCTGGTGCCGGCGGCCCCCGGTCTTGCCAGGGATTTCCAGTGACTGCGCACACTCGCGTGTCGCCCTCCGGCTATGCATCATCGCGTGGTGCGACGGGTCTGGCTCGATCTCGTGGCGTGTCTCGCGATGGCGGCCTTCGCCGGCTGTCAGCTCTACTTCGAGCCGGATGGACCCGGCGCTGCGGCGGACGCCGCGAACGTCGTCGTCGACGCCGGCGCCGCCGTCGACGCACGCGCGCCGATCGACGCGAGCGGCCCCGACGCGCCCGAGCCGGGGAGCTGCGGGCGCTACGCCTACTGCGGCGGCGACGGCGCGCGCTTCGTCACGCCGCCGCTCGGCGCCGGCTCCGGCACATGCCCCCCCGACGACATCTTCGCCCGCGGCGAGGCCGCCGGCCGCTGCGAAGGATCGTGTTCGATCGATTCGGCCGCGTATCCGTGCACCACACCCGACTGCGCCGACGAGCTGCGCCGCACGTGCGGCCCCCCACCGTCGTGCCCCGCGACCGGGGACGAGTGCACGGGTGACGTTCGCTGCACCGTGGGCGCGCGTTGCGGTCGGTCGGCGATCCAGGCGCGCTGCGCGTGTGGCGACGACGGGCGCTACACCTGCACCGACAACGTCTCGGCGCTGCGCGCGGCGATGATCGGCTCGTGGCAGGGCACCGTGTACCCGCCGTCGTTCGCGTCACCGTACGCGGTGCGGCTCAGGTTCTTCGCCGACGGGACCTACTGGGCCGACGGCATGCCCACGACGGCCTTCTACTACGGCTCCGACGGCGGCGGCGCGGGGCGGCGCTGGGGCGTGCTCGGCGACGCCGAGGACGGTCCGATCGTGCGCCTCGACGTCTACTTCGGCGTCTACTCGATCCGCACGTCGATGCTCACCGGCGTGCAGCTGTCCGGCGATCGGCTGCGCTTCACGTTCTGGGACGCGTGGCTCGACTGCTCGCGCCCGTTCACGTTCGACCTGAGGCGGATGTGATGCCGGCCGCGGCCCTCGTCGTCGCCACGACTGGCTCGATCTCGAACGAGATGTGCCAGGGCCCCTGCCCGCAGTGAGGGCACCTTGGTTCGGCGCGCGGGCAACCTCGGTGCGTCGAGGTCGCTTCACGCGGGCGTAGCGTGTCGGTCAGCCACCAGGGGGTCCGCCATGCGCCGTCTCGTCGCCAGCTTCGTGTGTCTCGTTCTCGTCGCCTGCTCCAACGACGCCGGCACCGGCGACGGTGACGACGGCGGCGACGACGACGTGCCGCCGCCGCCGTCGTGGTCGATCACGGTCGACCTGTCGGGGCTGGATCGCTACGCGCCCGCCGACGCGACGACGTGGACGATCGCCGGCAAGGTGACGGCGACCGAGGGCGTCGAGCGCGTGACCGTCGCCGGCGCCGACGCGGCGACGACGTCCGACGGCGCGTTCACCGCCGACGCCGCGATCATGCCGGGGCTCAACCCGATCGCGATCCTCGCGACCGATCGGGCCGGCCACACGCGCGAGGCCGACCGCGCGATCCTCGCGGCGAGCTATCTCGCGGCCGGCGCGCACAACCCCGACGGCGCCGCGATGGTGCTCACCGACGCGATCGTCGCCGCCATGGGCGCCGGGCTGGCGAGCGAGGCCGGCGACGTCGACGTCGCCGGCGAGATCCTCGCGCGCGACGTGCTCTCCCAGGACTCGCGCTGCATCACGTGGCCGGTGCAGGCGACGCAAGGTCAGGTGCAGGTGCGCCTCGACCTCGACGGCGCCGACCTCTGGCTCAACATCCGCATCCCGAACCTGTACGTCTACTTCGAGGGCCGCTGCCAGGGCCTCCTGTCGACGATCCCGATCGGCGGCCAGATGGGCGGCACGCTCGACATCTGGACCCGGCTCACGCCGAATCCGCAGCAAGGCGCGGCATGCCTCACCGCGTTCCGCCACACGACGCCGCAGGTCGGCGTCGGCGGCTGGCACTTCGACGTGTGGGGCCTGTCGGGCCCGCTGCAGTCGTGGATCATCGAGCTGTTCAGCGGCGGCAAGTCGGCGGAGGCGCGCGAGCAGATCCGCGGCGAGGTCGGCGCACGCGCCAACACCATGCTCGCCGAGAAGCTCGCCGACATCTCGGTCTTCGACCGCAGCTCCGAGCTCGAGCTCCTCGGTCGCCCGCTCGACATGCACCTGTGCGTGGCCGCGCTCCAGCGCGTCGGCTCGGGCTCGAGCGCGCGCCTGGTCGCGCGCGTCGCGGCCGCGGCCACGGGCGATGGCACACGCGCGGCGCCGGGCGCGCCGCAGGCGAGCGGCGCGGTGCCGGTCCCGGCCGCGGGCGAGCTGCTCCTCGATGGCAACCTCGTCGCGCAGCTCCTGTTCGCGGCGTGGCAGGACGGGGGGCTAGCGAAGCCGGCGGTCGAGGAGGTCGAGACCGACGTGCTCGCGCTGGTCGCGCCCGAGCTCGGGCTGCGCTATCCGTCGGGCACGAAGGCGATCGTGAACCTCGACGGCGAGCTGCCGCCCTACGTGCGCGCCACGCCCGGCGGCGCCGGCGATCTGAAGGTCGAGATCGGCGACCTGATGCTCGATCTCGTCGTCGGCGAGGACCGCCTGTTCCGCGTCGGCGCCGTCCTGCGCCTCGATCTCGAGCTCGTGCCCATGGACGGCAAGCTCGTGCCGACGGTGGTCGGCACCGAGGCGACCGCCCACGTGCTCGACGAGCTCTACGACGGCGTCGACGATCTGCTCGAGTCCGTGATCGCGACCAAGGTCGGCGCGACGGCGACGTCCCTGCTCTCGGGCGCGGCCCTCTCGCTGCCCGAGCTGCCCGGCCTGGGCACGCCCATCGACGTCACGCCGGACGACGGCGGCCGCTTCGTCCGCATCCGCATGCAATGACCCGCTCGTGCCGAGCGAGGCCGAGCCCTACCGAGGCCGAGTCGAAGCAGGCTTCCACCGCAGCACGTCGACCGTGGCCGGCGACTGCGCGGCGAGCGGCTCGATGACGAGCCGCGGATGCCCCATGTGGATGACGAGATCGAAGCCGTCGAGCTGCCCGTCGGCCATGCCCCGGTGCGGCCCGCGCGGATCGCTCCGGTCCTCCCACACCGCGGCGACGTGATCCCAGCTCCGCGGCGTGTGCCCGCTGAGCGCGCCGCCGTAGTCGATGCGCACCAGATCGCCGCGGCGGATCCCCGTGATCGGCGCCGGCGGCATCCCGTCGTCGTCGAGCACGACCGGCGCCGCGACCACCGACGCGTGGCGCGGCAGGCCGGCGACGTTCGTGTACGCGATGTCCTTGCGCCCGGTACGTCGCATCGCGCCGACCATCACGTCGGCGCAGTCGGCGCCGGTGAAGCGCTCGGTCTGGTGGTTGGCGCCCCCGCCGGCCGAGCCGAACACCTCGGGCACGAGCAGGTATGCCGCGAGCCAGCCCATGAAGTCGTCACCCTGCCGGATCGACACGCGGTGGACGGCGCGCGTCACGCCGAACGCGTCGGTGCGTTCGGCGCCGGGCGTCGCGAGGTGCTGGCCGTCGAGCTCGACCTCCACCTTGTAACGAACCGTCCCGACGCCGGCGACCTGCACCGCGCCGGGCTCGCCCGACGTCACCTCGGCCGGGATCCGCCGGGCGCCGGGAGCGTCCGACCACGGCGCGATCACCCGCTCGAAGTAATCGATGCGGTCGTAGCCGAGCCAGCGACCGAAATCGCTCGGTTCGGTGGACACGTTGGCGTAGAAGGCGCTGGTCGCACCATTCTCGGCCTCGCCCTCGCGAAAGCCGTGCGGCTCGACCGTCGACCACTGGACGCGCATCGGGCCCAGGCTCGCCGCGTCGCGTCGGGCCGACGCCTCGATCGTGCGCCCGCCGAGCTTCACGATCGCAAGTGCGCGGTCGGCCACGACGACGCGTCGCCACCCCTCACGGCCGACGAGGACGACCGCGAGCTCGGCGCCCTCCCCGGCGCGGGCCTCGGTGGGCGCGTCGGTCCACGGCGCCCCGTCGGCGACGCGGCCGACGATGACCACCCGCTCGGCGCGAAAGGGCGCGGCGGCCGCGACGCTCGCCGAAACCGTCAGCCCGACCACGATCAGGGCACCGAGGTGAAGACCAGCGCTCACGCCAACGGTATGCGCGGTCGCACGGCCGCTCGCAAGCGGCGTCTTGTCGGCAATATCCACTCAGCCCGCTCGCGTCCGCGTGTTAAGTTGCGGAGGTGGCGCGCGAGCTGCTGGACGACCTCTCGATCCTGCAGCACCGTGTGAGGCGCGATCCCAAAGTCGATCCGCGCCGCGAGCCCGGCTTCGGCACCGATCACGCCGCGCTCCTCGGCGACATGGACGGCTCGGCGACCGTGCTCGAGCTCATCACCACGTGGGGCCGCCTCGGGTCCGAGCGCGCGCTCGCCGCGCTCCTCGATCTCCACCGCTGGGGCGCGTTCCAGCTCGAAGCTCCCGCGCCTCGTCCGCTCGACGCGGCGCTCCCGCCGACGCCCGCCGAGCTCGAGGAGCAGCGGCTCCTCGCCGAGGACGTCGATCTCGATCCGCCGACCAAGCGCCGCATCCTCGCCGCGACGGCGCTGCTCCGCGAGCGACGCGTGCTCGAGCTCCTCGGCGTCTCCCAGGGCGCCGATCGCATCGAGCTCAAGCGCGCGTACTATGCGCTCGCCAAGGAGTTCCATCCCGATCGCTTCTTCGGCAAGCGCCTCGGCTCGTACGCGAACCTGCTGACCAAGGTGTTCGACGCCTCGGCGCAGGCGATCAAGACGCTCGTCGATCAGCGCACCGTGGTTGGCGGCGAGGGCGCGAACGGCCAGCGCCAGCGGCGGCAGTCGCCGCGCTACGCGTACCGCACGCCGCTCCGCTTGCGGTGCGAGACGTGGAACCGGACGATCGAGCTGACCACGCGGCAGGTCGGCGACGGTGGCATGTTCGTCGCCACCGACCTCACCGCGCGCGTCGGCGAGCGCGCCGCCTTCGAGCTGGTGCTCCCTGACCGCAGCCATCTGCGCCTCGACGGCAACATCGTCGCGACGGTGAACGGCGCCGGTCGGGTGCCCGGCCTCTGCATCCAGTTCGACCCCATGGGCGAACCGCAGCGCGTCCGGTACGACCTCCTGCTCGAGGAAGCGCGCGCGGCCGTGCCCAACGCCGCCTCGGCCATGGCGACGCCGACGCGCCTGGCGCACGGCACGGGCCTGCACCGCTCCGTGGCGCCGGTGATCGGCATCGACCTCGGCACGACGTACCTCTCGGTGTCGGCGACGATCGACGGGCGCGTCCACGTGCTGCCGTTCCCCAGCGGCGCCCGCTCGATGCCCTCGGTGGTCGCGTTCCCGCGCCGCGGGGAGGTGATCGTCGGCGAGCCCGCGCGTGATCGGCTCGCCAAGGATCCGCGGCACGCGATCGCGTCGGCGAAGCGCCTGCTCGGCCGCCGCGGCGACGACAAGGAGATCCAGGGCCAGCTCGCCACGGCCGGCTTCCATCACTTCGTCGGTCCCAGCGGCGATCTCCTCGTCGAGATGTGGGACGAGCCGCTCGCCATCCCGCAGCTGTGCGGCCACCTGCTGGCCGCGGCCCGCGGCGCCGCCGAGCGCGCCCTCGAGCTGAAGGTCCACCGCGCCGTGCTCACCGCCCCGGTCAGCTTCGGGATCGACCGCATCGAGCTGCTCAAGCGCGCCGCGCAGCTCGCGCACCTCGAGGTCGTCGACGTCATCGACGAGCCGAGCGCCGCCGTGCTCGCCAACCGCTTTCGCCCGGGGTTCGGCGGCCTCGTCGGCGTCTACGACTTCGGCGGCGGCACGTTCGACTTCTCGGTCGTCGACGCCAGCGGCGGCGACTTCAAGGTGCTCTCCACCGCCGGCGACAGCTGGCTCGGCGGCGACGACTTCGATCTCGGCGTCGCCGAGGCGGTCGCCAACCTGTTCTGGCGCGCGAACAACGTCGATCTCCGCCAGCGCGCCGTCGAGTGGCAACAGCTGCTGTTCGCGATCGAGCGCGCCAAGTGCGAGCTGTCGAACGTCGACGAGACCATGGTCATCATCCCCGAGGTGATGCGCACCGCCGCCGGCCCGACCGACCTGCGCGCGCGCCTCAAGCGCCACCAGGTCGAGCGCATCTGGCAGCCGCTCGTCGAGCGCTCGCTGAACACGTGCCTGCAGGCGCTCACCATGGCCGGCGTCGGGCCCGAGCACCTCTCGGCCGTGTACCTCTCCGGCGGCACCACCCACATCCCGGTCATCCGCGACGAATTGACGCGGTTCTTCGGCGCGGCCCCGGTCATCGGCGTCCCCCCCGACTTCGCGGTCTGCCTCGGCGCCGGCGTCCACGCGGCGCAGCTCGAGCAGCTGCGTGCGCCGACGCTCGAGGCGCGCTGACCCGCCGCGGACGACTCCTCAGGCGTCGAGCAGCGCCCGGAGCTCGTCCACCACCGACTGCGGCGCGCGCACGGTCACGCGGGTGCCGTGCTCGTCGTGCTGCTCGTCGACGACGCGGCAGCGGGTGTGCAGCTCGTGGATGAGCTTGTGGCGCGCCCACGGCACGTTCAGGTCGGCGGTCACCGACTTGCCGGCGAACTGCTCGACCAGGCGCTCGCGCAGGACCGCCACGTCGGCGGTGTCCTTTGCCGACATGATGACCGCGTCGGGGAACGCGAGCGACAGCTCGGCGCGCGCGGCCGGATCGAGGCGGTCGGCCTTGTTGAGGACGAGGAGCATCGGCGCGTCGGCGCCGACCTCGCCCAGGACCGAGCGCGTCACCGCCATGTGATCGCGGAACGCGGCGTCGGAGGCGTCGACGACCTGGAGCAGGAGGTCGGCCTCGGCCGCCTCCTCGAGCGTCGACCGGAACGACGCGACGAGATCGTGGGGCAGCTTCTTGATGAAGCCGACCGTGTCGGAGAGCAGGATCGGCGGCTTCACGTGCGCGTCGAGGACCCGCACCGTGGTGTCGAGCGTCGCGAACAGCTTGTCGGCGACGTAGACGTCGCTGCCGGTGAGCGCGCGCATGAGCGAGCTCTTGCCGGCGTTGGTGTAGCCGACGACGGCGATCGTGCGCGCGTCGCCGCGGCGCTGGCGCCGGATCTTGCCGCCGCTCTCGATCGCCGCGAGCTCGCGACGCAGCTCGGCGATGCGGTCGCGGATGCGCCGGCGGTCGAGCTCGAGCGCGCTCTCGCCCGCGCCCTTGCCGCCGACGCCGCCGCGCACGCGGTCGCCTCCTCCACCGGTCTCCCGCAGCCGCGGCGCCTCGTACCCCAGCCGCGCGATCTCGACCTGCAACCTCGCCTCACGCGTCCGCGCGTGCCGATGGAAGATGCCGAGGATGACCTGGGTCCGGTCGTGCACCTCGGCGCCGGTCGCCTTCTCCAGGTTCCGAGCCTGGGTCGGACTCAGGTCATGGTCCACCAGCACGACACTCGCTCTCCTCTCCCCCGTGCCCGTGCCCGTGCCCGTGCCCGACTCTTCGTCTCCCTCCCCCTCTTCACCTTCGCCGTCCTCTTCGACTTCGACTTCGACTCCGTCGGCTTTCCTCCTCCCCGGCTTCACGTACCCCTCGACCACGCCGGTCCCGCCGGTCCACGACGCCAGCTCCACCAGCTTGCCGTCGCCCAGCACCTTGCCCGACGCGAGCTTGCCGCGCCGCTGCGTCACCTGCCCGATCACCTCGAGCCCGAGCGTCGTCGCGAGGCGGCGCAGCTCCGCGATCGACGACGCGAAGCTCGCGTCGTCGACGTCGGGCAGCTGGACCGCGGCGATGACGGCGCGCGGGCGCTCCTTGGGTTCGGTGGACGTCATGACGGCGGAAGGTGCCCGATCGACTCGGCGAACCGCAAGAGGCGCTCGTGGAAGCCGCGCGGCGCCTCGGCCTGCATCATGTGCCCGGCGCCGGGGATGACGTCCATGACCGCGTCCCCGAGCGCATGCACGAGCGCGTCGATCGTCGGGCGGAAGTATGGCGCCGAGCGATCGCCCGCGAGCAGCAAGGCCGGCGTGGTGATCGCGCCGAGCGATCCGTAGCGCACGCGGTACGCCGCCAGCGCGTGGCAGTCGCCGCGGATCTGCGGCCAGAACGACTTGGAGCGCTCCTGGAACGCGCGCGGCAGCTTGCCCCACGCCGTGTCGCCGAGCACGGTGCGCAGGAACCGCTCGGCGGCGGAGGGCGGCCCCTCCGCCGCGGCCAGGCGGTCGAGCTCGACGAGGAACGCGCCCTGCGCGTCGGGCGCGTCGTCCGCCGCCGGCAGCGGCGGCTCGAGCAGCACGACGCCGTCGAGCCACGGCGGTCGGGCGCGCGCCAGCTCGAGCACGACCACGCCGCCGAAGCTCGACCCGACCACCAGCACCTGCTCGCCGCCGGCGCGCTCGGCCTCGCACAGCGCCGCCAGCTCCGCCGCGTGCGCCTCGACGGAGAGGAACGGCACGCCCGGCGGCAGCTCCGACTTCCCCGCGCCGCGACGATCGTACGCGACCAGCCGCACGCGCTCGCCCAGCTTGCCGGCGAGCTGGATCGACCACGTGGCGTGGTCGGTCGCGCTGCCGTGGACGAGGACGACGAGCGGACCGGCGCCCTGGCGAACGACGTGGAGCGGAGACGACATCGGCGGTACCATTGGTAGCAGATGAGCGGGCCTCCGCGTCCCGACCGGCCATCGGACGACGACGCGCTCGCCGCGACCATCGCGCCGACGGCCACCGGCGCGCCCGCCGACGGCGCCATCGACGCGACGGTGGCGGCCGGGCCGGCGACCGCGAACCGGCCCGGCCCGGCGACCGGCATCGACTCGTACCAGGACACCATCGCCGCCGCCGGGGGCGGCTCGCCGACGACCGCCGCCGTCGACGACCTGCCGCTCGTCGATCCCGCACAGTACATCGCCGAGCGCGAGGTCGCGCGCGGCGGCATGGGCCGGATCGTCGCCGCCCACGACCGTCACCTCGGCCGGCCGGTCGCGCTCAAGGAGCTCCTGCACGCCGACGGCGAGCAGGCCGCCCGCTTCCGCCGCGAGGCGCTCATCACCGCGCGCCTCCAGCACCCGGCGATCGTGCCGGTCTACCAGGCCGGCCGCTGGCCATCCGGCGAGCCGTTCTACGCGATGAAGCTGGTCTCGGGGCGCCCGCTCGACCGCGTCATCGCCGACGCGACCACGCTGGCGGCGCGGCTCTCGCTCCTGCCGTCGATCACGGCCGCGGTCGAGGCCATCGCGTACGCGCACTCGCGCCGCGTCGTCCATCGCGATCTCAAGCCGGCCAACGTCCTGGTCGGAGACTTCGGCGAGATCGTCGTCATCGACTGGGGGCTGGCCAAGGATCTCGACGCGCCGACCGACGACTCCGTTCGTCCTGCCGTTCGTCCTGAGCGAAGCCCGAGCGCCAGCGAGGGCGAGTCGAAGGACGCGCTCGCCATCGGCTCCTCCAGCAAGCGCACCCGCCCCGGCGGCGAGTCCGCGTCCCTCACCGTCGCCGGCGCAGTCATGGGCACGCCCGCGTACATGCCGCCCGAGCAGGCGCGCGGCGACTCGGTCGACGAGCGGGCCGACGTCTTCAGCCTCGGCGCGATGCTCTATCACACGCTCGCCGGCGCGCCGCCGTACAGCGCGCGCACCGCGACCGACGTCATCGCCCACGCGATCGCCGGCAAGGTCGTTCCCCTCTCGGAGCGCAAGACCGGCGCGCCTCAGGATCTGGTCGCGATCGTCGAGCGGGCGATGGCCCACGATCCGGCCGATCGCTACCCCGACGCCCAGGCCCTCGCCGAGGAGCTCCGCCGCTTCCAGACCGGCCAGCTCGTCGCCGCCCACGACTACTCGCTCGGCGAGCGCGTCGCCCGCTTCGTCCGCCGCCACCGCGCCGCCGTCACCGTGACCGCGATCGCGGTCGTCGCCTTCGCCGTGCTGGGCACCGTCGCCGTGCGCCGCATCGTCGCCGAGCGCGATCGCGCCACCGCCCAGCGCGTCCTCGCCGAACGCCGCCGCGCCGCCGCCGAGGGGATGGTCGACTTCATGGTGTCCGATCTCCGGACCCGGCTCGGCGCCATCGGCCGCAAGGATCTCCTCGCCGGCATGGGCGCCCAGATCCGCGACTACTACGCGCAGGTCGCCGCCCTGCCCGGCGGGATCACCGCCGACGACACCCAGCGCATGGCGACCGCGCTCCACACCCTGGGCCAGGCCGAGTCGGAGCGCGGCGACCAGGCGGCCGCCCTCGCGTCGCTGGGCGACGGTCGCGCCCGCCTCGAGGCGCTGATCGCCGCGTCGCCCGACATCGTCACCCCCGCCGACCGCGCGCGCCGCCAGCTCCTCGCCGAGATCATCGTCGAGATCGGGCGCGCCCAGCACGCGCGCGGCGAGTACCAGGCCGAGGTCGAGACCTTCCGCGCCGCCCTCGTCCACTACGACGCGCTCCTCGTCCGGGATCCGGACGACCGGGCCGCGCTCCTCGGCGGCGCGGCCGCGCGCGACCAGATCGGCGACATCACGCGCAACCTCGGCCACCTCGACCTCGCCTCGCGCGAGTACAGCCAGGCGATGGCGGCGCGCAAGCGCCTGGTCGACGCGTCGGGCGGCAAGGACGAGGAGGCGATCGCCGCGCTCTCGACCAGCCACCTCAAGCTCGCCAGCTCGTTCTATGCCCGCGGCGACACCCGCCGCGCGCTCGAGGAGTTCCAGGAGACCGAGCGACTGCGCGCGGCCCTCGCCGCGGCCGACCCCGAGAACACCGGCCGCCAGCTCGACCTGGCCCGCGCCCGCACCCAGGTCGCCGACATCGAGCGCGAGCTCGGCCGCTTCGACACGGCCTTCGACACCTACGAGAAGGCGCTCGCCATCGTCGACAGCCTGCTGCGCAAGGACGCCGGCAACGCGTCCTGGCGGCGCGAGCGCGGCATCATCCTCTCCAACTGGGGCTACGCCAAGCTCGAGCCCGGCCTCGCCGACGAGGCCATCCGGCTGCTCGATCAGGGGCTGGCCAACCACTCGGCGCTGGTCCAGAAGGATCCGACCAACACGAGCTGGCTCATCGATCTGTCCCGCCTCCACTTCCGCCTCGGCGACGCGCACGTGTGGAAGGGCGACCTCACCGCCGCGCTCTCCCAGTACGCCGCGGCGCGCACGATCCGCGAGCAGCTGCTCGCGCGCGACCCCAGGAGCCCGCTGTGGCGCCGCCTCGTCGCCTGGGCCGACTCGAAGATCTCGTACGCGCACTGGCTCGCCGGGGATCTCGCGAAGTCGCGCAAGGCCGGCGACTCGGCCCTCGACCTGCGCGCGCAGCTCCACGACGAGAGTCCCGACCAGGCGCTGGTCCGCAACGAGCTCGCGCTCTCCGAGATCCAGCTCGGCCGCGTCCACCTGCGCGCCGGCGAGCACGACCTCGGCGAGGCGCGCGCCGATCGCGGCATCCACCTGGTCGACAAGCTCGTGAAGGATGACCCGATCAACGTCGAGTGGAAGGAGACCCTCGTGTCCGGCCTGCTCGTGCGCGCCGAGCTGCGGCTGGCCGCCGGCCGGCGCGACCTCGCCCTGGCCGACCTCACGCGCGCCGAGGCCGAGGCGACGCTCGCGCTCGCCGCCGCGTCGAGCTCGGCGGTCTGGCCGACCTTGCGCGCCGAGGCCCGCTGGCTGCGGGCGCGCGCCACCGCCGATCGCGCGGCCGCGGCCGCGGACCTCGAGGCTGCCTTCGCGGAGATCGACGCGCTCGCCCGCAGCGGCCGCCTGGGCGCCGACAAGAAGCCGATCCTCGAGCGCCTCCGCGCCGCCCGGCGTCGCTGACCGCGCGGCCCGGGGGTGTTCGCGCGCTCACCAGGAACTACGCGGCGTTGCTCCGCGGTTGACTTCCCGCCGGCACCCGTCGTGCTAGGCTCACCCCCGTAACCGGTACCGGCAGGAGAGACCCAATGGCCTTCGCAGCAATGGCAGATCGCCGCCCCATCCGCGGGGCGGTCGCAACCCTCGGCGTCAGCGAGCGCGTCTCGTTCTTGCGCCGCACGTACGCACATCTGGGCATCGCGCTGGTCGCCTGGGCCGCCGCCACGGCCGGGATGATGCGCTTCATGCCCGAGACGAGCCTCTCGTTCTCGAAGTGGGCGCTCACGGGCCGCTGGAACTGGTTCCTCGTGCTCGGCGCCTTCATGCTGGTCGGCTACGTCGCCGAGCGCATGGCGCGCTCGAACACCTCGCGCGGCGTCCAGTACGGCGGCCTCGCGCTGTTCGTCGCCGCCGAGGCGTTGCTCCTGCAACCCATCCTGTGGGTCGCGATCATCCGCTTCGGCGCCGCCGAGGCCGACAAGCTCATCCTCAACGCCGCGCTCATCACGGTGACGATCTTCGTCGGCCTCACCGCCACGGTCTTCCTCACCAAGAAGGACTTCTCGTTCCTCCGCGGTATCCTGACCGTCCTCACCTTCGCGGCCCTGGGCGTGATCATCGCGTCGATGATCTTCGGCTTCCAGCTGGGCGCGGTCTTCTGCGGCGCCATGATCGCGCTCATGGCGGGCTACATCCTCTACCAGACGTCGGCGGTCATGAAGGACTTCCCGCCCACGCACCACGTGGCCGCGGCGCTGATGCTCTTCTCGACGATCGCGACGCTGTTCTGGTACGTCCTGCAGCTCCTCATGTCGCTCAAGGGCGACGACTGAGGAAAGCCGGCTCGTTGGGCTATACTGGGGGCTAGATGCCCGCCCTCGTCCCGGCCACGGCCGCCTCCGCGGTGCCCGATCTGCTCGCGGCGGTCCACCGGCTCGAGGCGAGCGTGGGCACGGTCGTCCGCGGCAAGCCGCAGGCGATCCGGCTCGCCGTGACCACGCTGCTCGCCCGCGGCCACCTCCTCATCGAGGACATCCCGGGCGTCGGCAAGACCACGCTCGCGCGCTCGCTGGCGGCCTCGGTCGGCGGCACGTTCCGCCGCATCCAGTTCACGAGCGACCTCCTGCCCTCGGACATCACCGGCGTCTCGATCTACGACCCCGAGAACCGGCACTTCGAGCTGCGCAAGGGGCCCATCTTCGCCAACATCGTCCTCGCCGACGAGATCAACCGCACGACGCCGCGCACCCAGTCGGCCCTGCTCGAGGCGATGAGCGAGGGCCACGTCTCGATCGACGACACCACGCACGAGCTCGGCCAGCCGTTCATGGTGCTCGCGACCCAGAACCCGATCGAGCACTTCGGCACCTACCCGCTGCCCGAGTCGCAGATGGATCGCTTCCTCCTGCGCATCCACCTCGGCTACCCGCAGCGCCAGGTCGAGCGCGACATCCTCAAGGACCGCGCCGGCGGCGATCCGGTCGGCGCGCTCTCGGCCGTCATCGATCACGCCCAGCTCCGCGCCGCGCAGGACGCGGTCGAGCGCGTGCGCATCGACGACGCGCTCGTCGACTACGCCATGTCCGTGGTCGAGGAGACGCGGCGCAACGCCGCCATCGCGGTCGGCGTGTCGACGCGCGGCGCGCTGGCCTGGTACCGGGCGGCGCAGGCCCACGCGTTCGCCGACGGCCGCGACTACGCGGTCCCCGACGACTTCAAGCAGCTCGCCGTCCCCGCGCTCGCGCATCGGATCACGCTCCCGGCCGCGCACGAGTCCCTGGGCCGCGCGCGCACCGAGGCCGAGCGCGCGATCTCGGAGATCGTCGCGAGGGTGCCGGTACCCACCTGATGGCGGGGCGCGCGCGTCGCCTTCTCCGCAGGCTGCGCCCGCCGCGCCGCCTCTCGTTCACGCGCGAAGGCCGCTGGATCACGTTCCTCGCGCTCGCGATCGGCGTCGCCGCGATCAACACCGGCAACAACCTCCTCTACCTCATCCTGGCCTGGCTGCTCTCCTTCATCATCGCGTCGGGCGTGCTCTCCGAGGTGACGATGCGCGGCCTCGCGGTCACCCGGCGCCCGCCGCCCAAGGTCTTCGCCGGCCAGCCGTTCCTCATGGAGATCGCGGTCGAGAACCAGAAGGGCGGGCTGGCGTCGTTCTCGATCGAGATCGAGGACCTCCTCGACGGTCGGCCGCTCGACAAGAAGTGCTACTTCCTCAAGATCCCGCCCGGGCGCACGCAGCGCACGTCGTACCGGCACACGTTCGCGCGCCGCGGCCTCTACCGCTTCGACGGCTTCCGCGTCGCGACCCGCTTCCCGTTCACGCTGTTCCGCAAGTCGAAGGACACCGAGTCCGCGACCGAGGTCCTCGTGTTCCCTCGGGTCACGGCCGTGCCGCGCCCCGCGCCCCGCCCGCGCGCCCGCGGCGGCGGCGTCAGCCATCGCCTCGGCCGCCGCGGCGAGTTCCACGGCCTGCGCGAGTGGAAGGAAGGCGACGACCGGCGCGGCATCCACTGGCGCTCGACGGCGCGCACCGGCCGCCTCATGGTGCGCGAGCACGAGGACGAGCTCGAGCGCCAGGTCACGATCGCCGTCGACAACGCCCTGCCCGCGCGCGTGGTGCGCGCGCTCGCGGCCGGCGAGCGCCTGCGCGAGGACGCGCCGCTGGCCGACGCGGTCGAGCGCGCCATCTCGCACGCCGCCAGCCTGGCCACCGCGTACCTCGAGGCCGGCTGGGCCGTCGGCCTCGCCGCTCGCGGCGCGCACCTGCCGATCGCGAGCGGCCGCCCGCAGCTCACGCGGATCCTGCGGGAGCTCGCGCTCCTGCCGCTCGTCGGCGACGACACGCCGATCGCCGAGCTGGACCCGCGCCATGACCGCGTCCTCTGCGTGCCCGCCGACGTATCCGCCGGCGCCCGCCCTCCTGCCGATCACGTGATCACCTGCTGACGCCCTAGCCACCATGCGCTTCGCCCAGGCCCACAAGGTCTCCAGCTACCTCACGGTGACCAGCGCGTTCCTCGCGCTCGTGTCGGGCGGCGGGGTGTCGCCCGTGATGACGCTCGTGGGTTTCGTCGGGCTCGCCGGGTCCTGGTACTGGGAGCCGCCCCGCGTGCGCGTCGAGCGCTGGTCCTGGGTCTTCACCGCGATCTCGGTGGCCGCGCTGGCGTGGGGCATCGTGTCGGGCATCGCCACCGGCGACTACCTCGGCGAAGGCGCCGGCTTCCTCGTCGTCCTCACCGTCGCGCGCGCCTTCACCCGACGCGCCGCCAAGGACTGGCAGCAGCTCTACCTGCTCGCGTTCCTCATGCTGGTCGCCGGCAGCGTGCTCAATGGCGACCTCGTGTACGGCGTCTGCTTCCTGGCCTTCGTCGTCTCGACCACGTGGACCCTCATCCTCTTCCACCTGCGCCGCGAGATGGAGGACAACTTCCTCCTCAAGCACGCCGACCCGCGCGCGTCGGAGCGGGTCGAGGTGCGCCGCATCCTCGAGTCCCGCCGCATCGTCGACCGCCGCTTCTTCGTCGGCACCGGCCTGGTCTCGCTCGGCGTCTTCGTGCTCGCGACCCTCATGTTCCTGTCGATCCCGCGCGTCGGCGTCGGCTTCCTCTTCCGCGGCAAGGGCGGCCTCAACATGGTCGGCTTCTCCGACGGCGTGAAGCTCGGCGGCCACGGGCGGATCAAGCACGACGACACGATCGTCATGCGCGTCGAGGTCTCCGATCCGCGCTTCCGCGGCCGCAACGCGCCGTACATCTACTGGCGAGGCGCCTCGCTGGATCTCTACACACGCGGCGAGTGGACGCGGAGCCGCGGCGCCCCCGACACCAACCTGCAGATCGAGCACGTCACCGCCAACCGCCAGCGCCAGCACCTGCTCGGCACCGGCCGCAACCGGAACCGCGAGCAGCTCGACGCCCGCCGCGCGCAGGCGATGCGGCAGGAGATCTGGCTCGAGCCCCTCGGCTACGACCAGCTCCTCGCCGCATCGACCCCGGTCGCGTTCGAGGTCGACCGGCCGCTGCGGCGCGGGCGACCACCGCGCGAGCAGAACGACGAGGTCCGCCTGCGCCACGACGGGCCGCTCCACTACACGGCGTGGTCGGACGTGCCGCTGCCCGGCACGATCGATCCCGCGGCGCTGCGGCGGACACACGCGACCGAGCTCCCACGCGGCTACTCGGTCTACCTGCAGGTGCCGCCCGAGATCACCGCGCGGACGCGTCAGAAGGCGCTCGAGATCACCGCCGGCGCCGTCACCAACTACGACAAGGTGGTGCGCATCCGCGACTGGCTCGTCGCGAACTACGCCTACACGCTCGACCAGCGCGACCCCCACGGCCAGGAGCCGATCGACTTCTTCCTCTTCGACTGGAAGGCCGGCCACTGCGAGTACTTCGCGTCCGCCCTCGCGATCATGGCCCGCATCGTCGGCGTCCCGACCCGGAACACGGTCGGCTTCATGGGCGGCGAGTGGAACGAGTACGACGGCTACATCGCGGTCCGCGCGGGCGACGCGCACTCGTGGACCGAGGTCTGGTTCCCCGGCGAGGGCTGGGTGACGTTCGACGCGACGCCGCCCGGCGAGGTCGATCGCCTCGGCCGCGGCGCCTCGGGCTGGCGCGCGAGCTTCGACCGCTGGCTCGACACGCTCCGCTTCCAGTGGAACAAGTGGGTGATCGACTACGACATCTTCCAGCAGCTCGAGCTGTTCCGCGGCGTCGGCAAGCGCATGAAGGGCGGCGCCCGCTCCCTGCGCGACACCTGGGACACCGCCCTGCGCTGGGTCGCGCGCCACTGGACGTGGCTCGCCGCCGCCGGCGCGGCCATCGCCGGCGCGATCGCCTGGTGGATCCTGCGGCGGCGCCAGCGCGGACGCCCACGCGCGGAGGTGCGCGCGCCACGCTCGCGCGAACGCTCCGAGCTCGCGCAGCTCTACGAGCGCGCGGCGCGACGCCTGGCGAAGCGCGGGCATCGCCGGGATCCGTCGGTGACGCCCCGGGAGCTGGCACGCCAGCTCGCGGAGCACGAGGTCCCCGGCGCGGCCGAGCTCGCCGAGCTGACCGAGCTCTACTACGCGGCGGCCTGGGGTGGCCTCGCCACCGACGACATGCTCGCCCGCGCCCGGGTCCTGGCCACGAAGCTCGACGAGCTCCGTGACCCTCCCGGCGGGAAGTCACGGGCCAGACCGTGACCGGGTGACACCCGACACGCCCCGGCGGTGCCAACTTGGCAGCCGAATTGCCCGTGGATCGACGGCATGTTAGCTAGGGGCTGGCGCCGCTCGCGGCACCACCCTTGCAAAGGCGTCCCCCATGCGTTTCTGGCTCGGCCTCACATCGCTGGCGATCGTCGTCGCGGCGACTCCGTCGGTCGCTCGCGCCGAGCTCGGTGGCGGCAAGCTCAGGATCGAGATCAAGATCCCGTCGGACCCCGACGAGAACGCCGCCTCGATGGACGAGGCCGACTACATCACGCCGACCGAGGAAGACCGCCTTCGGTACTTCAACCTTGCGCGCTGCACCTGCGACAACCGCGGCTCCGACCAGCTCTACCACGCGCGGGTGAGCTGGGAGACCCGGCCGACCTCTTCGGTCTCGGGTCAGCTCTACCTGTGGACGGGCACGGGCTGCGCGGCGATCACCGATCCTCAGCTGCGGCCGCAGTCCTGCAGCGAGCTCACCTCGATCAACGACGTCAACGACGTCGACCTCGTGGTCAAGCGCTTCGAGCACATCGAGGACCTCCTGTCGCCGGGCACCAACTCCGACGGCTGCGACCCCAACGTGACCGCGGTGTCGTTCGGCGTCTTCTCGAGCACCGACGGCGGCAACATGCTGACCGAGGAAGGGCTCTACACGATCGACACGATCGACATGCGTGCCCCCGCCGTGCCCACGACGGTCACGGCCTCGCCCGAGGAGGGGCAGATCACGCTGTCGTTCGCGCGCCCGACCAGCAACGTCGAGGACTACCGCTATTTCCAGGCGCTCTGCGCGGTCGCCGACGGCAGCCCGGCGCACGAGACGCGGACGCACGCACCGCAGTACGACACGACCGAGCGCGTGTGCATGGTCCCCGTCGGGCAGCTGGAGGCCGCGACCCTCGAGAACGACGAGGAAATCATCGGCGACGTGGTCACCGCGGCGTCCCTGCCCGCGGGCCTCGCCCAGCTCGAGGAGGCGTTCATCTGCGGCCAGGCGGCCGACTCGGCGACCGAGATCACGCTCGGTGGGCTGTCGAACGGCGTCGCGTACGTGGTCGTGCTCGTCGCGATGGACCGGGCCGGCAACTACACCGCGCGCTTCGTGCCCAAGACGATCACGCCGCAGCCGGTCACCGACTTCTGGGAGGACCTGAACGAGGAGAACCCCGAGATCGAGGGCGGGCTCTGCCTCGTGGAGTCGACCTACGGCGCCGGCGGTGGCGGGGTGAACGGCGCCCTGCGGGCCTGGCGCGACGAGCTGCGCCAGACCGCGATCGGCAGCTGGCTCGTCGATCGCTACTACGCGTGGGGCGCGCCGCTCGCGGCGGCGGCGCAGGAGTCGGTGGTGGCGCGTGTCGTCCTCGGCCTCGTGATGCTGCCGCTCGTCGCGATCGCGCTCGTGTGGCACGCGATCGGGCTGCCGGCGATGCTCGCGCTCGCGCTCGCGCTCGCCGTGTGGCGCCGGCGCCGGCGGCTCCTCGTCGCCGCCGCGGTCACGCTGGCGCCCGGCCTCGCCGCCGCGCAGAGCATGACCCCGTACTGGGACGACGAGCTCGCCGCCGAGAGCGTCGAGACCGCCGGCCCGAAGTGGCACTTCGGCCTGCGCCTGGGGCCGTACCTGCCGGACGTCGACGACAGCCGCTTCGGCGATCCCGGTCCGTACGAGCGCATGTTCGGCGACGGCAGCTGGATGCCTGCGATCGACCTGCACCGCGTGTTCGGGACGCGTGCAGGCCAGGTGGGCGCCGGCGTGTCCTTCGGCTACTTCTCGAAGACCGCCGACGCCTTCATCCCGCAACCGCCGGGGAGCATGGATCCGCCGGTGCGCGCGCCCGGCAACGAGAACTCGCTCAAGATCGTCCCGATGGAGCTGACCGCGATCTGGCGTGGCACGATGTTCCACGACACCTGGGGCATCCCGCTCGTGCCCTACGCGCGCGGCGGCCTCGGCTACTACCTCTGGTGGGTGCGGCGGCCCGATGGAGACCTCGCCAAGGCGTGCCCACCCATCCCGAGGAACTGCGATCGCGCGATCGGAGGCTCGCTCGGCCTCGTGGGCGCGGCCGGGCTCTCGATCCGCGCCGAGGGGATCGATCCCGACGCCGCGCGCTCGATGCGTGACAGCGGCCTCGATCACGCCGGCTTCTACGCCGAGATCGAGGTGGCGTGGGTCGACGGCTTCGGCAACGCCAAGAAGCTCTCGCTCGGCGACACGACCTGGTTCGCGGGCATCGACTTCGAGTTCTGATGGCGACCCGCCAGATCCGGCTGACCGTCGAGTACGACGGGACCGGGCTCGCGGGGTGGCAGCGCCAGGCCAACGCGCCGACGGTGCAGGAGCACCTCGAGACCGCGCTCGCCGCGCTCCTGGGACGACCGGATCCGGCGGTGAGCGTGACCGGCGCGTCGCGCACCGACGCCGGCGTGCACGCGCTCGGACAGGTCGCCTGCTTCACGACCGACCGGCCGATCCCGGTGCACGGCGTGCGCCGCGGGCTCAACAGCCTCCTGCCGCCGACGATCGCCGTGGTCGAGGCGAGCGAGGTTCCCCCCGACTTCCACCCGCGCTTCTCGGCGACCGGCAAGCACTACCGCTACCTCGTGCTCGCGCGGCCCGATCGCTCGCCGCTGCTCGCGGCGCGCGCGTGGCATCGCCCGCTGCCGCTCGACGTCGACGCGATGCGGGCGGCGGCCGCCGCGTTCCCGGGCGAGCGCGACTTCGCCGCCCTGCGTGCCGCCGGCTGCACCGCGCGCACGACGACCCGCAACATCGAGGACGTGGCCCTGTCCTTCCTGGAGCCGGGCGTCCTGGCCGTCGACGTCCGCGGAAATGCCTTCCTCCGCAACATGGTGCGGATCCTGGTCGGGACTCTCGTCGACGTCGGCGAGGGTCGCCTGCCGGCCGCGCAGGTCCCCGAGATCCTTGCAAGTCTCGACCGAACCCGGGCGGGCCAGACCGCCCCTCCACAGGGTCTCTACCTGGTGTCCGTCCGTTACGCGCCCGACGCGGCGGGACACCTGTAAGATGCCCCTGCCACTTCGCGTTACAGGATCGGCACTTGGCCTCCGAAGCTGCCACAGCCGTCGAGCTCGATGAAGAGCAACGCCTGGTCGAGGAGGCCCAGCGCGGAAATCTCGACGCCATGCGGCCACTCCTCGAACGCTACGCCCCGCCTCTGTACAGCACGGTGATCCTGCCGCGCCTGGGCGACGCCGCGACCGCAGAGGACGTGCTGCGTGACACGCTCGCCACCGCGGTCGAGAAGATCAACCGCTTCACGTGGCAGGGCAAGACGATCTACCCGTGGCTGCGGCAGATCGCGATCAACAAGGTCTACGACGTCCACCGCGCGTCCAAGCGATCGCGGCGCCTCGCGGACGCGATGGCGCAGGAGCTGCCTTCGGAGACCGACCCCGACGCCAGCCCCGACGCGCAGATGATGGCGGAGGAGGAGCGGACGCTCCACCGCGCGCGCATCGACGAGGCGCTCGCCGGCCTGAACGAGCGCTATCGCACCGCGATCCAGCTGCGCCTCGTCGAGGAGCTCGCGCGCGAGGAGTGCGCGCGTCGGCTCGAGGTGACGGTCGGCACCTTCGACGTGCTCCTCCACCGCGCCGTGCGCGCATTCCGCAAGCGGTTCGGCGACACCCCCGGCGACGAGTCATGACCCGCGACGACGACACCCCCAGCCCGATCCCCGCCCCCGACGCGACCGCCGACGGCGCCGAGAAGGCGCGCGCGCGCGCGTTCGGCGACCTCGTCGACAAGGTGCTCGCCGGCAAGGCGCCCGCCGCGGTCCCCGCCGAGGAGCGCGCGCTGCTCGAGGTCGCCACGGTGATCCGGGCGGCGACGCGGCCGGTCGATCTCGGCGCGGCGAAGACGCGGAGCATCGTCGAGTCCGCGCTGGCGACGGCGATCGAGCGCAAGGGCGGCGGGGGCGCGTCGATCACCGATCCGTCGGTGCCGCGTTTCGACGCCGGCGGCGTCGTGCCCATCGGGCGGGCGCGCGCCCGCAAGCTCGCTCCGTGGATCGTCGCCGGCGTGACGTCGGTGGTCGCGGCCGCCGCGCTCGCGCTCCTGCTCGTGAAACCGGACACGCCCGATCACAGCGCCCGCGGCGTCGCGCCGGTGGCGAGCGCGCCGCTCGCGCCGCACCTGCGCTCGCGCCCCGCCGATCCGCTGATCGGCGTCATCGCGCAGACCCCGTCGCTCGACGACGCGGGCGCCGCGACGGTGCAGCGCATCGACACGATCTACGCCGACCGTCTCGCCGGGTACCGCGAGCGGACGCTGACCGGCGCCACGCGTCGCAAGGGAGGTGCCCCGTGAACCTCGCACGACTGGCTCTCGCGGTGCTCCTGGGCGGCGCGCTCGTCGCGCTCGGCTTCGCGTGCTCGAACGAGCCGGGAGGTGACGGCCGCAGGGGCGGCCCCGTGACCACCATCACGGCGCCCGAGGACGCGATCGGCGAGGAGCTCATGCTCGCGCTGTCGCAGGCGAAGAATTTTCATCACAAGGCCCGGGTCTACATGAGCGACGGGCAGCTCGCGCCCGCCACCGAGTCCGTGCGCAAGATCCTCGCCATCGAGTTCCCCGCCGGCGCGCCCGAGGCCGAGGACGTGCGCCTCGACGCGCGCGCGATGCTGGCCAAGTTGCTGGTCGCGCAGGGCACGGTCGACGCCGCGATGAGCGTCGTCGACGAGGGGCTGGCGTCGGCGACGCGCGAGTCGTTCTTCGTCGCCAACCTGTACACCGTGAAGGGCGAGGTCCTGCAGGCGCAGGCCGAGCTCCTGGTCGCGACCGGGCAGCCCGGCGACGCCGAGCGCGCGCGCGAGGTCCGCAAGCAGGCGATCGTCGCGTTCGACAAGTCGATCGCGATCAACGAGGCCCTGCAGAAGCGCATCCTGGGGGAGCCGTAGTGCGCGCGACGGCGACGGCGCTCGCGGCGGCGACGGGTGCCGCGTTCGCGCTCGGCCTCTTCCTCGTGGCCTGCGGCGGCAGCCGCGCGCCGCGGACGTGGCAGGAGCAGCAGTCGAAGCGCAACGACATCACCGTCCTGTGGGCGCAGATCCGCGACTGGCGGCGCGAGGCCGGCATGGGGGTCGAGCCCGACGAGACGGCCGTGATGGCGATGAGCCGCATGACCGTCTCGAGCGCCGCGCGGGCGTGCGTGCTCGACCGCGCGCCGCGGCCGGCGTGCAGCGACGTGTGTGATCTCGGCGACGCGATCTGCGACAACGCCGAGAGCATCTGCGGCATCGCCGACGAGCTGAACGATCCGTGGGCGCGCGAGAAGTGCGACAGCGCCAAGGCCTCGTGCCGTGAGGCCCGGCAGCGGTGCTGCCGCTGCGACGAGGACGCGCCCGAGGACGCCACCGGAGCCGGCGCCCTGCCATGAAGCTCCGCCTCCTCGCCTGCTCGCTCTTCGCCGGCGTCGTCGCCGCGGCGCTCGTCGCCTGCGCCGCTGGCGGCCGCGCCCAGAAGGCGTCGGTGGCCCCGGCGGGCGCCGACGCGGCGACGCCCCTGTCCGGACGACCGGACGATCTGCGCGCGCGGATCGCCGAGCTCGACGCGGCGATCGCGCGCGACCTGGGCGTGGCGCAGATCGACGCGCCCGACGCCGCGACCGCCGCGGAGATGTCGGCGACGCCCCTCGCCGACGTGCGCCTCACCTGCGATCACACGCCGAGCGAGCGCTGCCAGGACGTGTGCAAGCTCTCGGGCTCGATCTGCGACAACGCCGAGTCGATCTGCGACCTCGCGGCCCAGCTCCCCGGTGACGCGTGGGCCGCCGAGCGCTGCGGCGCCGCCAAGGCCGCGTGCCAGCGCGCGACCGAACGGTGCTGCTCGGGCCAGTGCGCGCCCGGGTCGCGCTGACCCGCAGGCCGACGCGTCAGAGCTCGACGACGGTGCCGGTGAACGAGCCGCTGACGGGCGCGCCGGCCGTGGTGGCCGCCTGGTTCAAGGTGAGCGTGCCCGGCAGGACGAGCCCGCCGCCGCTCGCGGTGTCGGTCGCCGGATCGTAGAAGGTCATGAACGCGAACACGTTCCGTAGATCGACGGGATAGCTGCCGGGGCGGAAGCTCGCCGGGTCGGTGACGCCGAGGAAGAGGACCGCGTAACGCCCGTCCGGGAGGCGGCCGAGCACCTGGAGCGCCGCCTGGCCCTCCGCGTCGAGGCCGGCACCGGCGAGGACCGTCGTGGTCGTCGCGTCGACGCCGCCGACGACCCCGCTCATCGAGCCGCTGCCGGTGTTGAACGTGTCGAGCGTGCCCCAGGTCGTCGCGAACGAGGCGTTGATCGTGCCGACGCTCACCAGGCAGGACTCGCTGGCCGCGTACGGCCACACCGGATCGCCGGCGTCGAGCTCGGCGCGCAGCACCGCCTCGCGCGCTCGCACGTCCTGGCGCACGCCGTCGAGCAGGGCGGCGTAGTCGCCGCTGTTGGTCGGATCGGCGAGCGGACGCAGGAGCCCCTGCATGCGATCGATCTCGGCGACCATGGCCTCGCCGTCCCAGACCGTGTCGAGCACGTCCCGGAGGGCGGCCAGGTACCGCGCGCGCGTCGACGGCGTGTCGTAGAGCTTCCACGCGAGCGCGCCGCAGGCGTACACCGACTGCGGGCGGGTGCTGCGCACACGCGCCTCGAAGAGCGCGTCGGCGCCCCAGGGGATGAAGCTCAGCTTGCCGGTCACCGGCGACTCGTACACGAAGTAGTTGTTGCGGTTGTTCGCGTAGCCGTCCCAGTGACCGGTCACGACCTCCATGGCCCAGAAGCGCAGGTACGCGTCGAGCTCGAGCACGGCGCCGACGCGCGCCTCGAGCTCCGCGGCCGGCGCCTGGAGCGCGGTGGCGACGGCGTCGAGCGCGCTGCAGTCGGGCATGGTCTCGTCCTGCTTGGGCTGGAACCCGCCGGTGCCGCCGGGGACGAAGTCGCCGCCGGACTCGAAGAGGTTGCCGCCGTCATCGCCGAAGTGGCGGGTGAGGAACTGATCGCGGATCGACTCGACGTGGGTGTAGACCCCGAGGTCGACGCCGTTGACCGTGACGTGGGCGAAGGCGCAGCGCGGCGCCGGCAGGCCCGCCCGGATGAACAGCCCGTAGCCGAGGCACTGGCTGATGAGCGTCTCGTCCTGCTTGTTGTTGTTGAGGGTGAGCTGCTTGAGCCCGGCGATCCGCTGCCCCGACACGTACGCGTTGGCCTTCACCTTGAGGCCCGGGCGCGTGGTCGAGAGCGAGCCGAGGTTGCCCTTCTTGCGCACACCCACGTTGGCGATGGTCGTGCCGTCGATGGTCACGGTCGCGGGGAAGTACGTGTAGGCGTCGACGCCGGGCGGGCCCGCGCACGTGGCCTCGGGCGGTCCTGGGTCCTGGGCGCGCAGCGTGTCCCAGTCGGCCGCGGCGAGGTTGATCTGGACCTCGATGACGCGGTCACGGGGGAACAGCGAGTCGCTGGGATCGACGCCCGCGTCGAGCCCACCGCCGCCATCGACGCCACCGTCGCCGTCGACGGGATCGTCGCCACCGCAGGCCGCGAGCAGCACCGAGCACAGCAGGAGGCGGGACCAGGGCATCGACATCGAGGGTACCTGCGCGGAGGCGCGTCGTGCTGGATTGCACCTCACATGCCACGCGTAACCTCGCGTGGGATGGTGTCGCTCATGTCGGATCTGGCGACGGCTGTAGCGCCCGACGGCACGACGCGACCTCGATGTAGCCGTAACCGGCGGCGGCGGCCTCGAGCACGGCGCCCAGGATCGAGAACGTCCGCTGCATGCGGAGGAAGTCGTTGTTGGGGAACGCGCCGCCGTCGGGCTCGCCGAGGCGCTGGTGCGCCACCACGGCGCCGAGCACGGCGAGGCCGAAGAGCCCGGTGTCCACGACCGGCGCGATCGGCACCGACGTGCAGTGCGGCACCCTCCCCGGCGGCGTGTCGCGGGGCGGGCCGCGAACGACGATGAACGAGCAGCCGCTCGCGCTCAGGGCGAGCGCGGCCGCGGCGAGACAAGCGACCGGACGCATCAGTGCCAGGTCAGCGTGCCGACGACCGCCGGCTCGATCGTGGTGAACGAGTTGCCGTTGAGGCTGACCGGCGCATACGTGATGCGCCCCATCACTCCGTAGCTCCACTGGTCGTTGAGCCACAGGTCGTAGCCGACGCCGACGCTGGTCACGAGCCCGGTGGGATCGCTGCCGCCGACGTTGCCCATGAACGAGGTCTCGAGGCCGCCCCACCCGAGGAAGCCCTGGATGTGGAGCCCGTTGGCCTTGGGGTCGAGGTAGTAGTCGCCGTAGAGCCCGAGCCCGAGCACGGTCTGCGAGCTCACCCCCGGCACGTCCGTCGACGGCGACGGCGCGTAGTCGAACATGATGCCGCCGCCGAACGCGAGCTTCTCCATGAGCGTGCCGCCCAGGAAGAGCTGCATCGGGATCGTCATCCCCGAGAACGGCTGCGCGTCGTTCGACACGTTGTAGTAGCCGAGGCCGCCGCCCACCTGGAAGTGGAAGCCGTCGTGCGTGCGCGGCTGGCTGTCGGCGTGGGCGCTCGTGGCGACCGCCGCGAGCGAGACAGTGGTCAAGATGGTCGTAAGCGAGACGAGACGCATGGATCCTCCCGAGGGCGCAGCGCCGCCGCCACGGCGGATGCCGCGACCAGGCGTGCCGGTCTCCCCGCCGGATGCATCAGCACGGCTCGTGCCACCGAGGCCATTCGCGCGCTTGGACCCGGCCGGTCGAACCTGTGTCAACGACCGTTCTCGCCGCCACACGCCCGCTGTGGTGCGGGCGGTGCGGCGCACCATGTGCGCCCGCTCCGACTATGCAGCCGACGGAAGTCGCGCCAAGAGGGCCTCACGCAGCACGTCGTCCGACGCGAGCGCCGACGCGAGACCACGCGAGACGAGCGTGCGCACCAGGCGGCCCGCGTCGGGTTCGTCGAGGCGTTCGCGGAGCTGTCCCTTCGTCCGCGGCGCCTCCATGTGCACGCGGAGCGTCCACACGAGGCCCGGGAACATCACCTCGCGGAAGGCGGCCGGATACACCGTACGTAGACGCGGCTGCGCGAGACCGAACCCGTCCTGGATGCCGCGCACGAGCCCGGTGACGTGCGAGCCCATCGGGCATCGACGATCGCCGACCAGCGCGACCGCGCGACTCGTCGGTCGGTCGGTCCAGAGGAGCGCGGCGTCGACGCGGATCCCGCCCACGTCCGCGCAGAGGCGGACGGGCTCGTCGTGGAGCCAGCGCGAGCCGCGACCGAGATACCGCGCGAGATCGGCGACGCCCTCGGGCGAGCGATAGGCACGCTCGCCGTGGAGCAGCGTGAAGCCGGGATGGCACGCGGCACGCAGCCGCATCACACGCTGGAGCTCCACGCGCTGCAGGCGCGACGCGCCGAAGATCGCCTCGTCCGGCACGAGGCGCACGCGCATCCCGCGACGCGTCGTCGCGCCGAGGTCCTCGGGCGGTCCGAGCGGCTCGCCCCGCGCGAAGCGCTGTCGATGGACGCGACCATCGTGATGACTCGTGGCCTCCAGCGCCGAGCTCAGCGCGCTCGCCACGGGCAGGCCGTAGCCGAACATGCCGTGGATGCCCGTGAACGCGCGCTCGAGCGTGAGCGCGGGCTGGCCCCGCTCCACCGCCGGCGCCGCCTCCACCGGGAGGCCCCGTCCGTCGTGGTCGACGACGACGGCGTCACCCACGTGGGTGACGCGCGCGTACGTCGCGAAGCCCTCCTCGTGCTCGTGCACCGCCCAGTCGACGAGTCCTTCGACCATGTGCTGCAACCCCGTACCGTCGCTCGTGTCGCCGACGTACATCCCCGGTCGACGGCGCACGGCTTCCAGCCCGCGCAGGACCTGGATGTCCTGGCAAGAATACGACTCCGCCATGGGAGCTCCTTTCGCACGCCGGCGAGAGGCTCACCGTGGCGTGCAGTTGATGCCATTATCTTAGTCAATCAATTGACGTTGATCAATGGCCATTCTTGCCTTTTATCGTCGTAAAATCATGAACATACAATCGATTCACAGACTGCCCTCAGGTGCCTTTTCGACGGCCGGCGCCGCCTCTGTTATCGTCGCGCCGTGCCCTGCCGCGCCGGCGCTGCGTTCGCGACGATCGTCGCCGTCGCCGGCGTGGCGCGCGCCGAGGGTGACCTCGGGCTGGTCTCGCCGCGCGCCGTCGGCAAGGCGGGCGCGGCGCTGGTGTCGGACGACGGGCCGGCCGCCCTGTTCGCGTGCCCGGCGGCGATGGCGCGCCGCGAGGCGCGGCGCGCGCAGCTGGGCGGGCTGGTCATCGACGACGACGCGTGGCTCTCGTCGGACGGGCACCCGCGCATCGGCGACCGCGGCCCGGCGGAGCTGGCGCCTGTCGTCGGCGTCGTCGGCGCGCTCGGGCCGCTCGTCGTCGGCGCGGGCGTGGCGACGACGGCCTCGCTCGACCGCCGCCTGCCGCAGCCCGAGCCGGGGCTGCCCGGCGACACGGTC
>DDTA01000029.1 GCA_002344285.1 Myxococcales bacterium UBA2376
CGCGCCGCCGGGCGCGAGGCGGAGCACCACCGGATCGCTCTTGGCGGTGAGCTTGGCGGTGACCGGCCCGGCGACACCGGCGGGCGCGCGCGCGAGGAGCGTGTACGGCCGCCCGACGAGCTTCTCGAACGCGAACGCGCCGTTCTCGTCGGTCGTCGTGGTGCGCGGCGGGTTGGCCGAGACGACGACCGTCGCACCCTCGACGGGCCTGTCGTCGGCCGACAGCACGAGGCCCTCGAGCCGCAGCNNGCCGCAGCGCGCCCGCGGGGTCGTCGTCGACGAGCACCTGCACGTCGCCGCCGCCCCCGCGTTCACCCTCGGGCCGGCGCGGCTCCTGCTGGCGCGCGCTCGCCCACGGGTCCTCCTTGCTCGACGCCACCACGGGCTTCTTCGGAGCCGCCCCGTCGCCGCGGAGGAAGAAGTACCAACCTCCCGCAATGACAGCGACGAGAGCGGCGAGGACTGCGACGTGACGAGGCTTCATGGTTCTCCGGCTCGCGACTATGACAGAAGCCACGTCGGTGGCATTCCGACCGACATCCGATCCGACAACATGGCGACATCATCGCGACTGAGATTTAGGTCACCGACCGAAAGCGGACTGACCACTACCTTGTGAAACAGCCTCGACCTGCGTTAGAAAAGCGGGGTCCGATTCATCGACGCAACCTTTGGGGGATCTCCGATGAGACTAGTCAAGCGTTCTTCCGTCTGTCTCGTGGGCGCCTTGTCGCTCGGCCTCGTCGCCTGTGGTGGCGGCGGTGATGACGATGGTGGCGAGACCATCAACCCGGCGGGCGCCGATCACACGTTCGTCGCCGCGTCGCTCAACCTGCCCGAGAACGCGGCCGAGGCGATGATGCTCGGCCTCGACATCGACAACAAGCCCAACGACGGCGTCGACAACCAGCTCGGCATGGTGCTCGGCTCGATCGGCGCGCTCGCGCCGGACCTCGACCTGCAGACCGCGGTCGACGAGCAGGTCGATCAGGGCGAGATCATCCTGCTCGCCAACGTGAAGGCGACGGACCTGACCAACGCCTCGGGCGTCGGCTTCATCGTCTACCTCGGGGACAACCCCAACCCGGCGGCCTGCATGGACGCCAACGACACCGTCTGCCGCCGCCACCTGGCGGGCGGCGCGAGCTTCTCGATCGCGGCGGGCAGCCCGACAGACGCGTCCATCGCGGGTCGCATCGTCAACGGCAAGTTCACCGGCGGCCCCGGCACCGTCAACCTCCAGATCGCGCTCGCCGGCGGCCAGCCCATCGACCTGCCGCTCCAGCGCGCCAAGGCCGAGGTGAACGCGGTCAGCGCCACCGGCTGGATGACCGGCAAGATCGGCGGCGCGATCTCGCAGGACGACATCAACACCAACGTCATCCCGGCGATCGGCAACACCGTCCGCACGTCGTTCGACGACACCTGCGACACCAACACGCAGGGCGGCACGATGGCCAACATGTGCAACTGCCAGGCGGGTGAGACCGGCGAGACGCTGCGCGGCCTCTTCGACAAGACGCCGTACGACTGCAACATCACCGACGCCGAGGTCATGGCGGTCGTCTCGGGCTTCCTGACGCCCGACATCGACCTCGACGGCGACGGCACCAACGACGCCCTGTCGCTGGGCATCGGCGTGTCGGCGGTGGCCGCCACGTTCACGCCGCCCCCGCTCTGAGACGCACAGCCAGTCGACTGCCAGTCGGCAGTCAGGAAGAGGGCGCCGCGAGGCGCCCTTTTTTTCGTCCAGGCATCTTAGGATGCCGGCGACCATGCGGTACGCGGTGATCATGGCGGGCGGCAGCGGCACCCGGCTCTGGCCGGCGAGCCGGCGCGCGCGCCCCAAGCAGTTCCTGGCGCTCGGCGCGCCTGAGTCGTTGCTCGCGGCGACCGTGCGACGCGTGCGCGCCGCCGCTCCGGGCGTGATGATCGTGACCGCCGCGGATCAAGCCGCGGCGGCCGCCGTCGAGGCGCCGGGGGCGACCGTCGTCGCCGAGCCGTCGGCGCGCAACACGGCCGCGGCCCTCGGCCTCGCGGCCACGCACCTCGTGGCCCGCGATCCCGACGCGGTGATGGGGGCGTTTCCCGCGGATCAGCACGTCGGCGACGAGGCCGCGTTCGGCGCCGTCATCGAGCGCGCGTTCGCGGCCGCCGAGCGCGGCGACGTCATCGTCACCATCGGCGTGACACCGACGCGCGCCGAGACCGGCTACGGCTGGCTCGAGCTCGGCCCGCCGCGCGACGAGCTCGGCGCCGGCGTCGCGCAGGTCGCGCGCTTCGTCGAGAAGCCGGACGCCGCGCGCGCCACGCAGATGTTCGCGGCGGGCGGCTACCTGTGGAACGGCGGCATGTTCTTCGTCCGCGCCCGCCGGCTCCTCGCCGAGCTCGAGCGCCACCTGCCGGTGACCGCCGCGGGCCTGCGCGAGGTCGAGGCGGCGCTGGCCAGCGGCGACACGGTCGCCGCCGATGCGGCCGCCGCCCGCGTCTATCCCGGCTTCCCGGCGATCTCGATCGATCACGGCGTGATGGAAAAAGCCCACGACGTGGTCGCGATCCCGGGATCCTTCGGATGGAGTGACGTCGGCTCGTGGGCCGCGGTCGCCGAGCTCCTGGCGCGCGACGCCGCAGGGAACACGCGCCAGGGCGACGCCGTCGTCGTCGACGGGCGAGACAACCTCACCGTGACCGACGCCGGCGTCATCGCCGTGGTCGGGGTCTCCGGCGTCGCCGTGGTGCGCGCCGGCGACGCCGTGCTCGTGCTGCCCGCCGAGCGGGCGCAGGACGTACGAGCGGCGGTCGACGCGCTGACGGCGGCCGGCCTTTCGCGCTACTTGTAGGCTCGTGGCCGCGCCGATCCTCAACCCGCGCATCTTCCGCGAGTACGACATCCGCGGCGTCGCGAACCGCGATCTCGACGACGCGCTCGTCCAGGATCTCGGCCGCGCGATCGCCGCCCGCGTGTGCGAGCACATGGCGTGGAAGCGCCCGGTGGTCGCGGTGGGGCGCGACTGCCGGCTGACGTCATCGCGCCTGTTCGTCGCCCTCTGCGAGGGCCTGACCGAGCGCTGCGACGTGATCGACCTGGGCATGGTGCCGACGCCGCTCGTGTACTTCGCGTCGGCGACGCTCGACGTGGGCGGCGCCGTGATGATCACGGGCAGTCACAACCCGCCCGAGGACAACGGCTTCAAGATCATGGTCGCGGGCGCGACGCTCCACGGCGACGGCATCCAGGGGCTGCGGCGCGCGATCGAGGAGGCGCGGTCCGAGCGCTACACGATGAACGATCGCGGGCGCGGCATGATCCTGCCGCAGGACCTCGTGCCCGCGTACCTGGCCCACAACGAGACGTCGCTGCGACTCGGCGCGCGGCGGCCCAAGGTGGTCGTCGACGCCGGCAACGGCGCCGGCGGGCCGACGGCCATCGCGCTCTACCGCCGGCTCGGCTTCGACCCGATCGCCCTGCACTGCGAGCCCGACGGCCGGTTCCCCAACCACCACCCCGACCCCACCCTGCCCGAGAACCTCGCCGATCTGCAGGCGGCCGTCGCGGCGCACGGCGCCGAGGTCGGCCTCGCGCTCGACGGCGACGCCGATCGGCTGGGCGCCGTCGACGGCACCGGCCGCATCCTGTGGGGAGACCAGCTCATGATCCTCCTGGGCAAGGCGGTGCTCGACGAGGTGCCGGGCGCGCGCTTCGTGGGCGAGGTGAAGTGCAGCCAGGCGATGTACGACGAGCTCGAGCGCGCGGGCGGCAAGCCCGAGATGTGGAAGGTGGGGCACTCGCTCATCAAGGCGCGCATGAAGGAGACCGGCGCCGCGCTCGCCGGCGAGATGAGCGGTCACCTCTTCTTCTCGCATCGCTGGCTCGGCTTCGACGACGCGGTCCACGCGGGCGCGCGCCTGCTCGAGCTCCTCTCGCGCGGCGAGCGCACGCTGGCCGAGCACGCGGCCGCGCTGCCCGAGATGGTCAACACGCCGGAGCTGCGGGTCGACTGTCCCGACGAGCTCAAGTTCGACGTCGTCGCGCGTGTCACCGCGCGGATGCGCGCGCGGCCCGACGTCGTCGGGGTCGTCGACGTCGACGGGGTGCGCGCCCGCTTCGACCACGGCTGGGGCCTCGTGCGCGCGTCGAACACCCAGCCGGCGCTGGTCGTCCGCTGCGAGGCCGACGACGCGGCGCACCTGGCCGCGATCCGCGCGATCGTCGAGCAGGAGATCGCGGAGGCCCGCGCCGCCAGCGCCGGTGCGAAGGAGCAACCATGAGCGGCATCAAGACCCATCCCTGGGTGGTCGGCGTCGACCTCGGCGGCTCGAACCTGCGCGTCGCGGCGTACCGCGAGCTGGGGGCGGCCGCCGCGTCGTGCCGCGCGTCGGGCAAGCCGCTCGCGCAGGCGCCCGCGGCCGTGGTCAAGCGGCCGGTCGGCGAGGACCGCCGGGTCGAGGCGATCGTCGAGCGCATCGTCAGCTGCGTCCACGAGGTGCTGGGCCAGGTCGGCGTGTCGCGCGTCGCGGTCGTGCCGGTGGGCGTCGGCGTCGCGGCGATGCTCTCCGATCGCAAGGGCACCGTCGCCAACTCGCCGCACCTCGGATGGCGCGACGTCGCCTTCGGGCCCGCGATCGCCCGGCGGCTCGGGCCGGCGCGGCCGGTCGGCGTCTACAACGACGTCAACGCGATCACGTACGGCGAGTTCGGCGTGGGCGCGGGCGCCGGCGCGCGCGACCTGCTCTGCGTGTACGTCGGCACCGGCATCGGCGGCGGCCTGGTGATGAACGGCGAGCTCGTCGAGGGCGCGACCAACTGCGCCGGCGAGATCGGCCACGTGAAGGTCGCCTGGACCGAGGACGCGGCGCCGTGCAACTGCGGTCAGCGGGGCTGCGTCGAGGCCTACGTCGGCGGCAGCTACGTGCAGGCGCGCGTCCGTCGCGAGCTCGAGGGTGGCGTGCGGTCGCTGGCGATCGACCTGGCCGGCGGCGACGCCGCGGCTGTGAACCCCGGGCACGTCGACGCGGCCGCCGCCGAGGGCGATCCGTGGGCCCTCGCCCTGTGGACCGAGCTCGCGCCGCTCTTCGCCGTGGCGCTCGGCAACGCGATCACGCTGGTCAACCCCGATCGCGTCGTCCTCGGCGGCGGGATGCTCGGGCGCACGCCGACCTTGCGCGACCAGGCGCTGCTCGCGCTCTCGCTGGTGACGCCGCCGGCGCTGCTCGATCCCGTCGAGATCGTGATGGCGACGCTCGAGGACGACGCCGGCCTGGTGGGCTCGGCGCTCCTCGCCGACGCCGGCGTCTCGCTCATCTGAGCGTGCGCGCGCGGGTCACTCGGCGGCGAGCGATCGCGCCACCTCGCCCGCGGTGAGCGCGTCGTTGCCGGCGAGGACGTAGCGCAGGTTGCCGCCGCGGTCGTAGATGCGCACGTGGGGCAACGCGCCGACCTTGTGCTGGCGCGCGACCGGCGTGTCGCCATCGCCGACGTCGATCTTGCGCACGACGACCGCGGGCTCGTTCGCGATCGTCGCCATCAGCTGCTCGTCCACGACGACGCAGCCCGCGCACCAGGTCGCCCAGAAGTCGACGACCGTGACGTGGCCGGGGACGAGCACGGCCGCGAGCTCGACGGGCTGGCCGGTCGCGTTGACCTGCACCACCTTCTCCGGCGGCGGCGCCGGCGGTGCGGCCACCTTCGGCCCACACGCGCCGAGCACGGCGACGACCACGATCGCCAGGAGCCTCACCCCGGCCTCCACTCACCGACCGCCGCGCGCCGGGCGGCGACGGTCTCCGGATCGAGCCCGCCGTCGGACTCGAGCATGCCGACGGGCGTCACCAGGAGCGCCGCCCCGCTGACCAGCTCGGCGGCCGTGAGGCGCGGGATCCCGTCGGCGTCGACGGTGACGCTGCAGATCGCGACGACGTCGCCGGCCGGCGCCGCCGGCAGGTCGCCGAGTCGCCAGCGGCCGAGCGCGCGCGGTGACGGCCCGTGCTCCCACAGCTCGACCTCGAGCGCGGGCTCGTTGTCGTCGCGCGTCGTGAGCACCCGCGACTCGCGCGTCGGCAGGACCGCGCCCGCCGGCACGAGCGGCGCCGGCTCGCCACCGTGGGCGAGCGAGAGCGTGTTGGGGACGACGTCGACGACGAGGGCGACCGGCTCGGCCAGGAACATCCGTGCGAGGCGCGCGGCGCCCAGCGCGGCCGCGAAGCCCGGATCGGAGGGCAGCCGCGGCGCGCGCGCGAGCGTCTGTCCGAGGCGACGCGCCAGCGCCGCCGCGCGCGCGCCGCCGCCCGCGAGGACGACCTCGCTCAGCTCGTTCGTGGCGATGCCGGCGGCCGCGAGCGCGTTCGCGCACACCTCGTCGACCGTGCGGATCCGGGGCGCCATCCACAGCTCGAGCTCGTCACGCCGCGGCGGACGCAGCCCGCGCAGGTGAGGCGCGCCGTCGACGATCGCGGCCAGCGCCGCCTCGGCCCCGGTCGCGTTGCCGAGGTGCTCGCGCAGCGCGGCGGCGGCCGCGACGATCGCGGGATCGTCCGCGGCGGGGGCCGGCTGGATCGTGCGCGCGAGATGGTCGGCCACCACCCTGCCGAGCGCACGGCCGCCGAGGCCAGGCTCGTCGATCGTGGTCAACCGGTCGACCGCGCCGTTCGAGCGATCGATCACCGACGCGCTGAACGCCTCCGCGCCGGCCTCGCACACGAGCCAGCGCCCGTCGGGCGCCGACGGCAACGACATCGCGACCGCCACCGGCGACGCGATCAGCCGCGTGAGCGGGATGCCGGCGATCGAGGCGGCGTCGCGCACGGCACGCCGCTCGACCGCGCCGAGGCGCGCCGGCACCGCGAACACGGCGCCGAGCACCGGCCCGTGGGCCTCCTCGACGGCGAGCACCGCGGCGCGCACGAGCCAGGCGAGCTGCTCCGCGCTGGTGCCCGGCACGTTGCGCTGGGCCCCGGGCAGCGCCGCCGCCGCCCGGCCGATCTCGACGCGCGACCCCGCGGTGGCGAGCACCGCCGGGAAGGCCGTCACCGCCACCGGGCGGTCCTCGACCAGGGCGGCGACGCGCACCGTCTCGCTGCCCAGATCGATCCCGATCACGACGGTCATCGTCGCGTCCTCGCGCCGGCTCGCCCGCTCCGTCGCGCGCTCGGGGTCACGAGAACAACCTCTGGATCGCGGGCGCGGACGGGACGCCGACGCGGCGGAGCTGGTCGAGCGCGGTCGCCGCCTCGACGCTGCCCGGGTCGTGCTGGAGCGCGGTCTCGAGCGCGGCGATCGCGCCGGTCTTGTCCATGCGCGTGCATGCGGTCATCGCCTCGGCGACGTGGACGAGGCCGCGCAGCCGGCGATCGGCGCCGTAGAGGTGGAGCGCCGCCTCGGCCATCTCCCTGGCGCCGCCGGCGTCGCCGGTGGCCAGCCGGGCGCGGATCTGACGCACGAAGCGATCACCGGGTCCCGCGCGCCCCTGCGCGAGCGAGTCCTCGAACGCGATCGGCGCCTCGCCGCCCGTCCCCTGCGGACCGAGATCGAGATCCGAGAAGAGGTCGCTGGGCGTGGACCAGCGCACCGCGCCGCTCGCATGCGCGGGCGACGGCACCGCCGCCACGACCGGCGGCGGCAGGAGATCGTCGAGGGCCGGCAGCGCCGGCGCCGCCGCGGGCGCGGCGGCCGCGAGCTGCTCGGCGGGCGGAAGGCGATGGACGGCGCTCGTGTCGAACAGCTCGACCGCGTCGTCGACGGGCGGGGTGACCGCCTCGGCGAAGAACCCGGTCGCCAGCGGATCGTCGGCCGCGGTCCACGACGCCGGCGGGCGGATGCTCGGCCCGACCGACGTGCCGCGGTGATCGGCGACCAGCACCGATCGCATGCGGTCGTACGCGCGCGCGGCGAGGATCATCGTCTCCTCGGCGACCGAGCTGAGCGTGGGCGAGGCGTACCGCGCGACCGCGTCGGGATGCTCGCGCGCCGCGAGCGCGATCCACGCCGCCCGCAGCTCGGCCGCCGACGGATCACGCGGCACGCCGACGATCTCGTGCGCCGCGAGCAGGCGCTTGCGCCGGAGGTCCGCCTCGCGCGCGACCAGGAGCCGCCGCTCGTCGTCCATGCTGGCGTCGTCGGCCGCGACCGCGCCGCGGGCGTCGCCCACCAGCGCCTTGAGGCGAGCCAGGAGCTCCGACGAGAGGCCGAACAGCGTCACGTCGATCGACGTGCGCCCGCCCGCCGACGCGCCCACGCTGGCGACCGTCCCGTCGATCGCGATCACGATCTGGTTGGGCAGCTCGAGCCCGAGCGTGACCGGCGTCCCCAGCTCGCACTCGAACGGCACCTTCATCGAGAGCCGGCCGTTCTTGCGCAGCTTGCGGCGATAGAACGCCTCCACCTGCTCCCAGGTGGCGCAGCGGACGCGGAGCACGCGCGCGGACGACATCACGGGCTCTTCTTCGGCGGGGCCGGGACCAGGTCGACGCGTCGCTCGATCACCTCGCGCTTGGGCGCCGCCGACAGCGGCAGCGCCGGATCACCGCCCTGCCGCCACTCCTCGCCGGTGATGCGGACGTAGCCGGGGACGAAGCCGTCCTTCTGGACGCGTAGCTCGTAGGGCTGGCCCGCCTCGATGCCCTGGAGCTCCATCGTGTTGGTGACGCCCACGAGGAGCCATACCGCCGCGCCCTCCGGCTTGGACGTCGCGCGCAGCGAGCCCGAGCCATCGACCAGCCCGGCGCGATCACTCGCCGGCGGCTCCGGCGGCATCGCCGGCAGCGGCGGCTCGTTGCTCCCCGGCGTGAGCGTGACGTCGATCGACGCACGCAGCGCCTCTGGCTTGCCGGTCCATCCGGCGCCCCCGACGCGCACGTCCTCGGTCCGGTAGCCCTCGAGCTCGACCCGCAGCTCCCAGACGCTCATGGTCTTGAGCGAGATCGAGTCGAACGGCGTCCGCCCCAGGAGCAGCCAGACGGCGGCGCCATCGGGCATCGACACGACGCGGATCGAACCGGGATCCGCCTGCTCGGCGCGCAGCCGACGCTCGAGCTCGGCGCGCTCCTTCTCCTTCGCGGCCCGAACGTCCGCCGCCGCCTTCTCGCCCGCGGTGAGCTCCTTGCCCTGCTCGCGCATGGCGAAGAAGAGCGCGAGGCCACCGCCGAGGATCGCGACGAGGCCGAGCCACGCCCAGATCGGGGTGCGCTTGAGCGACGGCACCGGGACGTCGGCGACGTCGTCGGCGGGACGGACGAACTTCATGCGCGGCGGCTCGACGGGCTTCGGCGCGGGCGCGGGCCCCTGCGGGGGCGGCGGCTCCGCGGGCACGTCGACGAGCACCGGCGGCGGCGTCGCCTCCGGCTTGTGCTTGGGCCGGGTCTTCTCGACGAGCCGCGACGGCTTGGGCGCCGACTCGACCCGCCGCGGCGCCGCGCGCAGCCCCTCGGCCTGCGCCTCCCGCGTCAAGGTGCCAGGCTCGTCGGGCTGCGGCGGCGGCAGCGGCGTGCCGTCGGGATCGCCGTGGACCGTCGTGGGCGCGCTATCAGCGGCCTCCGCCTCCTCGAGCGCGATCAGCTCCGAGATGGGATCGCGCGCCGCCTGCCCCCTGGGCTCGTCGACCATCGTGAGTGGCCCGTCCGCGGTCGAGTCCTCGAGCTCGGAGAGCAGCGAGTCGATGCCGCCCGGCGCCGCCGCCTCGGTCGGGCGCGTGACCTCGACGGCGCCGCCGGAGAGGCTGGCGAGCAGGTCCTCGGTGGCCGCGTCGAGGTTGGTCTCCGGCGGACCGCCGACCTCGTCGACGAAGCGGCGCAGCTCCGCCGCGCTCGCGGTCTCCCAGCGATCATCCTCGAGCGCCTCGGCGAGGTTCTCCTGCAGCTCGACCGCGCTGGTGAAGCGGCGGCCGAGATCGGTGTCGAGGGCGCGCTGGACCAGCCGCTCGATCGCCGGCGTCACGTTGAGCGAGCCGGGCGGAGTCTCGCCGGTGAGCATGGCGAAGATCAGCGCGCCGACGGCGTAGACGTCGGACGCCGGCGACGGCTCGTCGCCGAGCGCGAGCTCGGGCGCGAGGTAACCGCCGAGCCCCTTGAGCGGGACGGCGTCGGAGCCGGCCGCGGCCGCGCTCATCGCGGCGTGCCCGACCGCGAAGTCGGTCACCCGGACGTTGCCGTCGCGATCGACGAGCACGCTGCGCGGGTGCAGCGCGCCGTGGACGATGCCGAGGCCGTGCGCGGTGGACAGCGCGTCGACGACCGCCCGCGCGACGCCCGCCGCGATCCGTTCGGGCACCTTGCCGTTGCGCCCCCGGACCCGCTCGAGCAGCTGCGCCAGGCTGACGGCGCCGCTGGTGTGGTCGGTGACGACGACCAGGCTCTTGCCGTCCTGGGCGACCACGATGGTGCCGACCACGGCGCGATGCTGGAACCCGCCCAGGAGCGGCGCGGTGCCGCGGGCCAGGGCGTCGGAGAAGCTCTCGTCGGCGGCGAGCCGTGGATCGACGACGAGCAGCGTGACCTCCTGCTTGCCCTGGGTCGCGCGATAGACCTCGCCGTAGAGCTCCGTCGCGAGGCGTTCACCGAGCGTGTAGCCTGCGAGCGTCCGGACCCCCGACGGGCGTGGCACGGGCCGACTATATCGCAGGCGGCCGTGCTAGATCCCTCCGCGGGATGAAGCAACGTATCTCGCAGGTCCTTGACGGCTCCGTGCCGGTCGGAAGCCGCGTCACGATCGAGGGCTGGATCCGCACCCGCCGCGACTCCAAGGCGGGGCTCTCGTTCCTCGCCATCCACGACGGCTCCTGCTTCGACGCCCTCCAGGTCGTCGCCCCGGCGGAGCTGCCCGAGTACGCCGACGTCGTCCTGAAGCTGTCGACGGGGTGCGCCGTGCGCGTCGACGGCGAGGTCGTGGCGTCGCAGGGCAAGGGTCAGACCGTCGAGCTGCGCGGCGAGCGCATCGAGGCCGTCGGCCTGGTGGAGGACCCCGAGCAGTATCCGATGCAGCCCAAGCGGCACACGATGGAGTACCTGCGCGAGGTGGCGCACCTGCGCCCGCGCACCAACGTGATCGGCGCGGTGACCCGCGTGCGCCACGCGCTGGCGATGGCGGTACACCGCTTCTTCCACGAGCGCGGCTTCTTCTGGATCCACACGCCGATCATCACGGCCAGCGACGCCGAGGGCGCGGGGCAGATGTTCCGCGTGTCGACGCTCGACGCCGCCAACCCGCCGCGCCTGCCGTCGGGCGCCGTCGACTGGAGCCAGGACTTCTTCGGCAAGCAGGCGCACCTGACGGTGTCGGGCCAGCTCAACGTCGAGACCTACTGCCTCGCGATGAGCAAGGTCTACACGTTCGGGCCGACCTTCCGCGCCGAGAACTCCAACACGCGACGCCACCTCGCCGAGTTCTGGATGATCGAGCCGGAGATCGCGTTCGCCGATCTCGCCGCCGACGCGCAGCTCGCCGAGGACTTCCTCAAGTACATCTTCGCCGCGCTCCTCGCCGAGCGGAAGGACGACCTCGCGTTCTTCGAGAAGTTCGTCGACAAGGAGTGCGTGAAGCGGCTCGAGGCGCTGGTGTCGTCGACGTTCGCGCGCATGGAGTACACCGACGCGGTGAAGACGCTCGAGCGGAGCGGCAAGACCTTCGAGTTCCCGGTGGCGTGGGGCATGGATCTGCAGGCCGAGCACGAGCGCTTCCTCACCGAGGAGGTCGTGAAGGGCCCGGTCGCCGTGATCAACTACCCCCGGGACATCAAGGCGTTCTACATGCGCCAGAACGACGACGGGAAGACGGTGGCGGCGATGGACGTGCTCGCCCCGGGCATCGGCGAGATCATCGGCGGCAGCCAGCGCGAGGAGCGGCTCGACGTGCTCGACCGGCGCCTCGACGAGATGAAGCTGTCGAAGGACGACTACGGCTGGTACCGCGACCTGCGTCGCTACGGCACGGTGCCGCACGCCGGCTTCGGCCTCGGCTTCGAGCGCGCGATCCAGTACGCCACCGGCATCGAGAACATCCGCGACGTCATCCCGTTCCCGCGGGCGCCGCGCCAGGCCGACTTCTAGATGTCGGACGACCCACCGGTCACCCTGAGCGAGGCGGAGCGTCAGCGACGCCGAGTCGAAGGGGGCGAAGCACGCGCGTGGCTCGACGCCGTCGAGGCCGCGCTGGTCGCGCGCGCGCTCGGCCGCGCCGCGCCAGAGGGCCCGGCGCTCACCGCCGGGCAGGCGCTGGCGGCGCGCGCGGCCGTGGCCGCCAAGTTCCTGGCCGTCGGCACGCCGCGCACGCTCGGCCTCGTGGGCACCGGTGACCTCGCCCCGCTGGTGGTCGCGGCGCAGCGCGCGTACGCCGCCCCGCGCGAGCTCCGGGTGTTCGAGGCCAACCCGATCGTGGCGGCGCGCGTGGCCAGCGACGTCGGCGGCCGCGTCGTGTCGCTCGCGGAGGGGTGCGCGTGCGACATCGTCGTGGCCGCGAGCGGTGTCAGCGTCCGCCGCGAATGGATCCGCGGCGGCACGCTGGTCACCGTGCTCGAGGAGGACGTCGCGCTCGATCCGGCGCTCCTCGCCGCCGCGCAGGTCTACGGCGAGCGCGCGCCGGCGGGCGTGCCGTCCTTGCGCCTGGTCGCCTCGCTGGGCGCCGTCGCCGCCGGGCTGGTCGACGGCCGCGTGCTCGACGAGATCATCATCTCGTTGCCGAGCTGATCGCGGAACCAGTCGAAGGCGGTGCGCGGGCGCAGGAGCGCGCGGACGACGGCCCACGGGTCGCTCGCGTCACGCGCGTTCGCCGCGGTCGCGTCCGACTCCTCCGCCGGCGGGCGCGCGTCGGCGCGTGGCTGCGTCGCTGCGTGGGTCGCGCGGCACATGAGGTCGCCGATCCAGGTCCTGGCGTTGCACGTCTCCGCCGGGCTCGCCGCCGCGACGCTCGCCGAGGTCAGCGCCAGCCCAGCCGTGATGAGCAGCGTTCCGATGCGCATGGTCGCCCCTCCTCAGCTCGCCTTGTCCTCGGCGCGGCCGGCCTCGAGGCCGAGCAGCCCCTTCACCTTGTCGACGACGCCGCCGCCCAGCTTGATCTGGCGCGGCTTCGCCTTGGGCGTCTTGGGCACGAGCACCGTGAGGACGCCGCGATCGAGCTGCGCCTCGACGTGGTCGGTGTCGAGGCCCTCGGCCAGGGTGAACTGCCGCTGGAACGCGTCGCTGTAGCCGCGCCGCGAGGTCTTGCCCTCGATGGTGAGCACGCGACCCGCGACGTGCACGTTCACGTCGTCGTCGGCGAGGCCGGGCACGTCGGCGGTGATGACGATCGCGTCGTCGGTGTGGGTCACGTCGAACAGCGGCCACTGCGCGACCGGCCGCGGCGTCCACGTCCACGCGGGGGTCAGCGTCCGCTCGAGGCGGTCGAGCAAGCGGTCCGGGGAGGAGAGGGCGGGCATGCCGCCCATCTCACGAAGCATGAGATCGAGCATGACGGGTCTCCTTTGGTTCGGGTGGTTGCGTTCCCGTTTCGACAGAAGGCGGTAAACACGCCCGGCGGGCGGCGCAAGGGGGAAACCCGCCAGGTGCGCGAACTCGCGAGGCTTCTCACCACGCGCCCTGGATGCGGGCCATGAAGTCGTAGGGGTAGCCGAGCTCGAAGGCGCTCGCGTCGTCGAGCCGCTGCACGTGCTCGGGCGCGAGCCGCAGCGAGGCCGCGGGCAGGTTGTCGTCGACCTGCGCCACCGTGCGCGCGCCGAAGATGACGCTCGTGACCTCGGGCTTGTGCAGGAGCCACGCGAGCGCCACCTGCGCCGGCGTCGCGCCCACCTCCTCGGCGACGGCCACGACCGCGTCGATGATGTCCCAGTTGCGCGGGGTGTCGTAGCGTCCCCAGCGCTCCTTCCAGACGTCGAGGCGCGTGCCCGCCGGCGCCGGCGCGTCCCGCCGGTACTTGCCCGAGAGGAAGCCGCCGGCGAGCGGCGACCACGGCAGGATGCCGAGGCCCCACTGCCGGCACAGCGGCACGTGCTCGCGCTCGAGCTCGCGGGCGACCAGGCTGTACTGCGCCTGCAGCGTGACGAAGCGCTCGCGGTGGATCGACTTCGCGAGCCACAGGCTGTCGACGAGCCGGTAGGCCGCGTAGTTCGAGCACCCGACGTAGAGCACCTTGCCCGCGCGCACCAGATCGTCGAGGGCGCGCAGGGTCTCCTCCTCGGGCACGGTCACGTCCTGCATGTGGATCTGGTAGAGGTCGATGCGGTCGGTCTTGAGCCGCCGCAGGCTGTCCTCGACGCAGCGGACGATGCGGTAGCGCGACGAGCCGGCGCGGTTGGGGCCGTCGCCCATGGTGAAGCGGAACTTGGTGGCGAGCACGACCCGATCGCGCTTGCCGCCGCCGAGGAACCACTGGCCCAGGACGCGCTCGGAGAGCCCGTCCTGACCGTAGACGTCGGCGGTGTCGATGAAGTTCACCCCCGCGTCGAGCGCGCGATCCATGATCGCGAACGCGGTGCGCTCGTCGCAGCTCACCTTGTGCATGAACGACTTCTCGTCGGCCTCGCCGAAGGTCATGGTGCCGAGGCACAGGGACGAGACCTTGACGCCGCTCGCTCCGAGATTCCGGTATTCCATCGGCGGCGAGTCTAATCCCACGCGGTGGCGCGCGGGAGGCTACTCCCGGGTATGGTGACGGCGTGGGCGCGACCTCGATCCAGGCGATCATCTTCGATCTCGACGGCACGCTGGTCGACAGCCTCGAGGACATCGCCGCGGCGCTCGGCGGCGCGCTCGCCGACGCCGGGCTCGCCCGTCCGCCGATCGAGCTGGTGCGCGGATGGATCGGCGACGGCGCGCACTCGCTCGTGCGCCGCGCGGTCGACGGCCGCGCCGATGTCGACGCCGTGCTCGCGGCGTTCCGCGAGCGCTACCGCGCGCAGCCGATCGTGCACACCCGCCTCTACGACGGGATCGCCGCCGCGCTCGACGAGCTCGCCGCGCCGGGCCGCTCGTTCGCCGTCCTCTCCAACAAGCCCCACGAGCTGACCCGCACGATCGCCGAGCGCCTGCTCGGCGGGTGGCCGTTCGCGGCGGTGCTCGGCCATCGTCCCGGCATGCCGCTCAAGCCCGATCCGACCACGGCGCTCGTGACCGCCGACGAGCTCGGCGTCGCGCCGACGCGCTGCGCCTTCGTCGGCGACTCGGCGATCGACGTCGAGACCGCGCGGGCCGCCGGCATGCGTGCCATCGCCGTGACGTGGGGGTTTCGCGATCGCGCCGAGCTGGAAGCGGCGCGCCCCGACGTCCTCGTCGACGAGCCGCGTCAAGTCGTCGCGGCGGTCGCGTGAAGCTGCCGCGCTGACCAAACCATGACAGAGCGCTGCCCGACCGCAAACAGGAGGCGCGCTAGACGAAAATCATGGACACCAGCATCACCGCGGCGCAAGCGCAGGCCCGTGGCTGGCGGGCGATCTACTTCAACGCCGCCTCCATCCCGTACTGGGGACTCCACGCCGGCGCGATCTACGGCGCCATCCACGTCGGCGTCACCTGGGCCGCGGTGCTCTGGGCCCTCGGGATGTACGCCGTGCGGCTGTTCTTCGTGACCGCCGCGTACCACCGGTACTTCTCGCATCGCACCTTCAAGACCTCGCGCTGGTTCCAGTTCGTCCTCGCGCTCGGCGCACAGGCGACCGGCCAGAAGGGCGTCCTGTGGTGGGCCGGGCATCATCGCCGCCACCACAAGCACTCCGACACCGAGCTCGACGTCCACTCGCCCTACCAGGGCGGCTTCTGGTGGTCGCACATGGGCTGGATGATGGGGCGCGACTTCGAGGGCACCGACGAGGCGGTGGTGAAGGACTTCGCGAAGTACCCCGAGCTCCGCGCGCTCGAGCGCTGCTGGTTCGTCACCCCGGTTGTGGTCGGCGTCGTGACCTGGCTCGTCGGCGGCACGTGGGCGCTGGTCTGGGCGTTCGCGGTGCCGCAGGTGCTCTCGTGGCACGGCACGTTCACGATCAACTCGCTCTCGCACGTGTGGGGCTCCAGGCGCTACGCGTCGGGCGACGACTCGCGCAACAACCCGGTGCTCGCCCTGATCACGCTCGGCGAGGGCTGGCACAACAACCACCACCACTACCAGTCGTCGGCGCGCCAGGGCTTCTTCTGGTGGGAGGTCGACATCACCTACTACGGCCTGAAGCTCCTCGAGAGCGTCGGGCTCGTGTGGGACGTTCGCGGGGTACCCGAGCATATTCGCGCAGGTACGCGCAAGGCCGCTGCAGAGGGTGATACGATTTCCCTCACGGGATGACCCAGCGGCAGGACGACACCCCGACCCGGCCGACTCCGTTCGCGGTCGCGGACGTCGACGCGTTCCGGAAGGATCCACGCGACGGGGCGCGCTTCGCGGCGCTGCGTCAGAGCCTGCGTGACGGGGGACAGGGCGCGGTGCTCGCCGAGGTGTGCGAGCTGCGCGCGCCGTTCGAGGCCAACCCGGTCAAGGCCGCCGAGATCTGGGCCGAGGCCGGCGAGGCCCGCGCCGTGCTCAACCAGGCGGCGCTCGCCGAGCGCGACCTGCGCGCGGCCTGCGCGCTCGACGCAGCGAGCGAGCGCGGCTGCGCGCGGCTGACCGAGATGTTCATGACCGCCGGCAAGTTCGCCGAGGCCGGCGACATCCTCGAGGCCGAGCTCGACGAGCTCGCGCGTCGCGCGGAGGCGCAGAAGGGGAAGGCGGACCGCGCCAGCGTCGCGCGCCGCGCCAACCGGCACCGGGCGGCGGCGCAGCTCTGGGACGAGCACCTCGGCCGCGTCGACCGCGCGCTCTACCACTGGCAGCGCGCGTGGCAGCTCGAGCCCGAGCGCACCGACGCGCTCGCCGCCGCGCGCCAGCTCTACGTCTCGCTCGGCGACGACGCGATGGTCGCCAAGCTCTACAAGGCCGAGCTCGACGTGCTCGGCGAGCGCGCGCCGGCGCCGCAGCGCGCGGAGCTGTGGACCGCGCTGGGCAAGATCGAGCTACGCCGCGGCGACGGCAGAGCCGCGGCGGCCGCGCTCGAGAAGGCGCTGCGCATCGACCCGGCGTCGCCCGGGGTGCGCGAGGCGCTGGCCGAGGTCTACAGCAGCGAGGCGTGGACGGGGAGCGCCGAGGACGCCGCCGCCGGCCCGCGCAAGGCGGCGGCGCTCTATGTCGAGCTCGGCAAGCATGCGCTCGCCGCCGGCGAGGGCGAGGCCGGCCTCGCGTTCCTCCGCCGCGCCGTCGGCGTCGACCCGTACGAGCGCAGCGCCGCCGCCGCGCTCGAGCAGGCGCTGCGCGCCGCCGGTCGCTGGGAGGAGCTCGAGCGGCTGCTCGGGCAGCGCGCCGCGCTCTCCGACGACGAGACCGAGCGCGCCGCGATGCTGCGCCGGCGCATCGAGCTGTTCGACCTCGAGCGTCCGGATCGCGGACAGCTCGTCGCGACCCTGATGGAGCTGGTCGAGCTCGAGCCGCCGCGTGGGCCGGCGGCCGAGCGCCTGCGCAAGCTCCTGCACGAGGACCAGCGCTGGCGCGATCTCGCGCTCCTCATCGAGCGCGACCTGGCCGCGCTCGAGGCCGAGCACGCCGCCGAGAGCGATCCGCAGGCGATGGTCGCCGAGATCCTCGAGCTCGCCGTGCTCACCCGCGAGCACCTGAACGACAAGGACAAGGCGGCGGAGCTGCTCCACCGCGCGCTCTCGATCGACCCGACCAACGAGGACGCGCTGGCCCGCTACGTGGAGCACTTCCGCGAGCGCCGTGACTTCCGGGGGCTCGCCGACCTCTACGAGTTCTCGCTCGAGAACGCGCGTGATGCCGGCGCGACCACGGCGGAGCTGATCCGCCGGCTCGAGGAGATCGCGCAGATCTGCGAGCTGCGCCTGGGCGACGTGCCGCGCGCGCTCGACACGTGGCGGCGGATCGAGGAGCTCGAGCCGGGCAGCCCCAAGGCGCGCGAGGCGGTCCGCCGGCTCTCGGCGCGCGCCAAGATGTGGGAGCAGCTCGTCGCCGTGCTCGACGGCGAGGCCCAGGCCGCGCAGTCGAGCGGCGAGCGCGCCGACACGCTCCGCCGCATCGCGCAGACCTATCGCGAGCGCCAGGTCGAGCCACGGCGCGCGATCGCGCTCTACGAGGAGGTCGTCGAGCTGCGGCCCGACGACGACGGCGCGCTCAAGGCGCTCGCCGAGCTCTACGAGCGCGAGGGCGACGACGCCGGGCTGGCGCGGACGCTGCGCCGCCAGCTCGAGCTCGAGGCTCGCCGCCTCAGCGAGGAGATGGCCGCCGCGGGCAAGCCGGCGACCGCCGCGCGCGAGTGGCCGGTGGGCAAGCGCGTCGAGCGCCTCACCGCGCTCCGCCGGCTCGCCGGCATGTGCGAATCGCGGCTGGGCGACGCCGACGGCGTCGTGTTCGCGTGCGGCGGCGTCCTCGAGATCCTCCCCGGCGATCGCGACGCGCTCGATCGCATGGAGCGCGTGCTCGAGCAGGCCGGCGACACCGACCGCCTGGTGCAGACGCTCGAGTACCACGCGGCGAGCGCGACCGGCCCCGCCGAGCGCGCGCGCGTCCTGCGCCGCCTGGCCAGGATGGCCACCGACGCCGGCGACGACGCCCGCGCCCTCGATCGCTGGGAGCAGGCGCTGCGCGCGGCGCCGACCGACGAGGAGATCCTCGCCGCGGTCGCCGATCTGTACGAGAAGGCCCAGCGCTGGGGTGAGCTCGCGGGCGTCCTCGAGCGCCTCGACGCGGTCCGCTATCCCAGCGCGGCGGCGCCGCCGGCGCCGGGCTCCGCGCAGGCCGCGATGCGCGCCAGCGACCTCGCTCGCTACGCCCGCGTCGTCGACGACAAGCTCGGCGACGGCCAGCGCGCGATCAAGGCGTGGGAGCGGCTGCGCACGGTCACGCCGCGCGATCGCGCCGCCCTCGAGGCCCTCGCCGGCCTGTACCGCTCGGCTGCGCGCTTCCGCGAGCTCGCCGAGATCCTCACCGTGCACGTCGACGTCTTCGCGGTCGATGACGTCGCCCGCGCCACCGCCGCCGCGCGCGAGCGGGCCGAGGTGCTCGCCGAGCGCCTGGGCGCGACGGAGGACGCGATCCGCCAGCTCGAGCGCCTGGTCTCGGAGCTCGATCCGACCGACCTCGAGGCGCACAGCATGCTGCGCCGCCTGCACGAGGCACGCGGCGACTACCAGGCGGCCGTGCGCGTCGCGGAGCGCGAGCTCTACCTCGCCGCCGAGCCGGCCGCGAAGGTCGCCCGCGCGCTCGAGATCGGCGTCGTGTGTCGCGATCGCCTGAACGATCCGGCGCGCGCGCTCCAGGCGTACGAGCGCGTGCTCTCGCTCGACCCGCACCACGACGAGGCGCTGGCCGCGGCCGCGGATCTCCACGAGCGGCTCGGCGACTGGAAGAACGCGGTCCGGGTCCTCGAGCGCCGGCTGGGACGCGTCGACGACGCGCGAGGACGCCGGACCCTGCTCGGCCGGCTCGCCGGGATCACCGCCGAGCGTCTCGGCGATCACAAGGGCGGCTTCCGCTTCTGGCGGCGCGCGCACGACGAGGCGCCCGACGCGAGCACGCTCGGCGAGCTCAAGCGGGCCGCCGAGGCCTACGGCCTCTGGCGCGAGCTGGCCGAGGTCTGGAGCGAGGAGCGCCGCCGCTTGCTCGCCGCTGGCGGCGGCGGCGTGCCGTCGGACATCGAGGCCTACGTCTCCGCGAGCCGCGAGCTCGCGCAGGTGTGCGAGCGTCGCCTCTCCGACAAGGCCAAGGCGATGACCGCGCTGCACGAGGCGATCGCCGCCGCGCCGCGCGACGCAGGGCTTCTCGCCGACGCCGAGCGCCTCGCCGCCGAGGCCGACCAGCGCCCGCTGTGGAAGCAGCTCGCCGACGGCTACGACCTCGCGCTGCGCGCCGCGGCGGCGCCCGCGCGCGTCGAGCTCCACCAGAAGAAGTCCCGCGTGCTCGACGAGCGGCTCGGCGATCCCAAGGGCGCCGCGGCCGAGCTGGTGTCGGCGTTCGCGTGGGCGCCGGAGCGCGACGACCTGCGCGCCGGCATGTACAAGCTGGCGGAGAAGAACCGCACGTGGGCCGACGTGATCGCGGTCGAGGCCGCGCTCGCCGAGCGCGCCGACGGCGCCGACCGCCTCGCCGCGCTCCGCCGCAAGGCGCAGGTGGTGGAGGAGCACCTGAAGGACCTGCCGCGCGCGTACCGCGTGCACCTGGTCTCGTTCCTCCTCTCGCCCGAGGACACCGACACGCTCGCGCACCTGTGGCGGCTCGGCCGCGCCATCGGCCGCTACCGCGAGATCGATCGCACGCCCAAGCCGGAGCCCGCGTCCGCGGTCGTGCACGGCGAGCGCGACGGTGACGGCGCCGCGCCGTCGGCGCCGTCGGCAGGCGGCGGCTCCGCCGGGGTCGCGCTGTTCACGACCACGCCGCGCGCGCGGCGGCCGTCGACCGAGGAGCTCGGCGACCACGACCTCTCGCGCGGCACGCGGCCGCCGACGGAGGGGAACGACGGCGTCGACGTCGACGAAGAGAACCTCCGCGTCGGCGACTCGACCCAGCCCATCGATCTCGACGAGCTGATGCCGGCGACGAGCCCGCAGCTCAACGTCTCGTCGGCGAGCGGCACCGGCAGCAAGCGCCCGATCACCGTGGTCCCGAGCCGCGCCGAGCGCGCCGACAAGACCATGGAGCTCGACATCTCCGATCTCGCGCCGGTGCGCGGTGGCGGCAGCGGCGTCATGGCGCCGGTCGGCCTGCCCGGCGTGGGGCCGGGCCGCACGCGGCTCCCGCCGCCGCCGCCGCGCACGCCCAAGATCGAGCCGCGCGCGAGCGGCGGCCCACGCCCGACGCCGCCGGTGACGCCGGTGAGGAAGGCGCAGGCGTCGGTGCGATCGCCGTACCGCTCGACGCCGCTGCCGCAGCTCATCATCCGCGCGTTCGAGTCGCCCTGGGAGGAGCTGGCCGCCGCGTACGACTCGCTGCCCGCGGCCGACGCCCAGGCCCGCGCCCGCTGGCTCTACCGCGCCGCCGACGCGTGGGAGAACGGCGCGCACGACATCCCGCGCGCGTTCGACACGCTCGCCCGCGCGCTCGATCGCGTGAGCCAGCCGGTCGGGGGCGTGGCGCCCGCGCCGGGCAGCGACGCCGAGGCGCGCGCGCGCCTGCACCGCCTGGCCGGCGATCACGACGCGTGGGATCGCCTCGCCGAGCTGTACGAGACGCTCGCGGAGGACGCGCACACGGCCGAGGCCGCAGCCGATCTCCTGATGGAGGTCGCCGCGATCCGCGAGAAGCAGGACCAGCCCGCGCGCGCCGAGGCCCAGTACCGCCGCATCCTCGGCATGCGCCCGGACGACAGCGCGGCGCGCGCCAAGCTCGAGGCGCTGTATCGCAACGGCGGCCGCTGGGTCGAGCTCGCGGCGTCGCTCGAGGAGCGCACCGATCCGCGCCTCGGCACGGCGGCGCCCGAGGCCGAGCGCCCGGCGCTCCTGCGCGAGCTCGCCGCCATCTACGTCGATCACCTCGGGCACCCGCACGACGGGATCGACACCCTCGAGCGCCTGCGCCACCTGGCGCCGACCGACATCGGTGTGCTCAACGACCTCGGCGCGCTGTACGCGCGCGTCGGGCGCTGGAGCAAGGTGATCGAGACGTACTCGCGCATCGGCGAGATCGCGGAGGGCACACCGCAGGCGCGCGAGTCGCTGCGCAAGATCGCCGCGATCTACGAGACCGAGCTCGAGCTGCCCGAGCGTGCGATCGAGACCCACCAGCAGCTGGTCACGCAGTGGCCCGATGACGCCGAGGCGTTCGCCGCGCTCGATCGCCTGTGCGAGGCGCAGGCGCGGTGGGCCGACCTCGTCGAGGTCCTGCGCCGGCGCTCCGCGCTCGCGACGTCGCCCGACGATCGCGCCAGGCTGCTCGCCCGCCGCGCCGGCGTGCTGATGGAGTGGCTGAACGCGCCCGAGGAGGCCGCCTCCGCGCTGCGCCACGCGCGCACGATCCTGCCCGACGACGGTTCGCTCGCGGAGCGGCTGGTCTCCGCGCTCTACCAGGCGGCACGTCACCGCGAGGCGGCGGCCGTGCTCGAGGGACGGATCGCCTCCGCGGCCGACAAGCAGCTGGGGGATGGCGAGCTCGCCGCGCTGCACATCCGGCTCGCGCAGATCCGCGCCGAGGGCCTCGGTGACGCCGCGGGCGCCCGCACGGCGCTGTCGCGTGCGCTCGAGCTGGTCCCCGATCACCCGACCGCGCTCGCCGCGATCGCCCGGCTCACCGCCGGCGACGAGGATCCGCGCGCGTTCATCGCTGCCAAGCTGCGCGAGGCCGACGCCGCGAGCGACGACGACGTCAAGATCGACGCGCTCTACGCCGCCGGCGTCGCGCTCCGCGATCGCACCGGCGACCCGACGACCGCGCGCAGCGCCTTCGAGCGCATCCTCGCGATCCGCCCGTACCACGCCGACGCGATCTGGGCGCTCGCCGGGCTCATCGAGCAGGGCGGCGATCCCGAGACTGCCGCCAAGCTGCTCGAGACACGGCTCGACGGGGAGCTCGCGCCCGACGAGCGCGCCCGCGTGCTCACCCAGCTCGCCGCGCTCGCGCGTGCCGGCGGCGTCGAGCTGGTCGCCGAGCGCCGGCTCGCCGAGGCGCTCGACGCCAACGCCGGGCACGTGCCGGCGCTCATCGCGCTGGCCGACCTCTACGCCGACTCGTCGCGCTGGGACGACCTGGAGAAGTTCCTGAAGGACACGCTGGCGGAGGGCGTGCCCGACGCGACGCCGGCGACCACGGCCGAGCTCCACCGCCGCCTCGCGCAGGCGTACGAGAAGCTCGGCCGCGACGACGACGCCTACGAGACGCTGCTCACCGCCGATCGCCTGCACCGCGGACACCTGCTCATCAAGCTGGCGCTGGGCGAGAACCGCTACAAGGCGCGCCGCTGGCGCGAGGCCGCGCTGCACCTGTCGGCGCTGGCGACGCACGAGGACGCGCCCCGCCACGCCAGCGACGTCGCGGTCGGCATCTACCACGCCGCGCTCGCCGAGATCCGCAGCCTCCGCCCCGAGAAGGCGCCGCCGCTCTACGCGCGCGCCCTCGAGCTCCGCCCCAACTACGCGCCCGCGCTCCAGGCGATGGCCGAGCTCGCGATGGAGCAGAACGATCCGAAGCGCGCCGCCGACCTGCTGACGCGGCAGGCGATGGCGACCGACGATCCGGCCGAGCGCATGCGCCTGTTCGAGGCGCTCGGGGACATGGCGCTCATGATGCTGTCGGACGAGGAGCGCGCTCGCGTGTGCTACGAGGCCGCGGTCGCCGCGGCGCAGCCGCTCGAGGCGCGCCACCTCCCGCTGCTCGAGAAGCTGCTCGAGCGCCAGGATCTCGCCGGCGACAGCCTCGGCGCCGGCAAGACCGCCGAGCTGATGAGCGCGTTCGGGACCACGCCCGCCGAGCGCGCGGCGCGGCTCGGGCGTGCCGCCGCCGACTACCTGGCGGGCAACGACAAGGAGCGGGCGCGCGCGGCCGCCGAGAAGGCGCTGGCCGCCGATCCGTACGACCTCGGCGCCGTCGAGATCGCGTCGCAGCTCCAGGTCGAGGGCGGCGCCATCGACGCCGCCGCCGAGGTGCTCGGCCGTGCGCTGTCGGGCAAGGACGACGGCGACGACACGGTGCGCGCGCGCAAGGCGGGCCTGTGGCTGCGGCTCGGCGAGCTGCGCCGCGAGCGCGGCGACGCCAAGAGCTCGCTGGTCGCGTTCGAGCGCGCGATCGCGCTCGGAACCGACACCGACGCCGCGGTGACGGCGCGCCGCGCGCTGGCCGCGGCGTACGCCGGCGACGCCGGCAAGAAGGCGGAGCTGTGCGAGCTCCGTCGCGGCATCGCGGCGTCGACCGCCGAGGCGACCGACGTCGCCGCGTGGTCCGACGAGCTGCGCCGCGCCAGCCGGAACGACGCGGCGCGTGCCGCGCTCGATCTGGCGATGGCGATGGGGCACAAGCCCGACATCCACCAGAGCGCGTTCCTCTCGGTGCAGAAGGTGCACACGTGGGTCGCCGACGAGAGCTACCGCGGCACCGTCGACGCCGAGGGTCGCGCCGCGTACCTCGTCGATCCCGACGACGCGCCGCTGGCGCCGGTGTTCGCCGCCCTCGCGGAGGCGGCGTCGATTCTCTGGCCCGATCCCGAGGAGGCGCTCGCGCTGGCCGGCGTCGAGAAGGCGCGGCGCCTGACCGCGACCACCGGTGGCGCTTCCGCCATCGCCTACCCGCGCATCGCGGCGGCCCTGGGCACCGGCGCCGTCCTCCTCTATGCGGTCGACCACGCCGACGCGCCGGACGCACGGGTCGTGTGCGCGGCGACGCCGATCGTCGTGCTCGGCCCCCGCGTGGTTGCCGACGCGGGCTCGATCGACTCCGCCGCGCGCTTCGCCCTCGGCCGCGTCGCCGAGCTCTCGCGCCCCGAGCGTTTCATCGCCGCGGGCCTCGCCGAGCTCCACGCGTGCGCCGTCTTCGCCGCGCTGGTCCGGTGCTTCGCGCCATCGGCCAGCCACGACGCGGTCCGCGCCCTCTTCTCCGATCCCGACATCCAGCGCGTCCGCGACGACCAGGTGCGCGGCGCGCTCTCGGTCAAGCTGCGCCAGCGCTTCGAGCAGCTCTTCGCCTCGATCCCGCCCCTGGCCCTCGACCTCCGCCGCTACACCGCCGCGTGCCACCGCGTCGCCGATCGCGCGGGCCTCCTCGTCTCCGGCGACTGCGCCGCCGCCCTCGCCTCCGCCGCCGCCTCCGGCGCCGGCGCCGAGAGCATCGTCGCCGCCGTGACGACCCCCGCCTACGCCACCCTCCGCGCCACCCTCGGCGTCGGCGTCCGCTGACCGCCCCGCCAACCCACCGCAATCCCCGCCCTTTCCCGGGGACGGTGTCAACNNCATCGCGCTCGCGCTCGCGCTCCTCTTCGACGGGATCGCTGCGTCCGGGGCGACCCGGGCGCCGCTGGCTACGGCTTCTCGGGCGGCAGCGGGATCGGCGACACCTGCGGCCCGTCGCCCGCGATCGACGCCGTCGCCATCCGCATCATCACGCGGCGCACGCGGGCGACCGCGGCGGCCGTGACCTTCCGGCCCTCGTCGCACGACTCGAGCATCATGCGCGTCACGCCCTCGAGCGCCAGCAAGAGACCGCGAGTCAGCCACGGATCGTGCGGCGGCATCTTCTCGGTCAGGATGTCGACCAGCGTCGCGTGCGCCTCCATGCGCGCCGCGTGCAGGATCGACTCCTGGCGCGAGGCCTCGCCGCCGAGCACGAACACCAGGCGCCCGAGCTGCTGGGCGTTGCGCAGGTGGGCGTCGATGAACCCCTCGACGATGTGGATCGGATCGGTGCGCTCCTGGGCCACGCGCGCGCACTCCGTCACCAACCGATCGGTGCCGACCTTGTAGAGCGCTAGCAGGACGTCGTCCTTGCTCTCGTAGAGCCGGTAGAACGTCCGCCGCGAGATCCGCGCCGCCTCCAGGATGTCCTCGACCGACGCCGCGCGCGCGCCCTTCTGGAAGAAGACCATCGCCGCGCCCTGCATCACCATGCCCCGGGCCTGGGCCTCGCCGATCTGAACCCCTGTGGCACCGCGGGGTTTGGCTGCTGTCATCAACGGTCCAACTATACCCCGTTGACATGTCGGTATACATCGTGTTTCCCTTGGTATACAACATGTCTACCACCGGGCTAGATCTCTGGACTCACGGGGAAACCACGCTGGCGTACATGCACCGCGGCGCCCCGGGCGCGCCCATCGTGCTCCTCCACAACGGGGGCACCTCGCACGCGATCTGGCGAGACGTCGTTCCCCACCTGGTCGCGACCGGTCACGAGGTCTTCGCGCTCGATCTGGCCGGCTTCGGCGCCTCCACGCGCCCGGCCCACGCGGTCTCGCTCGAGCGTCACGTCGACCTCCTCGCCGCGTTCATCGACGCACACCGCCTCGCGCCGATCGCGCTCGCCGGCAACTGCATGGGCTCGGCGATCGCCCTCACCTTCGCGCGCCGCCGCCCTCGCGACGTCTCCGCGCTCGTGCTCGTCAACCCGCTGACCGAGGCGACCTTCGCGGCCGGCGGCCTCGGCGCCGCCCTCGCCCTCCGCCGCAACCTGCCGCGGCTCTCGCAGCCGTTCGTGCGCGCGCTCGGCGCCGCGCCGGTACCGCACGTCGCGCGCGCGTGGACGATGCGACTCCAGCTCGGCCGCCGCGGGCGCGCGCGCCCGATCGCGCGGACGGAGATCCACGCCGAGCTCTGCGCCTGCTACGACCAACCCGGTCAGGTCCGCGCCCTCGTCGGCGTGCTCGACGACCTCGCCAGCTACGGCGCGATCGATCGCTTCACGCCGCCCGCGGGTTTCCCGCCGATCACCACGGTCTGGGGACTCGACAACCGCGTCCTCTCGCCCGCCGCTGGCCGCCGCCTCGGCCGCACGCTCGGGCCGGTGCGCGAGGCGTGGCTCGAGGGCTGCGGTCACCTGCCGATGCTCGAGGCGCCCGAGCGCATCGCCACCATCATCGACGAGGCCACCGGCGCCGGCCTCGCGCTCTCTCGCCGGAGGGCCGTGCCATGACCCAGCGACCGACGCTCTTCCCCGACGACGTCTTCGACCTCGCCGACATCGCGCTCGCCATCGCGCGCACCGATCCCGAGCGCGTCGCCGTCGTCGAGCCCGCCGGACGCGACGCCCACGGGCGCCGCGCCTACGTCCGCCACACCTACCGCGAGCTGTCGCGCGACGTCGAGTCGGTCGCCGTCGGCCTGCGCGAGCTGGGCATCGTCGAGCGCACGCGCACCGTGTTCATGGCGCCGCCGAGCTACGGCGCCTGCGTCACCGGGCTCGCGCTCACCCGCGTCGGCGCGACGACGGTCTGGATCGACCCGTCGGTCGGCTGGCTCAACGTCGGCGAGCGCCTGCGCCGCCTCGATCCGGAAGCCTTCGTCGGCATCCCGCTCGCCCACCTCGCGCGCACCGCGTTCGGCTGGGGCCCGCGCTGGCTGGCGAAGTCGGTCGTGATCGGCGGCCCCGGCTTCCCCGGCGGGCGCCGCTGGGAGTCGCTGCGCCGCACGCCGCCGCCGTCGCCGCGCGCGCCCGACGTCTCACCCGACGACCCGGCGGCGATCATGTACACGACCGGCTCGACCGGCCCGGCCAAGCCGGCGCTCTACCCGCACCGCAACCTGTGCGGGATCTACCGCCTGGTCCATCACACGTGGCGCTTCGCCGAGACCCCGGGCGTGCCCGTCGACATGCCCGTCTTCCCGGCGTTCTTCACCGTCGGCCTGAGCGCGGGCGGCACGGTCGTCATCCCGCCGATCGACTTCGTGCGCGAGTCGCCGGCCAAGGCCGACCCCGAGGCGCTCCTCGACGTCATCAACGACTGCGGGGTGCAGACGCTGTTCGCGTCGCCGGTGATCCTCGAGAACCTCGCGCGCCTCGGTGCGGAGCGCGGCGTGAGGGCGCCGTCGCTCCGCACCGTGATCGGCGGTGGCGCGCCGCTCTACGCCCCCGTCATCGCGCCGATGCGCGCGCTCATGGGCGAGGGCGGCGAGCTCCACGCCGACTACGGCGCCACCGAGGCGCTGCCGGCGACGGAGATGCCCGGCGGCGAGTCGCTCGCCGAGACCTGCGCGGCGACGGCGCGCGGCGCCGGGCTGTGCGTCGGCCGCCCGTTCGACGGCGTCGAGGTGAAGATCATCGCGATCGACGATGGCCCGATCGCGCGCTTCACCGACGCGCGCGAGCTGCCGACCGGCGACATCGGCGAGATCATCGTGCGCGGCGCCCACGTGAGCCCCGAGTACGCGGACGACGCCGCGAGTACGCGCAAGAACAAGATCGCCGACGGCAAGGGCGGCGTGTGGCACCGCCTCGGCGACGCCGGCTACCTCGACGCGCGCGGTCGCGTGTGGTGTGTCGGCCGCCTCGGCCACCGCGTCGAGACGCCGCGCGGCCCCATGTTCCCGCTCATGTGCGAGCCGATCTTCGACGCGCACCGGCACGTGCGGCGCAGCGCGCTCGTCGGCGTCCCGACCGGCACCGGCACGATGACGCCCGTGATCTGCGTCGAGCTCGCGCCCACCGCGCGCGGTGCCGACCGCGACGCCCTCCGCGAGGAGCTGCTCGCGCTGGCGGTGGAGCACGCCGCGACCGCGCCGATCCGCCACGTCCTCTTCCACGCCCGCCTCCCCGTCGATCCGCGCCACAACTCCAAGATCGAGCGGCCGGCGCTGGCGCGCTGGGCGTCGACCCGGATCCCGTTCTCGGCCAAGGTCGGGCTCGCCGCCGCGGCGCTCCTCATCACGCTCCTCGGGCTCGTCGGGTGCGCCCCGTCCGCCGACGGCGCCGGCGATCCGTCGCCCGACGCACACACGACCGGCACGCCCGACGCCCGCCCCTCTCCCGACACCGGCGACGCCGGCGAGGACGTCGAGCTCGGCGATCCGATCCTCCTGCCGCCCGATCAGCTCGAGCAATGGATCTGGATCCCGATCCCGGAGATGCGCTGCGCCGACGACACGCCGGCCGGCGTCGGCGTCAACTTCACCAGCCAGAGCCGCGAGCTCGTCATCTGGTTCCAGGGCAACGGCGTCTGCTACGACTTCAAGTCCTGCGCGGCGTTCCAGAACCTGCTCGTCGGCATGGGCGACGACCCCATCCGCCAGCTGTTCTGGGGCGATCTCAACGTCGGTCAGGTCGGCATCTTCGATCGCAACGATCCGACCAACCCGTGGCGCCACGCCAACTTCGTCGCGCTGCCCCACTGCACGGTCGACGGCCACACCGCCGACAAGGCGTCGACGTACCCGCCGCTGCCGACCTACCAGCAGCGCGGCTACCGGAACGCGACCGAGGCGCTGCGCCGGATCGCCGCCTCGTTCACCGACGCGTCGCGCGTGACCGTCGCCGGCTTCTCCGCCGGTGCCATCGGCGCCACCGCGAACTACCACAAGATCGCGTCGACCTTCGAGGCGCTCGGCCACCCGCCGCCCTTCCTCGTCGCCGACGCCGGCCCGCTCCTGCGCGCGCCCTTCCTGTCCGAGATCGGCAGCGACGCGCTGCGCGCCGGCTGGGGCCTCGAGGACACGTTCGCCTGGTGCCCCGACTGCATCGAGAACGGCGAGAGCCACATCTACCGCGCGCTCGCCGAGCGCCACCCCGGGATGCGCGCCTCGATCATCAGCACCTACGGCGACACGGTCACGTTCAGCCTCTACCGCCTGCTCAACTACGACATCGCGATCTGGGACGGCGACTGGCTGCGCCGCGGCCTCGTCGATCTCGACGACGCGGTCCTCGGCTACCAGCCCGCCGTCGCGCCCAGCGCGCAGCGCTCGTTCCTCTACCCGGGTGACCGACACGGCGCGCTCGTCGCCGGGCCGCTGTCGTCCACGCCCGGGCTGCTTCCGTTCCTCCAGGCGCAGCTCGCCGGCGATGCCGCCTGGCAATCCGTCCGCAACTAGGAGGAGAGAATGCACCGTTCGTCCCGCCCCCTCACCGCCCTCATCGTCACCCTCACCATCCCCCTCACCCTCACCGCCTGCGTCGACGTCGTCCTCGAGGACGAGATGGGCCAGAGCCACGACCCCGTCGGCGTCTCGGCGCTGACCGTCGCGCAGAAAGGACCTCGCTACGCCATCATCCGTGACTCGGCGCGCGCGCGCGGCATCCGCAACGCGTACCTGCTCGCCGGCATCGCCAACACCGAGACCGGCCTCGCCCAGTGCTGGTCCGAGGCGACGTGGGCGTGCCAGGGCCCGAGCTCGCCCGACTGCGGCGGTGGCCCGGTGATCGCCGGCTCCGCCGACGGCCCGTGCAGCATCCGCGAGGGTGGGCTCGGCATGTTCCAGTTCGACGCCGGCACCTACAACCAGACGCTGTCGCGCTACGGCAACGGCGTCCTCACCGTCGACGGCCAGATCGGCGCCGCGATCGACTACGTCGTCAACATGGTCAAGATCTCGGCGTACACGACCAACGCCGAGACCGACGCCAAGGCGCGCGACTGGCTGAACAACTTCGACATCAACAACCCGACGCTCCGCGATCAGTGGGTGAAGACGGTCCTGCGCTACTACAACGGCTGCCAGCCGAGCTGGAGCTGCTGGACGCCGCGCTACCAGACGTACACCGACGGCATGTGGATGGCGGTGAACGAGGCCGGCGGCCTCGGCTTCTGGGAGGTCGCGACCGGCACGCGCTGCGGCGGAAGCCCCATGACCGTCGGCCAGATCGACGCGAAGTACCGCGCGCTCGGCGGCTGCACCTCGGTGCTGGGCAAGCCCGTGACCGAGGAGCTCAGCACGCCCGACGGTGTCGGTCGCTACTCCGTGTTCGAGCGCGGCTCGATCTACTGGACGGCGCAGACCGGCGCCTACGAGGTGCACGGCGTCATCCGCGACAAGTGGCGCGACGTCGGCTGGGAGGCGGGCGCGGTCGGCTACCCGATCTCCGACGAGAAGACCACGCCCGACGGCGCCGGCCGCTACAACGTCTTCCAGCGCGGCTCGATCTACTGGCACCCGTCGACGGGCGCGCACGAGGTCTACGGCCTCATCCGCGACGCGTGGGCCGAGACCGGCTGGGAGGCCGGCTCGCTCGGCTATCCGATCTCGGGCGAGTACGACGTCGAGGGCGGTCGGCGCAGCGACTTCCAGCGCGGGTCGATCACGTGGCACCGCGCCACCGGACAGACCACGGTCAACGGCCCGGCCGCGCCGGCGCCGCGCTGGAAGGTCATCCCGGTGTCCTACCAGGTGCAAGAGACGGGCTACTGGTGTGGCCCGGCGGCGACGCGCCACGCGCTCTCGGCGCGCATGGCGAACCCGCCGACGCAGTCGCAGCTCGCGCAGCAGCTGCCCACGACGACGAACGGCACCGACTGGATCGGCCAGATCACGACCACGCTCAACCAGCGCCTCGGCGTCAGCCGCTACCGCACGGTCGAGATGCCCAGCGATCCGCCGACCCAGGCCCAGCGCGACCGCCTGTGGAACGACATCCTCGTCAGCATCGACAACAACTACCCGGTGGTCGCCAACATCGTCGCGCCGCCGAGCAATCACCCGCCGGGTTACCCGTCGAACCAGACCATCTATCACTACTTCGCGGTGACCGGTTACAACCCCGAGACGCGGCAGGTCTACATCGCCGACTCGGCGAACTTCGGCGGCAACCAGCAGTACTGGCTCTCGTTCGATCAGCTCGCGACGCTCATCCCGCCCAAGGGTTACGCGACGTACGTGTGCCCGACCGGCATGACCACCGGCGCGATCGACGCCAAGTACCGCGAGCTCGGCGGCTGCCGCTCGGTCGTCGGCGGCGCGGTCTCGGGTGAGCGTACGACCCCCGACGGCGTCGGCCGCTACAACGTGTTCGAGAACGGCTCGATCTACTGGACGCCGGAGACCGGCGCGCACGAGGTGCACGGCGCGATCCGCGACCGGTGGCGCGACACCGGCTGGGAGGGCGGCAGCCTCGGCTACCCGACCTCCGACGAGTACGCCGTCGCGGGCGGCCGGCGCAGCGACTTCCAGCGCGGGGCGATCGTCTGGAACGCGTCGACCGGCGCGACCACGGTCGTCCCGTAGCGAGCCGCGCGCTACTCGCGCGAGATCGGCGAGCGCGCCGCGATGGTGACGACCTTGCTCGAGGTCGAGGCCCGCTTGCGCTCGGTGATGGGCGTGAGCCGGGCCGACGTCCACCAGGCGACCGCCTCGGTGGGCGTCCACGGCCCGATCATCGGGAGATCGTCGAGCGCCTTGGCCAGGGCCGTCGCGTCGCGGTAGCGGTCCGACGGGTGCTTGGCCATGCACGTCGCGATGATCGCCTCGAGCGCGGGCGGGACCTCGGCGCCGCGCCGCTGGCTCACCGGGACGAGCGGGTGCGAGGAGTGCGCGCGCCACAGCCCGGCGTCGCCGCCCGAGTCGTCGAAGGGCGGCCGCCCCGTGAGCAGGTAGTAGAGCGTCGAGCCGAGCCCGTAGACGTCGGAGGCCGGCGTCACGTCGGCGCCGAGGAACTGCTCGGGCGCCATGTACGCCGGCGTCCCCAGCGTCACGCCCTCGTGCGTGTCGTGGCCGAGCGGCCGCGTCAGCTCTCGGACCAGCCCGAAGTCGAGCACCTTCACGAAGTCGGGTGGGTCGCCGGTCGACAGCGCGAACAGGTTGGCCGGCTTGATGTCCCGGTGGACGAGGCCCTTCTCGTGGGCCTCGGCGAGCGAGCTCGTCGCCTGCCGGACCATGTGCACGGCGCGCCGGATGTCGAGCGGGCCGTAGCCGGCGACGAGGTCGGCGAGATCGAGGCCGCGCAGGAACTCCATCGCGATGTAGGCGATGCCGTCGTCGCTGGCGCCGTAGTCGAAGATCTTGACCGTGTGCGGCGACGTGAGGCTGCTCGCGACCTGCGCCTCGCGCTCGAAGCGCATCCAGCGATCGTCGTCGCCCTGCGGGGCGCCGCGCAGCACCTTGATCGCGACGTCACGGCCGAGCGTGTCGTCGCGCGCCAGCCACACCTCGTTCATGCCGCCGGTGCCGAGCGGCGCCTGCAGGCGGTAGCGGCCGAGGCGGCGCGCGCGATAGAGCTGCGCGCGCGACGCCCAGAGGAGGTGGCTCGCGATCGCCGCGAAGGCGAGCAGCGACACCTGGATGAACGCGCTCACGAGGTAGTGGGTGACGCCCTGCGTGCTCGCCCACGCCGCGGGCTGCGTGATCCACGAGGCGATCGTGACCGCGGCGAAGAAGCCGACGAAGACCGGGACCAGCATCGCCAGGGTCCGTCGCCAGGGTGACGGCACGAGCACCGCGATCGCGACGAAGTAGAACGACGTGGCCGGCACGTAGGGGCTGGCGAGGCCGCCGAGCTCGTTGGCGATGAGGCCGATCACGAGCGCGGTCACGCCCAGGACGATCCCGGTGGTGGCGACCATCGATCGCAAGGTCGCGTGGGTCGAGCGGGCGTAGAAGTACCAGCCGAAGAGGATGCCGACCCCCGCGACGCGGTACGCGATGATCCGGTCGAGGCTGGCCTGCTCGTAGACCAGGAGATAGAGGAGGACGTCGACCGCGGCGAACCCGGCGTACGCGATCGAGCCGATCGCCGAGGCGCGGCGGATGCCCTCGGCGTAGTCGGCCACCTCGGCCGACGCGCGCGAGCGGAGCCCCCGCGTACGGGTGCCACTCGTACGGTCACCGCCTGTCCGGACAGCGCTCCCCATCTCGATCCGAGCCATGGTAACACTGATGCCCTCATGTACCTGGGTGTCGTCACGGGTACCGTCGTGGCCGAGCGCAAGGCCAGCGGTCTCGAGGGAGCCAAGCTGCTCCTGGTGCAGCCCGTCGACGACACCGGCCGCCACACGGGCGACGTGCAGGTCGCCGTCGACACCGTGCGCGCCGGCGTGGGCGACCACGTGTATCTCGTAGGCTCGCGCGAGGCGGCCCTCGCCTGCGACCCCTGGTTCGTGCCCGTCGACGCCGCGATCGTGGGCATCGTCGACGAGGTCCACGCCCCGGAGCGTACGGTCATCCCGGAGCCGGTCGACGACGACCCGACCGAGGCCAACCCGTCGCCGCCGCGCAAGCGGCCGCAGGTGCCGGCGCGGGCCAACCGGGACAAGAAGAAGACGGGCGACGTATGAGGATGTGCCGCGTCCTCGGCAACGTCACCGCGTCGGCCAAGCACGCCGCGTACGCCGGCCGGACTCTCCTGATCGTGCAGCCGCTCGACGAGCACGGCGCCGACGCCGGCGACAGCTTCATCGCGATCGATCACGCGCAGGCCGGCCCCGGCGACCGCGTCCTCGTCCTGACCGAGGGCAACGGCGTGCGCCAGATCCTGAAGATGGGCGACATCGTGCCGATCCGGTCGATCGTCGTGGGCATCGTCGACGAGGTCGACGTCGCGCCATGAGCGCGAACGCCAGCCTCCGGGCCCAGCTCGCCGCGTACGCGCGCGAGCTCCACGCGCGCGGCTGGGTCGCCAACCACGACGGCAACCTGACCGTGCGCGACGGCGCGCGCTGGCTCGCGACCCCGACCGCGACGTCGAAGCGGCGCATCACCGAGCGCGGCATCCTCGAGCTCGACTCGTCGGGCAAGGTCGTCGGCGCCGGCAAGGTGTTCGGCGAGATCGGGCTGCACCTCGCCGTCTACCACCGCCGGCCCGACGTCGGCGCCGTCATCCACGCACACCCGCCGAACGCGACCGCGATCGCCTGCGCCGCCCGCGGCGGCGTCTCCGATCACCCGATCGCGCGCCCGTTCATCGCCGAGGCCTTCGTCTCGCTCGGCCCGCTTCTACCGCGCACGCCTCCCGCCGCGCCCGGCGAGCCCGCGGTCACCTCGCTCGCCCCGTGGTGCGAGGAGGTCGACGCCGTCCTGCTCGGCGGCCACGGCGTGATCGCGTGGGGCGCGGATCTCGAGCAGGCGTTCCTCCGCCTCGAGCTGGTCGAGCACCTGGCGCGCATCGCCGTCGCCGCCGCGCCGCTCG
>DDTA01000004.1:0-10889 GCA_002344285.1 Myxococcales bacterium UBA2376
CGGATCTACGAGACCACCAACACGGACCGAACCTCTCGTGATCGCTGCAAGGCTGCGCGGTCGTTGTTGATTCGCCGTGCGTTCACGAGGGTTCGATTCCCGTGCGCTTCCGCCAATTCCCTCCAGCATCCTGCGCGCTTGGGATCACTTTCCCGTGCGCTTCGGCATTGCGCGATCACGTTTCTCGACGAGAACTGCGCGCCGCGCCCAGAAATACCCGTGCGCTTCGTCAGGGGCGCGCCCGGGCAGCGCGAGCCTCGAGCAACGCGAGGACGAACGCAGTGGTGGCGACGACCGCGATGAGCGCGCCTACGAACAGCGTTCCCCACGACATCATCGACGCGTACCCTTGGCCGATCGCCGCCGCCGAACCCTGTGGCTCGGTCCGCGGACCGCGCAAGAACGACCACGACAGCAGCGCCATCACGGTGCCGCCGACCCCGAACACACCGCCTAGGATCATGCGCCATGGTCGGATACGGGGTGGCTCCTCGATGAGTTCGTCGTCGGTATCGGCCTTAGCTGTCACGGATCTTCACCAGCCGAGCCTCATGCTACGATCGAATCATGTCGCAGCGGGCGCGCAAGCTATTGCAGGATGCGATGGAGCTTCCGGTCGCCGAACGCGCGGAGTTGGCGGCGGATCTGCTCGCCAGCCTCGATGGCGAGCCAGAGGCCGACGTCGAAGCGGCCTGGGCGTCGGAGGTCGAGCGGCGAGCGCGAGAGGCACTCGCCGATCCCGATGACGATGTCGCCTGGGAGGCAGTGCGCGCCGAGCTGCATGCGGATCCAATCGGCGGATGAGCAAGCCGGTACGACTCTCCCGGCAGGCGCGCGAAGAAGTTCTGGAAGCTGCAAGGCGCTACGGCGCGCAGCGAACGGAGTTGCGCGCCGAGTTCCTGGCGGCCGTCGATGAGGTACTCGAACGCGTGATCCGTTACGCGCCTCATCTCGGGTCTCCGCCTGGAGTTGATCCTGCCCTCGGCGTGAAGCGGGTTTTCATGAAGCGCTTCCCATATTCCGTCTACTTCATCGAGCTGCCGACGCGTTTCCGCGTTTTGGCATTCGCCCACGCACGCCGAAAACCTCACTACTGGCTCGGACGGCGCTGACGCAACGGCCGGTCACCGACCTTGGAGGTCGGGAAGATCGATCAACGGATCGAGGACGGAGAAGTCGTAGAGCCAGAGCGACACCGTGCGGTCCCGCAGGACGTCGGCGGGCAGTGCATCGGCCCGCCAGCGCAACGGGTTGTGACAGGTGGGAGACCACGTGATGGCGTCTTCGTCGCCGTCGGGCCCGAGTGCCTCCTGGAGCGCGGCGAATACGCTGGACATGTACGGCCCCAGGTTGCGGGTAAGAAGCTCAGCACCATCGTCTAGCGCCGCCTTACCGACGCACCAGGAGAGCGAACGGTCCTGCCGGGTGATCGCCGGGAACGCTTGCCTGCTCGGAATATGCACGAACCCATCGCGCCCCACCTTCAAGAGTCCGCAGAACAGCTCGTGGCGGTCGATCTGATCGCTCCACGAAAAGACGTCGAACGCGAGCGCGCCCAAGCGTGGGCCGACCCACGGACAATCGTGACGGCAGCTGATGAGAGCGTCCTCCGCCGCCGCAGTGTCGAGCAACATCCAGTTGCCGATGTCGGCGGTGCCGCGGCTGAGTTGGCCGCCTTCGTTCAGCGCTACACCCCAGTCGGCAAGTGACTTCTTCCAAGCCGCGAGGTCTCTCGAGGACGACGGCACTTCGTCCTCGAACGCGCGTATGCCGGCGATGAACGGTAGCTTCGCACTCACCACCAGCATGATCTCATAGTCAACTGTGCGGACACTTGGCGAACGGGCCCGATGACGCGACCAGCTGGCGGCGGCGCGAAGGCGCTGGTTCGAGCTGCGCGTCGTCCTGGGGAGGCCACTCTCCCATCCATTCGATGGTGATCGGCGTGAGCCACTTCGAGATGCCCGAGATCCCCTCCGGCGATTGGAGGTACACGCAGCACTCTTCGTATTCGGGTGAGCTCGTCACGCCTCGACGCGGGCTGCCCATCGCAGGAACGCGTGAAGCTCGCGCGCAACAGCTGCCGGATCCGTCGGAGCGGCGTCGATCGTCCAGCCCATTCCATCGTAGAGAACGGCGCTGAGCGTGGGCATGTCCAGCTCGTCGAACGTCCACTCGCAGGACGCGAGCGAGTCGAGAAACGAGAATAGCCAGCGCGCGGGTCCACACGCGGCGACGGCACACTCCTCGGACTTCAGGAACGCGTCGTACAACGCACGCCATTCGTCATTCAGGTCGGGTTCGATCTCCATGCGGACGCAGAGAGCAACGACCATGCCGTCGGCAACGGTCAAAAACCACGTCGCCGCTGTCCGAACATCGGACACGTGTGTCCGGCAGGCCGGCCGTCACGGCCGAACTTCGGACGGCTCGTTCGACCGTGTGCACGAGCGCCCGCGACCTCAGTCCTCGCGCCCGATCGTGCTTCGCCTCACGAGCGACAACGCAACTCCGTGCGCGACGAGGAGGTCTCCGGCAGCGCCGCCCTTGCTACCGTGAAATTCCGAGCCCGTCGAGAGGCGATCCTTGATGCAGCGGGCGGCGACGTCATATGTGACGACGGTCTTGCGCTGTCCGCTTTGGTGCATCACGTGGGTAAACGTGGCAATCAGTTGGTCGCCGACGAAGTGCACGGCCGCGCCGACAATCTGTACGCCGGTTGGGATGATCCGCGCGAGCAATTCACCATCGGAGAGGCGCCACACCAGCACCTCGTCGAGAAAGCCGAGCGCGAGCATGGCGCCATCGTCACTCACGGCGAAGTCAGGGAACGCCCATGCAGCGTTGCCCGACGGCCGCGCGAACGGCGTGATGTCCGGGGCAGGCAGAGCGCTTCCATTGGCGACCATGACACCAGCGATCCGGCGTTGGCTCATGTAGTAGATGCGCGACCCGTCGCGAGTGGCGACCGATCCCATCCACGCCGAGCCCGGGTCGGGTCGGTGGTGGCCGTCCATCAGCATGCGGCCGGTCGCATCGTAGAGGCGGTAGCCGAGGTAACCCATCGCGATCAGGCCGGCGTCTGTCCACGCAATTCGGCGGAAGTCATTGCCGCCGAACGAAGAAGCGTTGCCCGTAGCGGTGTCGACGATCGCCGCGGTCCATTGGTAGTCGATGCCCTCGGCGCCAGTCAGCACGACGATCCGAGCACCGTCCGGCGAGATCGCGACCCGCCGCCCCACCCGCCCGCGTATTGTGCCACCAGCAACCCGCCGCAGATCGGAGCACCGCCACACTGCCCAGTTGCCCGCGAAGTCAATCGTCGCCACCAAAGCGCCGCCGACGCTCAGGTCCATGACCGTGTCGGCGTGAGGCGCTTCGGCAGCCGCTACCAGCGGACGCGCCGCAGACACGTCGATCGTGACCACCGCCGCAGCGAACGTCATCTACGCCTATCCTAGATCGTGCGTGCGCGCGCACGACGCCGACCGCCGTCCATTGCCGTGGCAAATTCTTGCCACGCTCGGGCCGATCACCGCCGACCACGCCGGATCAGGACGGATGACGCGCAGGCCGAACCTCTGATGATCGCTGCAAGGCTGCACGGTCGTTGTTGATTCGCCGTGCGTTCACAAGGGTTCGATTCCCGTGCGCTTCCGCCAGTACGCCCGGCGTCTCCGCAGGTTCGACGCGAGACCCGTGCGGCTCGGGTCTCCTGCTACGTGGTCTCCGAGGAGGAACCACCTCCGCGACCGTTTCTACCTGTGCGGCCCGCCCGACGACGAGCTGCCGATCCGCAACCTCGTCGTGCGCGACGAAGCCGGCGGCGCCTTGGCTGAGGGCTCGGCGGTGATCACTCCGGCCGGATCTTGAGCGTCGGCTTGCGCGGCAGGTGGCGCAGCCCCATCCAGGCCAGGGCGCCGAGGTGCTTGGCGACCTCCTCGATCGGCGGCTTGCGGACGTCGGTCCACCACTTGCCGACGAACGTGACCATGCCGACCAGCGCCTGCGCGTAGATCGGCGCGGCGCGCGCGTCGTAGCCGGCGGCCTTGAACGACGACGCGAAGATGTCGCCGACGCGCTCGGCGAGGTCGTTGAGCAGGCTCGACAGCCGGCCGCGCGACGACGTCAGGGGCGAGTCCTGCGAGAGGACGGCGAAGCCGTCGGGCTGATCGCGGACATAACCGAGGAAGGCGAGGCTCGCCTTCTCGACCCGCTCCCGGGGCGAGCCGGTGGCGATCGCCTCGACGATCCGCCGCACGACGTAGTCCATCTCGCGGTCGACGATCACCGCGTAGAGGCCCTCCTTGCCACCGAAGTGCTCGTAGACGATCGGCTTGGAGACCTTGGCGCGCTGGGCGATCTCCTCCATCGACGTGGCCTCGAAGCCGCGCTTGGCGAAGACGGCCCGGCCGACGTCGATCAGCTGGGCGCGGCGCTCGGAGGCGGGCAGACGGCGGCTCACCCGGAGCACGGTAGAACACGGAGGTAAGTTACGCAACTGTAGGTCTTGCGACAGTTCGAATCCATTCGCCGACGGTGACGCGGGTTCTTCCTTGACGAATACCTACGCTAGCGTAACTTACTTTCTCGTAGCCATGCAGTCTCACACGTTCCGCGCCCTGTCCCGCCGCCTGCTCCGCCTCCACCCCGCCGACTCGCCCCCCGAGATCCGGGCGCGGGTCGTCGAGGTCCTCACCGAGACGCCCGACGCCCGCACCTTCGTCCTCCGCCCCAACCGCCACTGGACCGGTCACCGCGCCGGCCAGCACACCACCGTCGAGGTCGAGATCGACGGGGTCCGGCATCGCCGCTGCTACTCGATCTCGTCGGCGCCGTCGGACCGGCACCTCGCGATCACGGTCAAGCGGGTCGCCGGCGGCAGGGTCTCCCCCTGGCTCCACGCGCATGTCCGCCCCGGACACGTGCTGCGCCTCGGCCCTGCCGCCGGCGACTTCGGCCTCGAGCCGGCCGAGGTCGCCGCGCCGCTGCTCCTGCTCGGCGGCGGCAGCGGCGTCACCCCTCTCATGTCGATCCTCCGCGACCTCGTCGATCGCGGCGCGGTGCGCGACGTCGTGTTCGTGATCCACGCGCGGCGCCGCGACGACGTCATCTTCGGCCGCGAGCTCGAGGCGATCGCGGCGCGCCACGCCGGCCTGCGGCTGCTCGTCGAGCTGGGCGACCTCGACGAGGTCCGGCTGGCCAGGCAGGTGCCGGACTTCGCGGCACGAACCACCCTCCTGTGCGGACCGGGCGGCATGATGGAGCGGGTCGAGCGGATGTGGACCGGCGCCGGCGCCGCCGCGCGCCTGCGCCGCGAGCACTTCGCCGCCCCGCCCGTCCCCACGCCGGCGCCCGGCGCTCCGGTCGCGGTCCGCCTCACCGGCGCGGCGCGCACCGTCATCGCCGACGGCGCCGGCACGCTGCTCGAGCAGCTCGAGCGCGCCGGCGAGCGACCGCCGTCGGGGTGCCGGATCGGCATCTGCCAGACCTGCAAGTGCCGCAAGCAGAGCGGCGTGGTCGAGAACCTGCGCACCGGCGCGATCTCGTCGGATCCCGACGAGGACATCCAGCTCTGCATCTCGAGGGCGCGCTCGGAGCTCCGGCTCGCCCTGTGAAAGGAACTCTCATGACCCCTCCCAGCAGGACCTTGACCCGCGCCGAGGCCGACGCCTTCGGGCGCGAGCTCGACGCCCTCCGCGCCGAGGTGCTCGCCGATCTCGGCCAGCGCGACGTCGACCACATCCGCGCGGTCATCCGCGTCGCGCACCGCGCCGAGGCGGCCGGCCGGCTGATGCTCCACTTCGGCCTCGGCCCGGTCAGCTTCGTGCTCGGCAGCGGCGCCCTCGGCGTCGCCAAGATCCTCGACAACATGGAGATCGGCCACAACCTGATGCACGGCCAGTACGCGTGGACGCGCGACCCCGCGCTCGACGCGAGCTACGAGTGGGACAACGCGTGCGACGGCGGCGACTGGCGCCACTCCCACAACTTCGAGCACCACACCTTCACCAACATCCTCGGCAAGGATCGCGACGTCGGCTACATGTTCCTGCGCATCAGCCCCGAGCAGCGCTGGCACCCGCACCACCTCAGCCAGCCGATCGTCGCGATGCTCCTCGCCCTCAACTTCCAGTGGGGCGTGGCGACGCACGACCTGCGCCTCGACGAGCTGATCGCCGGCAAGCAGACCTGGGCGCAGCTCCGCGAGCGCGCCCGGCCGTTCCTGCGCAAGGCCGGCTGGCAGCTGCTCAAGGACTACGTCGTCTTCCCGGCGCTCGCCGCCGGCAACGCGCCGCGCGTCGTCGCCGGCAACCTGGTCGCCAACCTGACCCGCAACCTGTGGACGTTCGCGGTGATCTTCTGCGGCCACTTCCCCGAGGGGGTGCGCCTGTTCCACCGCGACGAGGTCGTCGACGAGAGCCGCGGCCAGTGGTACCTGCGGCAGCTCGCCGGCTCGGCGAACATCGAGGGTGGCCCGCGCTTCCACGTCATGACCGGGCACCTGAGCCACCAGATCGAGCACCACCTGTTCCCCGACCTCCCGGCGTCGCGCTACCCGGAGATGGCGCCGCGGGTCCGGGAGATCTGCGAGCGCTACGGCCAGCGCTACTGCACCGGCAGCTTCGCGCGCCAGTTCGGCGACGTGCTCGGCAAGATCGTCCGCTTCGCGCTGCCCGGCGGCCCGCGGCGGGCGGTGCGACCGGCGCCGCGCTGCGAGCGCGTGCGCTCGGGTGAGGCGCCACGCCTCGCCCCGCTTGGCCCCGCCGCTTCTCCGCCCGCGATCGGGGCATGCCCGTCCGCTTCGGCGAGGTAAGCTGGTTCGAGAGAAAGCCCCTGCAGATCAGCCCCAACGAGGTGACGCGCCGGCGCGCGCGCCGGCCGCAACGCGACGCGCCGGTGCCCGACCCGAGGGAGCCGCCGCTACGGGCCGAGCTGTTCAGCGTCGGGCAGCTGACGCGCCACGCGCGGGCGATGGCGGGCTGGCACGACGTCGTGACCGGCGCGCCGCGCGGCGCGGACCAGCTGCTGGCCCGCCTCGGAGACAACGAGGTCGTGCTACGCGAGGCCTACGCGCTGATCACCCAGGCCGTGCACCGGGGCCGCCAGATCACGCCGGCCGCGGAGTGGTTCATCGACAACTACCCGCTCGTCGAGGAACAGATCCGCACCGCGCGCCGCCACCTGCCGCGCGCGTACAACCGCGAGCTGCCGCGCCTGGCCAACGCCGCCGTGCCGGGCACGCCGCGGGTCCACGCGATCGCGCTCGAGCTCATCTCGCACGCCCACGGCCGCGTCGATGGCGAGAGCCTGCGCGCGTTCGTCGCCGCCTACCAGGCCGTGCAGCCCCTGCGGCTCGGCGAGCTGTGGGCCATCCCGATCATGCTGCGGCTGGCGCTGCTCGAGAACCTGCGCCGCGTGGTCAGCGCGATCACCGCGGGCCGGCGCGACCGCGAGCGCGCGCTCGAATGGTTCGAGCGGCTGCGCGACGTGACCGCCACCGATCCGCCCAGCGTGGTGCTGGTCCTGGCCGATCTGGTCGACGCCGCCCCGGCGCTGTCCGACGCGTTCGTCGCCGAGCTCGCCGCCCTGCTCCGCGGCCAGGGCGCGGCGATGGCGTTCCCGCTCGCCTGGCTCGAGCAGCGCCTCGCCGAGCTCGGCCAGACCGCGGACCTCGTCTTCGAGCGCGCGAGCCAGAGCCAGGCCGCCGATCAGGTCTCGATCAGCAACAGCATCGGCAGCCTGCGCTTCCTGATCACCACCGACTGGCGCGAGTTCGTCGAGTCGACCAGCGCGGTCGAGGGCGTGCTGCGCGACGACCCGGCGCGGATCTACGCGACGATGGACTTCGCGACCCGGGATCGCTATCGCCACGCGGTCGAGCACGTCGCGCGGTACGCCGCGGTCCCCGAGGTCGACGTCGCCCGCGCCGCGATCGCGCTCGCCACCGGCGGCGCCGACCGCGCCGGCCACGTCGGCCACTGGCTGATCGCCGGCGGCCGGCCCGCCCTCGAGCGCGCGGTGCACATGCGCCGGCCGCTCGGGCTGCGCGCGCGCCGCGGCATCCGCCGCGCCCGGCACCTGGTCTACGGCGGCGCGATCGTCACGTTGACCGCCGCGCTGGCGGTGCTGCTCGCGTGGCTGGTGCCGCTCGGCGTCGGCGGTGGCGTCGCCGTTGCCGTCGCGTGGGGGGCCGCGCTGACCCTCGGCGCCAGCCAGCTCGCGATCGGCCTGGTCCACTGGGCCGCGACGATGCTGGTCTGCCCGACGGTGTGGTCGCGGCTCGACTTCACCGCCGGCATGCCGGCCGCCCACCGCACGCTGGTCGCGGTGCCGACGATGCTGACCGACGCCGCCGAGATCGACGAGCTGCTCGGCGCGCTCGAGGTCCGCTTCCTGGCCAACCGCGACCCGCAGCTCGGCTTCGCGCTCGTCACCGACTTCCGCGACGCGGTCACCGAGCACGTGCCCGGCGACGACGCGCTGGTCGAGCACGCGCGCGCCGGCATCGACGCGCTGAACGCCCGCCACGACGGCCACGGCGGCTTCTTCCTGTTCCACCGCCCGCGGCGCTGGAACCCGAGCGAGCGGCTGTGGATGGGATGGGAGCGCAAGCGCGGCAAGCTCGAGGAGCTCAACGACGCGCTGCGCGGCGATCGCGCCCGCTTCACCACCGTGGTCGGCCCGCTCGACCGCCTGGCCGGCGTCCAGTACGTGGTCGCGCTCGACAGCGACACCACCTTGCCGCGCGACTCGGCCCGCCTGCTGGCAGCCACCCTCGCTCATCCCCTCAACCGGCCACGCTTCGACGCGGCGCGCGGCCGCGTCACCGCCGGCTACGCCATCCTGCAGCCGCGCGTCGGGGTCAGCGTGACCAGCACCGGCAGCTCGCGCTTCGCCCGGCTGTTCGGCGGCGAGCCCGGCATCGACCCGTACACGCGCGCGGTCTCGGACGTGTACCAGGACGTCTTCGACGAGGGCTCGTTCGTCGGCAAGGGCATCTACGACGTCGACGCGGTCCGCCTCGCGCTGCGCGGGCGCCTGCCCGAGAACCGCGTCCTCAGCCACGATCTGCTCGAGGGCGCCTACGCGCGCGCCGGCCTGGTCAGCGACGTCCTGCTGATCGAGGACCACCCGTCGACCCACGGCGCCGACGTCAACCGCCGCCATCGCTGGATCCGCGGCGACTGGCAGATCGTCGCCTGGCTGCGCCGCCGCGTCCCCGGGGCCTCCGCCCGCGTGGCCAACCCGATCTCGGTGCTGTCGCAGTGGAAGGTGCTCGACAACCTGCGGCGCAGCGTGGTGCCGCTCGCGCTCCTCGGGCTGCTGCTGGTCGGATGGACGCGGCCCGGCGCGGCGCTGGCCGCCACGCTCGCGGTGACCGCGATCGTGATCCTGCCCGGCCTGGTCGCGGTCGCGGCCGCACTGCTCCGCCGCCCCGCCGATGAGCCCCGTGGCGGTCACCTCCGCGACCTCGGTCGCCGCCTGATCCGGCAGCTCGGGCGCGAGGGCTTCGCGCTCGCCTGCTTGCCGTTCGAGGCGGCGCTGGCCGCCGACGCGATCGTCCGCACCGTCGTGCGCGTGCTCCTCACCGGCCGACCGCTCCTGCAGTGGCGCACCGCCGCCGACGCGCAGCGCGCGGGTCGCGCCGGGATGCTGGGGACCGTCGCCTCGATGTGGATCAACCCGCTGGCCGCGGTCGCGATCGCGATCGCGCTCGCGCGCCTGGCGCCGGCCGGGCTGGTACCGGCCTCGCCGATGCTGGCGCTGTGGGCGCTGGCGCCGCTCGTGGCGTGGTGGCTGAGCACGCCGCTGGTGCCGCCGCGACCGCAGCTGTCCGCGGTGGAGCGCGAGTTCCTCGACGGCGTCGCCCGCCAGACCTGGCGCTTCTTCGAGACCTTCGTCGGCCCCGAGGACAACTACCTGCCGCCGGACAACGTCCAGGAGGATCCGCCGCGCGGCGCGGCCCATCGCACCTCACCGACCAACATCGGGCTGGCGCTGACCGCCTCGCTCGCCGCGTACGACTTCGGCTACATCACGGTCGGCGACGTGGTGACGCGGACGACGCGGACCCTGGCCACGCTCGAGCGCATGGAGCGTCACCGCGGCCACTTCTACAACTGGTACGACACCACCACGCTCGCCCCGCTGCGGCCGATGTACGTCTCGACCGTCGACAGCGGCAACCTCGCCGGTCATCTCCTCATCCTGGCCGCCGGGCTGGACGAGCTCGCGACGGCCCCCCTGGTGCGGCCGCAGGTGACGGCGGGGCTCGCGTCGACGCTCGCGGGCGTCGCCGCGGCGGCCGCGCCCACGCCCGCCGCGGGCGCGGCGATCGCGAGCCTGCGCGCCGAGCTCGCGGACGGCACCGCCACCACGATCACCCTCGCCGCCGCCCAGCTCGATCGCCTCGTGGTCCTCGCCGACGCGCTGGCCGACGCCCTCGCCGACACCGCCGACGCGGAGCCGCGCTGGTGGGCGCACGCGCTGGCCGCCCAGTGCCGCGCCGCGCGCGCCGAGCTGGCGTGGATGGCGCCGCCGGTGCCGGCCGAGGCGATCGCTCACGGCGCGGCCCGGGTCGCCGAGCTGCAGGCGCTGGCGGCGCGCTGTCGCGCGCTCGCCGACCTCGACTACGACTTCCTCTACGAGCCCACCCGCCACCTCCTGAGCATCGGCTACAACGTCACCGAGCATCAGCTCGACCCCGGCTACTACGATCTGCTGGCGTCGGAGGCCCGGCTGGCGAGCTTCATCGCGATCGCGCAGGGCAAGCTGCCGCAGGAGCACTGGTTCAGCCTGGGACGGCTGCTGACCGCGTCGCGCGGTCGGTCGGCGCTGGTGTCGTGGAGCGGCTCGATGTTCGAGTACCTGATGCCGCTGCTGGT
>DDTA01000004.1:10913-32340 GCA_002344285.1 Myxococcales bacterium UBA2376
CCCTGGGGCGTCTCCGAGTCCGGCTACAACAAGACCGACGCCCAGCTCAACTACCAGTACCGTGCGTTCGGCGTGCCCGGCCTGGGCTTCAAGCGCGGCCTCGCCGACGATCTGGTGATCGCGCCCTACGCGTCGGCGATGGCGCTGATGGTCGCGCCGCACCAGGCCACCGCCAACCTGCAGCGCCTGGTCGCCGCCGGCCACGCCGGCGTGCACGGCTTCTACGAAGCGATCGACTACACCGCGGCGCGCCTGCCGCCGGGCACCGACCACGTGACCGTGCGGTCGTACATGGCGCACCACCAGGGCATGGCGCTTTTGGCGCTCGCCTACGTGCTGCTCGACCGCCCGATGCAGCGCCGCTTCGCCGCCGATCCCGCGTTCCGCGCGACCGAGCTGCTGCTGCAGGAGCGCGTGCCGCGCGGGCAGGCGATCAACCCGCACCCCGCCGAGGTCTCGACCTCCACCGCCGCCGCCGCCGGCGAGCGCGGCCACGAGCTGCGCGTGTTCACCACGCCCAGCACGCCGACTCCCGAGGTCCACCTGCTGTCGAACGGCAGCTACCACCTCGCGATCACCAACGCCGGCGGCGGCTACAGCCGCTGGCGCGACGTCGCGGTCACCCGCTGGCACGAAGACGCCACCCGCGACTGCTGGGGCACGTTCGGCTACCTGCGCGACGTCGACAGCGGCGCGTTCTGGTCGGTCGCGCACCAGCCGACGCTGGTGCGCGCCAGCCACTACGAGGCGATCTACTCGCAGGGCCGCGCCGAGTTCCGCCGCAGCGACGGCGACGTCGACACCCACGTCGAGATCAGCGTCTCGCCCGAGGACGACGTCGAGCTGCGGCGGGTCACCCTGACCAACCGCGGCCGGACGCCGCGCACGATCGAGCTCACCAGCTTCGCCGAGGTGGTGCTGACCCAGGCCGCGGCCGACGCCGCCCACCCGGCGTTCAGCAACCTGTTCGTGCAGACCGAGCTGGTGCGCGCCCACCAGGCCATCCTCGCCACCCGCCGCCCGCGCTCGGGCGGCGAGCACCCGCCGTGGCTGGTCCACCTGATGACCATCGACGGCACCGCCGCCGCGCCGGTGTCGTACGAGACCGACCGCGCCGCCTTCCTCGGCCGCGGCCGCACCGTGGCCGATCCGCTCGCGATGTACCGCGACCAGCTCGGCGACAGCGAGGGCTCCGTCCTCGATCCGATCGTCGCGATCCGCGGCCGGGTCGTGATCGCGCCCGACCAGGTCGTCCGCCTCCACGTCGCCACCGGCGTCGCCGAGTCGCGCGACGGCGCGATGCGCTTGATCGAGAAGTACCGCGATCAGCACGCCGTCGAGCGCGTGCTCGCGCTGTCGTGGACCCACAGCCAGGTGGTGCAGCGGCGGCTCGAGGCCTCGAACCTCGACACCCAGCTCTTCGATCGCCTCGCCTCGAGCGTGCTGTACGGCAACCCGACGCTGCGGGCGCCGCGCGGCTTGATCGCCCGCAACCGCGGCGGCCAGGCCGGGCTGTGGCCGTACGCGATCTCCGGCGACCTGCCGATCATCCTGGTTCGCATCGCCGACGTCGCCAACCTCGATCTCGTCCGCCAGCTGGTCAAGGCCCACGCCTACTGGCGGCGCAAGGGCCTGGCCGCCGACCTCGTCATCTGGAACGAGGACCCCTCGGGCTACCGCCAGGTGCTGCAGGACGAGATCATGGCGGTGATCGGCGGCCTGGCCGACGTCGGCCTGCACGATCGCCCCGGCGGCATCTTCGTGCGCCGCAGCGAGCAGATCGCCGAGCACGACAAGGTCCTGATGCAGACCGTCGCCCGCGTGATCGTCAGCGACGCCGACGGCACCCTCGCCGATCACCTCGACCGACGCCCCCGCAGCACGGTCGTGTCCACCGACCGCCGCGGGCACGACCGCCGCACCCAGCCGGAGCACCGCGCGCCCAGCGCCACGACGATGGAGGTGCGCACCGATCTGCTGGCGTGGAACGGCCACGGCGGCTTCACGCCGGACGGCCGCGAGTACGTCATCGCGACCACCCGCGACGCATGCACCCCGGCGCCGTGGGTCAACGTGCTGGCCAACCCGTGGTTCGGCACCGTGATCAGCGAGAGCGGCAGCGCGTACACCTGGTGCGAGAACGCCCACAGCTACCGGCTGTCGCCGTGGCACAACGACGCGGTCACCGACGCCAGCGGCGAGGCCTTCTACCTGCGCGACGAGGACGACGGTCGCTACTGGTCGCCGACGCCGCTGCCGGCCGGCGCCGACGGGTCGTACACCAGCCGCCACGGCTTCGGCTACAGCGTCTTCGAGACCACCGAGGCCGGCATCGCGAGCACGCTCACCACCTACGTCGCCACCGACGCGCCGGTGAAGTTCATCGTGATCAAGCTGCGCAACGTGTCCGGCCGGCGGCGCGCGCTGTCGCTGACCGGCTACGTCGAGCTGGTGCTGGGCGCCAGCCGCGCCGGCAACGCGCCGCACGTCGTCACCGAGGTCGATCCCGGCTCGCGCGCGCTGCTCGCGCGCAACGCCTACAACACCGAGTTCGCGGCCCGGATCGCCTTCCTCGACTGCAGCGAGTGGGAGCGCTCGATCACGGGCGATCGCACCGCGTTCCTCGGTCGCAACGGCAGCCTGGCCCGCCCCGCGGCGCTGCGCGGAGGTCCGCTGCCCGGCCAGGTCGGCGCCGCGCTCGATCCCTGCCTCGCGATGCAGACCTCGGTGGAGCTCGCCGATGGCCAGGAGCGCGAGGTCGCGTTCATGCTGGGCTCGGGCCAGCACCTCGACGACGCTCGGCACCTGGTGCACCGCTTCCGCGGCACCGGTCCGGCCCACGACGCGCTCGAGCGGGTCTGGGATCACTGGAAGCGGACGCTCGGCGCGGTGCAGATCCGGACCGAGGAGCCGACCGTCGATCTGCTGGCCAACGGCTGGTTGCTGTACCAGGTGATCGCGTGCCGGATGTGGGGCCGCAGCGGCTTCTACCAGTCCGGCGGCGCCTACGGGTTCCGCGATCAGCTGCAGGACGCCATGGCGCTGATCCACGCCGACCCGGGGCTGTACCGCGCCCAGCTCTTGACCGCGGCGGCGCGGCAGTTCCCGCCCGGCGACGTCCAGCACTGGTGGCATCCGCCGCTCGGCCGCGGCGTGCGCACCCACATCTCCGACGACTACCTGTGGCTGCCCTACGCGACCTGCCGCTACGTCGCGTCGATCGGCGACACCGGCGTGCTCGACGAGGTGGTCGGCTTCCTCGAGGGCCGGCCGGTCAAGGAGGACGAGGACAGCTACTACGACCTGCCGGCGCACTCCGAGGAGCGCGCCTCCCTCTACGAGCACTGCGTCCGCGCGATCCGCAACGGGCTCGCGGTCGGCGTGCACGGCCTGCCGCTGATGGGCAGCGGCGACTGGAACGACGGCATGAACCTGGTCGGCGAGCACGGCCGGGGCGAGAGCGTGTGGCTGGCGTTCTTCCTCCACGACGTGCTGCGCCGGTTCGGCGAGCTGGCGCGCCGCCGCAACGACCTGACCTTCGCGGAGACCTGCGCCGCCCACGCCGGCAAGCTACGCGAGGCCATCGAGGCCAGCGGCTGGGACGGCGAGTGGTACCGCCGCGCCTACTTCGACGACGGCACCCCGCTGGGCTCGGCCACGAACGCCGAGTGCCAGATCGACTCGTTGCCGCAGAGCTGGGCGGTGCTGTCCGGCGCCGCCGAGCCAGCGCGCGCCACCCGCGCGCTCGCGGCCCTGGACCAGCGCCTGGTCCGCCGCGACCTCGGGCTGATCCAGCTCTTCGATCCACCGTTCGACACCTCGGAGCTGCGGCCCGGCTACATCAAGGGCTACGTGCCCGGCGTGCGCGAGAACGGCGGCCAGTACACGCACGCCGCGGTGTGGGCCACGATGGCGTTCGCCGCCGCCGGCGACAGCGAGCGCGCCTGGGAGCTCTTGCGGATGATCAACCCGGTCGCGCACGGCGACAGCGCCGCCGCGATCGCGACCTACAAGGTGGAGCCCTACGTCGTCGCCGCCGACGTCTACACCAACCCGCAGCACGCCGGCCGCGGCGGCTGGACCTGGTACACCGGCTCGGCCGGCTGGATGTACCGGCTGGTGCTCGAGTCGCTGCTCGGCCTTCGCCTCGACGTCGATCGGCTGTGGATCGAGCCGCGGATCCCGGCCAGCTGGACCGGCTTCGAGGTCCACTACCGCCACCGCGAGACCGTCTATCACATCCACGTCCGCACCCACCGCGACGTCGCGCGCGTGATCTGCGACGGCGTCGACTGCGACGGCGCGATCCCGCTGCGCGACGACCGCCAGGACCACCACGTGATCGTCGACCTGATCTAAGCGCGGGGCGGCGGCCCTCGTCGACGGTTCGCGCTTCGCACGGGCGACAGCACCTCCAGCGAACCGCGCGGCTCGAGCGTCACCATCACGGTGTCTCCGTCTTGCTTCGCGCCACGGATCTTGGCGGGGACCGGGAGGAGGGTTCCGTGCTTCCTGTCGCGCCACACGCTCGTCGACCAGCGCTTGCCGTCGACGGTCGCGAACACCGGCGTCCTGCCCCATGGGTGCGTGGCCGGCACCGCGTGACGCTCGGGGATGCGCGCGAACGTCCAGCCGCCCGGCCCCGGATACTTGAACAGCTTCGCGCGAAACAACAGGGGCCGATGATACGACCGCAGCGAACGATCCGCACGCGCTCTCACCGCGCTGGCCCGTGCCGTCGCGCGAGCCGAGCAGGACGGCGTGCTGGTCGCGGTCGAGGCAACGACCACGCCGCCGGCAAGGGCGGCGATGCGATACTCACCCGGTGCTCGGTCGCCACTTCGCCCTCGATGCGTCCCAGGTTCGCAAGCTGCGTCGCGCGGAGGTCTCGCAGGACTACGTCGACGAGCTCGAGGAAGCCGACGACGAGCGCTGGACGTACGACTCCGACAAGGCGTGGGATGGGATCCACCGCTGCCTGGGCGACGGCACGTCGACGATCTCGACCAGGCCCTCGCTGCTCGAACGCGCCGTGCTCGGCGGCGAGGACCTCTCCGACGACGAAGGCAACCACAGCTACCTCGTCCCCGCGCGCCTCACGCCCAGGGTCGCGACCGCACTCTCCAGGGTGACGCGCGCCGAGATGCGCCGGCGGCATCGCGCGCTCGCCGAAACCGACTACGAAGGCACGACCGACGACGACGACTTCGCCTACGTCTGGGAGAGCTTCGTCGGGCTGAGGCGCTTCTACGCGAAGGCGGCGAAAGCGAAGCGCGCCGTGCTCTTCAACGTCAGCGGGTAAACAGCCTCGATGCTTCGTTCGCCGCGCGCTCCGACGACGCGGCGATCTCGCAGCTCGCCGTGAAGCTCGACATGACCTGACGAACCTGACGGCGCGGGCGCGGCCGCGCTACGCTCGGCGCGATGCTTCGCCGGTGGTGGCTCGTCCTGTGGACCGCCGTGATCGTCGGAGGACTGGTCGTGGCGCTGTACGCCGCGAGCCCCGGCGACCCCGGTCTCGGCGCGGGCTTGCGCCTCACCGCCCGCACGTCGCTGGTGCTGTTCCTGCTCGCCTGGAGCGCGTCGTCGGCGAACGCCCTCTGGCCGCACCCATCGACGAGGTGGCTGCTGCGCAACCGGCGCTACGTCGGCGTCTCGTTCGCGGTCTCGCACGCCATCCACGGCGTCCTCATCTGGACGCGTGCCTACGTCTCCGGCATGGACGCCGCGGTCGACAACCTGTCGGGCCTCGCCGCCGGCTCGCTCGCCTTCCTCTTCCTCGCGGCGATGACGATCACCTCGTTCGATCGCACCGCCGCCGCCCTGGGCCCGCGGCGGTGGAAGCTGCTCCACACCGCCGGCGGCTACTGGATCCTCTTCGTCTTCGCCGCCAGCTACGCCAAGCGCCTCCCGGGCGGCGACCCGTTCCACCTCGGCGGGCTCGCGCTCATCGCGCTGGCGATCGCCGTCCGCGTCGCGGCCGTCGTCCGCCGCCGGATCAGGCGTTCGTGACTCAGGGCGTGGTCTGCCGCGCCCGCCAGCGCGCGTGATGCGCCCCCAGGTCGAAGCGCGACGGCGGCGCCGTCGCCGGCGCGAGCTCGACGCGGAGCGACCGCGTGCTCGTCCGCCACACCAGGCAACCGCGGGCGGTGCGGGCGGTGGCGTTGGTGCGGACCACGCGCATGCCAGCCGGGGGACACCAGGCGTGGGGGTGGGCACGATCCCAGCTCCAGAGGCGCAGATCGGCGAGGCGCTCGAAGCCTACCCGGAGCTCGCCATCGAGGATGTCGGGGGCGCCGGCGCGGGGCACGAGCTGCTTGTCGATCAGGCGCCAGCGCGGCAGGCCCCAGTCGGCGCCGCCGTGATCGAGCTGGTCGCCGCCCACGTACTTCGTGATCAGCTCGGCGAAGTCCGTCTCCACCTGGGCCGGCGCGTCGACCAGCTCGTCCCAGTCGTCGCGGCCGTTCGAGGCGATGCGCTGGATGGTGATGCGCGCCTCGCGCCGATCGAGATCGAGCAAGATGACCAGGCCGTCGAAGATCAGGCAGCCGCCGAGGCACGTGACGGCCGTCGCCAGGCACGCGAGGCGGACGAGCGCGCGGCGTAGCAAGTCGGTCGCGCTCATCGGGCACCTCCGGTCGGGCGCCGCGTCGGCGGTGCCGCGAGCGACGTGTACAGGGCCGCGACCGCCTGGTCGAGGCGACCGGCCGCCGTCCCCAGCCGCGCGCCGGCGCGCTCGAGGCCGACCACCAGCGTCCGGCACCGGACCTGCGCGAACGCCTCGTCGAGGTCGCAGGCGATGTCGTCGTGGGCGCGCGCGGCCGCCAGCACCTGCAGCGCCGCGGCCGCGCGGCGGGCCGTCGGGATCGGCGCGGGCAGACGCCGGCGCACCTCGATCCGGATCTGCGCCGCGACGCCATCGCCTCGCTCCTGCGGGGTCAGCACGAGCATCCGCTCCCCGGTGGCGTCGGTGGCGGTCAGTCCGTCGGCGGTCAGCGTGGATCCGTACGCGAGCCGGGGCAGCGCCTCGCGCGCCTCGGTGGCCGCCGGCGTCGGATCGGCGGCGGGCGGCGCCAGCGCGGCGATGACGTCGGCCCACGGCTCCGCGCGCGCCAGGTGCTCGAGCCGCTCCAGCGTGTAGATGGCGAGCACGGTGTCGACCTCGTCGGCGTGCCCGGCCACCTTCCCGGTGGCCAGGAAGTAGTAGCCGGCGTTGAACCGCGCGCGCCGCGCGGCCGGGTCCTTCGGCAAGGACGCCACCTTGCCGGGCGCCGCCGCCGCCAGCAGCACGCGGTTGGCGCGCTCGTACACGGCCGGCCAGTCGGGCGGCACCATCCCGCGCGCCACCAGCTCGCGGAGCATCGCGGCCTCGAACCGGATCGCGCGTGTCTCCTCCAGGTACGGATCGGTCTCGTACGCGCCGAGCTGGCGTCGCGAGGCGAGCGCGTGCCCCAGCTCGTGGGCGAGCATCACGGTCAGGAACACCTCGAGCCCGCGATCGGCGTCCGCCTCGCTGTCGAACCCCGCGGCCCAGTCGAGCCGCCCGCCGTAGAGCTCGCGCGAGATGCGCTCGACGTGCGCCATCGCCGCGGGCCCGCCGCCGTAGAACCGCCACGCGGTGACGTTCCGTCCCGCGTACGGCAGGAGCACCAGCTCGTCGAGGTCGAGGTCGACGTCGCGCGCCTCCTCGAACCCGAGCCGCACCGCCAGGTCCGCCACCGCCGCGAACGCCTGCTCCTCGTCGACGAACGGCGCCCCGCGCGCGGCCACGAACGGCACCGCGTGCAGCGCCACCAGCGGCGGATCGGATGGGCCCTCGGCACGAGCGGCCGGGTCCTCGGCAGTCGGCCCCGCCGGACCGGCGGCGCCACGGCCGCCGCACGCCGCGACCGCGAGGACCCAGACGAGCGGCACCGCGAACGTACCCCGGAGCACGATCGGAGCATAACGCGGTCCCGTCCCCCGAGGCCCTCCCGACCGACGCGGACGGCGGGTCGAGCGCTCGTGAAAGTTTTGTTTCTCATCTTTGATGTTGACACTTTTGCGTCAGATCCGGCATGACATCCACGTGGCGAACCTCTACTCGCTCGTCCTCGTCGCGACGCTCTCCGGCGGTTGTGCCAGCGGCCACGAGCTGGTCGGGCTCCGGCTGGCGGCCGGCGGAACCACCATGCCCGAGGTGGGGACCCGCGTGCCCATCACGGTGCGCGCCCTCTACGACGACGGCAGCACGATCGACGTCACCGATCTCGCGACCTGCACCCTCGCCGGCGCGGGCGGCACGCTCGACGGCGTGGTCTTCACCGCGACGGCGCCAGGCGCCGCCGACGTCACCTGCGAGTTCCAGGGCGCCTCCGACACCCTCGGGTTCGTGGTCGCCGGCAACGTGGTGACCACGATCGCGCTCGTGCAGCGCGGTCAGGTGCCGGCCGGCAGCCGGGTCGAGCTCGACGCGGTCGTGTTCGCGGTCGCGCCCGGCCCGAACTACGTCGACTTCTGGGGCCAGGACCTCGGCGGTGGCGCGTGGTCGGGCGTGTACTTCCGGGACGCGCGGCCGGCCGGGTCGCCCGCGGTGGCCGAGGGCGATCGCGTCCGCGTGATCGGCGTCGCCGGAGAGTCGCGCGGTCACACCATCATCGACGTCGAGGAGGTCAGCACCACGGGGACCGCGACGCCGGTCGCCGACGTGGTCGCGATCGCCGCGCTCGCCGAGGACGCCTGGGATGGCTGCCTGGTGCGCATCAGCGACGTCGAGGTGACCAACCCCGATGTCGACGGCTACGTGTGGGAGGTGGCCTCGCGCACCGACCTCTCGGGCCCGACGATCCAGATCGACACGCTGCTTCACGACTTCTGGCCGGCGCGAGGTGATCGCTTCGCGCGCATCACCGGTCCGCTCTATCCACTGACCTTGTCGAGCGGGGCGCTCGGCCGGTCGATCGTGCCCCGCCGCGCCGCCGACGTGGAGGCGCGGTGAACCTCGACGCCGAGGCGCGAGCGACGCTCGACGAGGCGGGCCGGGCCGAGGGCTGGGCGCTGCCGCTCCTGCAGGCGCTGGTCGAGACCAACTCGCACGCCGACAACGCCGCCGGGCTGGCCGCGTGTCATCGCCTGCTGGCCCCCCGCCTCGAGGCGCTCGGGCTGGCGACGAGGCCGATGCGCACCTCCGCCGGCGCGCTGGTCCGCGACCATCTCCTCGCCGAGACCCCGGCCGTCGCCGGTCCCACCGTGCTGCTCCTCGGTCACCTCGACACGGTCTACCCTCCCGACGAGGTCTTCCCCTTCGTCGTGGACGGCCCTCGCTGGCGCGGCCCGGGCATCGCCGACATGAAGGGCGGCGTGGTCACGGCGCTGGTCACGCTGGCCTTGCTCGCGCGCCGCGGCGCGTTCACGCGCGCGCGCTTCCGGTTGCTCCTGGTCTCCGACGAGGAGCAAGGCTCGCCCACCGGCGCGCCGGCGCTCGATCGCGCGGCCCGCGACGCCAGTCTCGCGCTCGCGTTCGAGGCGGCCCGCACGTGCGGCAACCTGGTCGTCGCGCGCAAGGGACAGGGGATCGCCACCGTCGTCGTGCGTGGCGCCTCCGGCCACGCCGGCATCGACCACGGTCGGGCCGGGAACGCGCTCACCGCGCTGGCCCGCGTCGTCGTCGCCGCCGAGGAGCTGGAGGCGCTCGCGCCGTGCCTCACCGTGTCCCCGGGTGGCGCCGTCACGGTGACGCCGGCCGCGCTGTCGTGCATCCCGGACCGCGCGACCTGCGAGCTCGAGTGGCGGTTCTACGACGAGGCCGCCGGCGCGCGCGTCGTCGACGAGCTGACCGCGCGCGCGGCGGCGATCGCGACGAGCGAGCGCGTCACGATCGAGGTCGACGCCCGCATCGAGACACCGCCGATGGCGCCGAGCCCGGCCAGCGAGCTCCTCGTCGGCCGCTACGCCGCCGCGGCCCGGCGTCTCGGCATGGACGTGCGCGGGGTCCACACCGCGGGCGTCGGGGACATCAACCGCGCCGCGCGCGCCGGGGCCACCTGCCTCGACGGCGTGGGGCCGGAGGGCGGCGGCTTCCACTCGCGCGACGAGTTCCTGGTGATCGACTCGATCGCCCGGCGCGCCGCGATGAACGCGATGGCGCTGTGCGACCATCTGCGCTGATCCTCGCCGCGGCCGCGGCCCTCGCGGTCGTCGCCGCGCCCGGCGCGGCCCGCGGACAGCGCTGCGACGACGCGGCGCCGGTGGCGCTCTCCCGGCTGTGGCAACCGCGTCCCGATCTGGCCGGCGCCGGCGACGCCGGCGTCGCGCTGCGCGGCTGGAACGAGGACCGGACCGTGCGGCCGGGACGCGACCAGGCGCCGGGCACCTGGCTCGACGCGCCGTGGGTGCTGCCCGAGGCCGGTGACGGCGCGCTCGCGGTGACGCTCGTGGAGGCGCTCACCGCCGGACCCATGATCTCCGGCGGACGCGACCTCACCGAGCTGCGCGACGATCACCCGCTGACCCGCCCCGAGGAGCTCGTCGGAGGGGACCGCCGCTACGCCAACCGCTTGGCTGGCGAGGCGTGGGCGGTGGTGGTCCCGCGCTGCCTGCGGGTGTGGAGCGAGGCCCTCGTCGACCACGAGGCGATCACGGCGCTCGGCGCGGGCCGCGAGGAGCGGCGCGTCCGGCCCCGCCTGTCGACCAACGTCACCTTCGAGCCGAGCGCGACCCTGCGCCTGACGCTCGGCGCGCGCTGGGACGCGCTCGAGGTGCGCGACGCCGGGCTCTCCGCCTGGGAGCTGCCGTCGGCGGGTCGCGACCGCACCGCCGACGAGCTGTCGGCGATCGCGACCGCCCGCTACCAGCCCGCGCCCGCGGTGGAGCTCGGCCTCGCCGTCGATCTCACGCTCGAGCGCGACGACTGGCGCGCGAGCGGCGGCCTCGCGACCCCCGGCCACATCAACCTCGACAGCTACCAGACGTGGGGCAACTACCCCTTCACGGTGCGGCGCCGCGCCCTGCGCCAGCGAGGCGATCTCCACGTCGCGGTCGCTCGCGACGGCGTCGTGAGCGCGCGCGATATCCACACCATCACCGCGGGGCTGCGCGTCGAGCTCGACCGCCGCCACGACGACGAGACGCGCAACGGTGGCTTCACCTTCGCCGATCTACTCGCCGACGGCCGGTCGGCCGTGGACGAGGCCGACCGGACCAGCTGGCGACTCTACTCGAGCGATCGAGGGGACGAGCTCCACGCCGCCACCGTCGGCCTCGACGGCGCGCTCTACGTCGAGGACCGGATCGACGTGGGGAGCCGGCTGACGATCACGCCCGGCCTGCGCGGCGAGGTGTTCCGCGGCGGCTTCGAGCACGGCGCCACGGTCTGGCGCACGAGCGGCCTGGCGCCGCGCCTCGCGATCGACGTGATCCCCGACGACGGCCGCACCGCGATCGGGGTCCGCGCCGGCCGCCACTTCCAGCGCCTCGACGCCTCGCTGTACCGGCGCGCCGCCGCCGGCGCGGCCTACACGCCCCTCGAGTACTGGGACTGGGCCGGCGATCCGGGCGCCCCGCCGCCGACGATCGACGACGCGGGCTGGGAGCGTCGCCGCCGCTTCGTGCCGGTGCTGGGCGAGCCGGTGGACCTCGCCCAGCCGCGGATCGATCGCGTCGTCCTCGCGCTCGCGCACACCCGCGATCGCGTGGCGGTGCGCGCGGGCTGGCAGGTGCGCCGCTGGTCGAACATCGCCGGCATCGTCGATCGTCGCTACGAGCGCGGCGAGTACGTCGCTCGCGCCGAGACCATCGGCCCGGGCGAGCGCGACCAGTTCGACTACCTCGAGCTGCCGGCCGGCGTCGCGCCCGACTACGCGATCACGACCGTGGCCGACGGGCACCGCCTGGCCCAGCGCGTGGACCTCGGGCTCGACCTGTTCCCCTGGCGCGGCGTGGCGATCCGGCTCGACGGCGCGCTGGCCATCGATCGCGGCAACCTCGACAGCGACGGAGGGCTCGCCGAGGAGTGGCGCGATCCCAGCGGTCGGGTGAACGCCGACGGCAACATGCCTGGGGTCTCGCGCGTGTCTGCCCGCGCCCGGTTCGACAGCGACCTCCCCGGCCGGCTCCACCTGCGGGTCGACGTGCGGAGCCGGTCGGGCGAACCGTACTCGCGCGTCCTGCGCGTCTCGCCGGCGACGGCGCCCCGCGTCTACGTCTTCGATCGCGCGGGTCGCGGCGGCTACACCTTGCCGTGGCGCCACGTCGTCGACGTCGCGCTCGATCGTCCGCTGCCGGTGCCCGGCCCGGGCCGGTGGGAGCTCTCGCTCCGCGCGGAGAACCTGCTCGACGCGGCCACCGTGACCGGCGTGCGCGAGACCACGTCGTACTTCCGCGCCGTGCGCCAGGTCGAGCGGCCACGCGAGCTCTGGCTGGAGGTGCGCTATGTCCTGTGAGTCGCCACGGCGGCCGGAGTTCGAGCTCGGCCTCGCGCTCGGCCTCGCGCTCGCGCTCGCGCTCGCGCTCGTCGCCTGTGGTCCGTCGCTCGGCGAGGCGCCGGCCCCCCGACCGCGGATCGCGGGCGGGCACCTCGTGCTGGTCGGCGGGGGCGACAAGCCCGACGACGCGATGCGCCTGTTCGTCGCGCTCGCCGGCGGGGCCGAGGCCCGCCTGGTGATCTTGCCGCTCGCCTCGGCCGACGACCGCCTGGGCGGCGCCGAGTACGTCGAGCGCTTCCGCCGCCTGGGCGTGCGCGACGTGACCGTGCTCCACGTCGACGATCGCCGCGACGCCGGCCGCGCCGCGTTCGCCCGCCAGATCGCGGGCGCGACCGGGGTGTGGTTCGCGGGTGGCGATCAGCGGCGCATCGCCGCGCGCCTCGTCGACACGCCGGCGCACGCGGCGCTCGCCGCCATGAAACTGGCCGGGGGCGTGATCGGCGGGACCTCCGCGGGCACCGCCTGTCAGTCGCGCTGGATGATCACCGGCGACGGCGATCCCCACGCGCTGCGCCCGGGCGCCATGGAGCTCGCCGTGGGCCTCGGCCTCGCCGAGGGCGTCGTCCTGGACACCCACTTCGGCGCGCGTCGGCGCCATCGCCGCCTCGCCGGCGTCGTCCTCGATCATCCCGAGGCCGTCGGCCTCGGCGTCGACGAGGGCACCGCGGTCTGGCTGCGTCCGGACCACACCTTCGAGGTGCTGGGCGAGGGCGAGGTGGTGGTGATGGAGGCCACCGCGGCGAGCCGCGCCCCGTCGGCGAGCGCGCCGCTGACCGACGTCCCCGGCCTGCGCGTGATCACGCTGGCGCGCGGCGCGCGCTACGACCTCACCACGCGGCGGTCGCTGCCGTGACGGACGCCGCGCCCCGCGAGCTCACCGCGCGCGCGATCGTCCTCGGGGTGATCGCCGGCGCGGTGTTCGGCGCCGCCAACGCGTACCTCGGCCTGCGCGTCGGCATGACGGTGGCCACGTCGATCCCGGTGGCGGTGATGACGGTCGCGGTGCTCGGCGCCACCGGCAACCGCGCCACGCTCCTCGAGGCCAACCTGGCCCAGACCATCGGCTCGGCGTCGACCGCGCTGGCCACCGGCGCGATCTTCACGGTGCCCGCGCTGTACCTGTGGGGCGACGCCCCGCCGTACCTGCAGGTCGTGGCGCTGACGTTCCTCGGCGGCGTGCTCGGCGTGTCGGCGATGATCCCGCTGCGCCGCCTGCTGATCGTCCGATCGGCGGACACCCTGCCCTACCCCGAGGGCCAGGCCTGCGCCGAGGTGCTGCGCGCGACCGCAGGCGGCGCCGGCGGCCAGGCCCGGCTCATCTTCGCCGGCATGGCGATCGGCGCGGCGTGCAAGCTCGCGCTCGGTCTCGGCGCGCTCGTGCCCGAGGTGGTCTCGACGTCGCTGACCGCGTTGCCCGGCGCTCGCCTCTCGATCGAGATCGCGCCGGCGCTGATGGCGGTCGGCTACATCCTCGGCCCACGCCCGTCGGCGGTGGTCGTGTCGGGGAGCGTGGTGGCCTGGCTGCTGATCATCCCGCTCATCACGTACCTGGCGGTCCAGACCGATCCCGCGGCGCCGGTGCCCGACCCCGACGAGCTGTGGAGCACGTACGTGCGCTACATCGGCGCCGGCGCCGTCGCGTGCGCCGCGGTGTTCACCGTGATCCGCGGGGTCCCGGCGATGCTGGCGTCGCTGCGCGCGATCGCTGCCGGCGCGAGCGGCGGCGGCGGCACCACGCGCCGCGCGCCGCCCCGCACCGATCGCGACGTGCCGCCGGCGGTGGTCGTCGCCGGCGTCGCGCTGGTGGTGCTGGCGGTGGCGCTGGTGCCGGGCATCCTCGGCGGCATCGCGCTCGGGCCGCGCCTGGTCTGCGCGGCTGCGATCGCGGTGCTCGGCCTGATCTTCGTCGCCGTCGCGTCGCGTATCGTCGGCCTGGTCGGCGTGTCGTCGCAGCCGACCTCCGGCATCTGCGTGTGCACGCTCCTCGCGCTGGGCGCCATCTTCGCCGCCGCGGGGTGGACCTCGCCGGCGGCGCGGGTCGCGGTGCTCCTGTCGGGCGCGATCGTGGCGGTGGCCGCGTCCAAGGCCGGCGACATCTCCCAGGACCTGAAGACCGGCCACCTGGTGGGCGCGACGCCGGCGCGGCAGCAGCTCGGCCAGTACCTGGGCGCGGCCACCGCGTGCTGGGCGGTCGCCGCCACCGTGCTCTTCCTCGGCGCGACCTACACGTTCGGCTCGCGCGAGCTGCCCGCGCCGCAGGCGACCCTGATGAAGACGATCATCGAGGGTGGGCTCGACGGCTCCCTGCCCTGGCCGCTGGTGCTGGCGGGCGCGGGGCTGGCGATCGGCGCCATGCTGGCCGGCGTCGAGGGCCTCGCCTTCGCCATCGGCGTCTACCTTCCCCTCGGCGCGATGACGCCCATCTTCCTCGGCGGGCTCGTGCGGCTCTGGGTGGATCGCCGGGCGCGTCGCGGCGGCGGGCACGGCGGCGGGCACGGCGGCGGGGGCGTGCTCGCCGCGTCGGGCCTCGTCGCGGGCGAGGGCCTGGCCGGCGTCGCCGTCGCGGTGACCGTCGGCGGCCTCGGCGTGGCCGTCCCGACGGCGCCGCGTCTCGGCGGCGTCGCCGGCGAGCTGGTCGCCCTCGGCCTGGTCGGCGCGATCGCGGCGTTCCTGGTCGCCGCGGACCGCCGGCGCTGATCGGCCGAGCTCGCGATCGCGCTCAGCTCACGCCGCCAGCCCGGGCGCGAGCGTCGCCGGCAGCGCGCAGCAGGCGGCCTCGAGCGAGGCCACGGGGTACGCGCACGCGTCGGCGGCGTAGTAGGCGCTGGGCCGGTGGTTGCCGCTGGCGCCGATGCCCCCGAACGGCGCCGCCGAGCTCGCGCCGGTCAGCGGCTGGTTCCAGTTGACGACCCCCGCCCGCACCCCGCGGAAGAAGCGCCGGTACTCGGCCTCGTCGTCGCCGAGCAGCCCGGCCGCCAGCCCGAAGCGGGTGCGGTTGGCGATCGCGATGGCGTGATCGAGATCGCGCGCCCGGTATAGCTGGAGCAGCGGGCCGAAGTGCTCCTCGTCGGGGACGTCGCGCGCGTCGGTGACGTCGACGAGCCCCGGCGAGAGGAGGGACGAGCCGGGGCGGAGCCGGCGCATCGCGAGCAAGGCGCGACCGCCCCGGGCGAGGAGCATCGCCTGGGTGTCGAGGAGGCGGTCGGCCGCGGCCACGTCGATGACGCCGCCCATGAACGGCGCGGGCTCGTCGTCCCACGCGCCGACCCGGATCGCCGCGGCGGCGGCGACGAGCTCGTCGATGAAACGATCGCCGTCCGCGCCGGTCGGTACGATCAGGCGGCGCGCGCACGTGCAGCGCTGACCCGCGCTCGCGAACGCCGACTGCAGCGCCATGTACACGGCGGCGCGGCGGTCCCGCACCGCGCCGATCACCAGCGGGTTGTTGCCGCCCAGCTCGAGCGCGAGGAGCTTGTGCGGCTGGCCCGCCAGGAGGGTGTGCAGGGCGTGACCGGTCTCGGCCGAGCCGGTGAAGAAGAGTCCGTCGATGCCGGGATCCCCGGCGAGGGCCGCCCCCACCTCGCGATCGCCGTGCACCAGGCCGAGCACGCCATCCGGGATGCCGGCGGCCGACCAGAGCGCCGCGATCATCGCGGCGACGCCCGGCGTCCGCTCGCTCGGCTTGTGCACCACGGTGTTGCCGGCGAGGAGCGCGGGCACGATGTGCCCGTTGGGCAGGTGCCCGGGGAAGTTGTACGGCCCGAACACCGCGATCACCCCGTGCGGTCGGTGTCGCACGGCCAGCACCGCATCACCCGCGGCATCGGTTCGCTCCGCCAGGCGCTCGCGGTGCGCGCGCGCGGCGATGGGCAGCTTGCCGCTCATGGCGGCGACCTCGGACCGCGCTTCCCAGCGCGGCTTGCCGGTCTCGCGCGCGATCATCGTGGCCAGCGCGTCCCCGTGCTCGGCCAGCTGGCGACCGAAGGCCTCCACGACCGCGAGGCGACCGGCGAAGCCGAGCTCGCTCCAGGCGGGGAACGCGGCGCGGGCCGCCTGCACCGCCGCGGCCACCTGCGCCCGATCGGCCCCCGCCCCGGCCCAGACGGGCTCGCCGGTGACGCCGTTTCGCGAGGACAAGGGGCGACCGAGGCCGGGCAGCCAGCGGCCGCCGATCAGCAGCTCGGAGGGGATGGTGACGGTGGACATGACGCCACCGTACCGCGGATCCCGCGCCTATGAAACAATACTTTCACGACGACAGCAATCAGGCATTCTCATGCCATCGGCAGGACCCAGGCCGGGCGACCGCCATCTGCGCCCAGCGCGGCGAGCACCGCGGCCGGCACCCACGCGCCCTCGCCCTCGGTCCGGCAGGGCGCGGCCGCGGCGACGAGGCCGTCGCCGTCGCGGCGAGCGACCACGGCCCAGGCCGCGTCGCCCACGTCGCCGGCCTCGAGCCGCGCCTGGCGCAGCCGCCGCACCGGCGCGACGTCGTCGGTCCGCGCCATCAGGTGGGGTCCGCCGTCGAACGGATCGATGCGACCAGCGTGGCGGAAGCCGGCCTCGAGCAGCATGTGCTCGACGCCCCGGGTGGCCGGGCCCACCTGGCCGATGACCGCCTGCGCGTCGGGCGGCAGGAGGCAGGCGTAGATCGGGCCCTCGGGGAACAAGGTGCGGATGAACTCCTTGTCGTCACGCGACCGGCGATCGGCCTCGGCGTAGGCCAGCCCGGTGAAGCGACGCCCCAGGTGCTCCCACAGGAGGCTCGTGCCGTCGGCCTCGAACGGCGGCAGCAGCTCGGCCAGGAGCTGATCGCGAAACGCGTCGCGATGGGCGCCGATGTACAGGAACCGCACGTACGACAGGAGCTTGCCCGCGCGCCGCCCGCCGCCGCGGTACTCGGGCAGGAGGATCAGGCCGCCCAGCTCGGTCGGTCCGTCGAAGGTGTAGCCGATGCGGAGCACCTGGTGCGACAGGCGACGGCCGAGCGCGGTCGAGCAGCGCTCCTCGCTGCCGACCTCGAACCAGACGTGCGGCGCCTCGGGCGTCCCGTGCTGGGCATGGATCATCGAGGTGCCGACGACCCGGCCGCCGGCCTCGGTGTCGCAGAGGACGAAGACGTACTCGCGCGCCGCCACCGGCAGCCGCCCGGCGAACGACCGGCCCGATCGTTCGATCAGCGCGGCGAGGAGCGCGCGCTCCGCCGGCAGGTTGACGCTGTCGAGGTGGCGAGCGACGGCGAGGAGGTCATCGAGATCGTGCGGCCGGACGTCGCGGACGACGAGCATGGCCCCGACCTTGGCACCATGGCGCTTTTATTTCAACGGCCATGACATCCGGCACACCTACTTCAGGAGCACCTCGTCGGCGACCGCCCGGTTGAGCGCGGCCACGTTCGCCAGCGCGCGCTTCTTGTCGGCGAGCGCGAGGTCGGTCACGACCGCGTTCAGCACCACCACCGCGCCCGAGATCGAGTTGGTGTAGAGCAGGTTCTCGGTGCGGGCGTAGAGCGCGGCCGACGCCACCTCGACCAGCGGCGATCGCGCCGAGTCCGTGAGCGCCAGGACCGGCAGCTGACGGGCCCGGGCGCGACGCGCGGTATCGACCGTGCGGCTGGAGTACGGCGGGAAGGAGATCGCGAGCACCACGGTCCTGGGCGGCAGGAGCGCGACCTGCTCGGCGAGGTTGAGCGCCTCGCGGGTCAGGAAGTCGGCCCGGCAGCCGACCTGCGAGAGCTGGTAGGCGGCGAAGCGCGCCACGATCGAGCTGACGCCCAGGCCGACGGCGACGGTCCGCGGCGCCTTGCGCAGGTGGCCGACGAAGGTCCGCAGCTGCGCCGGATCGAGATCCTCGACCGAGCGGTTGATGTTCTCGACCTCCTGGCGCGCGACCGCGACGGCGGTCTCGGACGGCTCCTTCGTCGGCCGGGCGAAGGCGAAGCGATCCTCGGGCAAGAGCACCCGCGTCGCCTCCTCGATCAGCGCGGCCCGGAGCTCGAGGTAGCCGCCGAAGCCGAGATCGCGGGCCAGGCGCACGAGCGTCGCCTCCGAGACCCTCGCCGCCCTCGCCAGCTCCTGCACCGACATCGCGAACGCGGTGCGGTGGTGCTCGATGAGGTAGTCGGCGGCCCGTCGCTTCTGCCCCGAGAGCTTGTGGAAGTTGCGCTCGAGGGTCTCTCGCATCGAGGGCGCGGCACGGGCGGGCTTCACCCGCGCAGCATACCGTGCGCCCCCCGCCTTCGACCGGTCCCGACGGCGGCCGATACCGACCGCGTCACCAGGACGACTCGGCGCGCCGCCAGCTCGGCAGCTCGTGGCGGACGCCGATCATGGGCACCTCGTGGCGCAGGTCGAAGTTGTAGTCGCTCTCAGTGCCGGCGCGGGGCCGCAGCACGACCTGCTCGCCGAGCCGCTCGACGACGCGCTCGATGAGCCCCATCGGCTCCTCGGCGCACGGGTAGAGCTGGACGTACGTGTCGTAGCGCAGCAGGTGCTCGTCGAAGAAGCGCGCGGCGCCCGCGGCGTCGAGGCGCGCGGGCACGACCAGCGGCAACCCGCACCGCGCGATGCACGCTTGCATGCCCTCGACGCCCAGGCGCGCACGCGCGGCCGACGTGAAGCACGTGCCGATCAACGCGGCGTCGATGTCCGGCGCGTAGAAGCCGTCGACCGCCTCGAGGTCATCGCTGCCCAGATCCGCGAGCACCCGCGTGATGATCCGGAACTCGCGCACGTTGCAGCGGAAGGGGTTGAGCAGCACGTAGACATCAGCGCCGTTCGGTTCCATCGCCGGGCCAGATACGCAGCACGCGTGCCGGATCGGCGGGTGTGAGCGCGCCGACAACCACCACCTCGTGCCCCAGCGAGGTCAGGGTGTTGCGCCGGTGTGGGCGCCTGTCCGCCTGGGGGCAATCGCTCCAGTCAGCGTGCTCCTCGGGGGCTGCAAGCCACATGCGGACGCCGCCGGGCGCGTGCCGCAAACGGTGTTCACGGGCACGTCGTTTGCTGCCGATCGAGCCCATGAGCCTCCGCCATTCCACCCAGCGCAACGAGGACGATCGCGAACGCGAGGTGGCGTACCTCGCGCACCAGCGGTTGACGGCCGGCGCGCCGCTGCGGGTGCCCGGCGTCGCGATCACCGGTCACTGCCAAGCCGTCGGCGCGGTCGGCGGAGACTGGTGGCTGGCCAGCGCGTTGCCCGACGGGCGGGTGCTCGTCGCGGTGGGCGACGTCACGGGCCATGATCTCGCGGCGGCGTTCATGGCCGTCTCCGCGCGCGGCGTCGTCGACGGCGCGATCCGCGTGCTCGGCGCCGAGGCTACGCCGGCCCGGGTCATGGCCACGCTCGACGCGGCGCTGGCGTCGCTCGGCGAGCTCGGCCGCGAGATGACCGCCGCCATCCTGGTCATCGATCCCACGCTCGGTCGGCTCGACCTCGCCAGCGCCGGGCACCCGTTTCCGTTCGTCCGCCGCGCCCGCGGCACGCTCGACGTCGTCGTCGCGCGCGGCGCGCCTCTGGGCAGCGCGGCCGCGGCGATCGGCGTGGCGCGAACCGAGCTCGAGCCCGGCGACCTCATCCTCGTCTCCACCGACGGCCTCCCCGACCGCGCCGGCGACGATGGCCGGCGCTTCGGCGATCGCCGCCTGCGCCGCCTCCTCCTCGAGCACACGCCGGAGTCGACCACCAACGTCCATCGCCTCCGCGCCGACATCCTGGCGGCGCTGCGCGGCTTCGCCGCCGTCACCGCCGCCGACGACGACCTCACGATGGTGGTCTGCGAGTTCCGCGCCTACGTGCTCGACGGCGTCGAGCGCCGCCGCGACGAGGCCACCGCCGTGCCCGAGCTCTGCCCCGATCACGAGGTCTCGGCCGCGTTCGCCGCGGCGATGGCGATCGAGGACGGCCACGACACCACGAAGATGACGCTGTGGTCCCCCGCGTCGTCGTGATGAGGTGACGCGCGCACCGGTTCGTGGCACAAGCGCAGGATCGTCACGATCTCGACCAGCCCGGACCCGACCGACGCCCGCGCGCTCGCGCGCGAGGCCGCGGACGCGCTCGCCCACGCGCGACGCCTGCCCTTGCCCGGCGCGCGCGAGGAGCTCCGCCAGAGCCTGGCGCGCGTGATCGAGCGGGGCGAGGCCGCGCTCGCGCTCGCGCTCGCGAACGACGACCTGGCGACGGCGGCGGGCGCGCGGACGACGCTGGTGCACGCGCACGCGGCCCGCGCCGAGGACGCGCGCCACGGCGCCGGGCAGCTCTCGCTCGGCGCCCAGCGCGCGCCGACGCCGGCGGCGTGCGACGACGGCTGGGAGCGGGTCGAGGAGATCGTGCAGGTGGCCGAGTCCTCGGCGCGCGAGGCGGCGCGTCTCGCCGGTGCGCTCGATCGGCCTGCTCCGCGGAAGGCGGCGCGAGCGGCCGAGGCGTCCGCGCGCGCGGCCCGCCGCATCGTCGACGAGCGCAACCACGCGTACACGTTCCACGCCGATCCTGGCTTCTCGTTCGGCGAGGGCTGGTACCTGGCCGCGGCCGCCGCGCTCGCCGGCGAGACGAGATGCGTCCTCACCCCTCGTCCCTGGCGTCCAACGAAGTTCCGGTTCGACGTCGAGGCGATGCGCTCCTCGGGCCGGCCGATCTCGCCGTTCATGCCGACGCACATCGAGCAGCCGGCGTGACGCCACTCGAAGCCTGCGGCCTTGAAGATGCGGTCGAGGCCCTCGGCCTCGGCCTGCTCCTTGACGAGGCCCGAGCCCGGCACGACCCAGCTCGGCACGACGGCCGTGCGCCCATCGACGACCTTCGCGGCCAGCCGGAGGTCCTCGATCCGGCTGTTCGTGCACGAACCGATGAAGACCTTGTCGATGCGGACATCGGCGATCGGCTTGTTCGGCGGCAGGCCCATGTAGGCGAGGGCACGCTCGATCGCGCCGCGCTTGACGGGATCCTTCTCCTTGTCGGGATCGGGC